>NZ_JANQVQ010000059.1:9529-30484 GCF_030730205.1 Paraglaciecola sp.
GTTTAAGTTTAAGGATTAAGCTTTCAGAAGGGCGGCTGCCTGTTTGGCAAAATAAGTTAAAATTCCGTCGGCTCCGGCACGTTTAAAAGCTAAAAGAGACTCCAAAATCACCTCGTCTTCTTTAAGCCAACCATTAGCAAATGCTGCTTTATGCATGGCATATTCCCCACTGACTTGGTACGCAAAGGTAGGCACCTTAAATTCTGATTTGCAGCGGCGCACAATATCCAAATATGGCATACCGGGCTTAACCATCACCATGTCAGCACCTTCCTGGATATCTAAGGCAATTTCACGCATGGCCTCATCAGAGTTAGCGGGATCCATCTGGTAGTTCTTTTTATTGCCCCCTTTAATGTTACCTGCCGAGCCAACAGCATCTCTAAAGGGCCCATAGTAGCTTGAAGCATACTTGGCCGAATAAGCCATGATACAGGTATTAATATAACCGTGGGTTTCCAGTGCTTGACGAATAGCCCCAATCCGGCCGTCCATCATATCTGAAGGGGCCACAATATCCGCACCCGCTTCAGCATGCGACAAGGCTTGCTTGACCAATATCTCAATGGTGGTGTCGTTTAATACATAAGCATTGTCATCGATAATGCCGTCTTGACCATGGATGGTAAACGGATCAAGAGCAACGTCCGTGATCACTGCAATCTCTGGCACAGCCTTTTTCAGCGCTCGTACTGCTTTTTGTGCTAAACCCTGCGGATTAAAAGCTTCACTGGCACACAAGGTTTTTAATTCAGCTGGGGTGACGGGAAAGAGGGCTAGCGCAGGAATACCCAATTGCACTAATTCTTTTGCCTCTTCTATAAGCAAATCAATCGTCACGCGCTCAATTCCGGGCATAGACGGGATTGCTTCACGCTGATTTGTGCCTTCAATAACAAACATCGGATATATTAAGTCTTGCGCGCTTAATATATTTTCTGCCATCAGTTGGCGAGTATAATGATGCTGTCTAAGTCGACGCATTCGGGTCGAGGGAAACTGTTCTGCCATGATTGTGTCCTATAGGTATTCATCATTAGCATCTAAAAAGATGCCTTTAACGTTATTGCGGCCTGCCTTTTTAGCTGAATAAAGCTGCTGATCAGCCGCGGCCAAAAGGGTGTCTTCAGCATCTTGCGGATTAACTATTGCCGTGGCAATTCCCGCACTAATAGTCAAACTTATATTATGACCATCAAATTGGATTATCTGTTTTTCAATTTTTTCTCTTACTTGCTCAACCAGAGCAGTCGCACCAGCTAGTTCAGTACTGGGTAAGATCAGCACGAATTCTTCGCCACCGTAACGGCATAAATCATCACTGGGCCTTTTTAAAGCGCCTTTAAGCATGCGAGCAACGGCTATTATGCATTCATCACCGGCCAAATGGCCGTACTTATCATTAACGCTCTTAAAATGATCGATGTCTAACATGACAATAGATAATTGCGTTCGCTCGCGGCGACTACGGCGAGTTTCTGCGATGTATTTTTTATCAAAGTAGCTGCGGTTACGCACACCTGTTAACGCGTCTAAGGTATTTTTCTCTTGCAGCTCACGGTTAATCTCAGATAACTCTCGTAAGGCAATTTCAAGTTCCAGCGTGCGCTCTTGAACCTTGTACTCCAGTTCTTCTTGGGTGTTTTCTTGTAAAGCCAGCATGCTTTCTTGGGTTTGTTTTTCTTCTATCGTCTTTGCCAGTAACTCATCTTGAGTTTGTTGCAAGGCTAGTCTTTGTTGGTTGTTATTAATGGCCAACACCAGCGCTAATAACAACGTTTCAATGGCGGCTCCAAGCACCATTAGGTAGTCAGACGGCAGGTCAAATTTAGCGATATTTAAATTATCTAAACAGATGATAAACCCAGCAAAAAATAATACGCTCCACGCCAAAGTGTAGACCCCAGCCAAACTCACACCTTTTGTCCATAGCCAAATACCTACGCCATAAATTAGCGCGCCACTGGCCAACAGCATGAACAAAAAGCCACTATTTAATAGGGGTAAGGGCACAAATAAGCTGAGCAACACTGATAAAAAATACAACAGTGCTAATAGGCGTAATAAGCGGCTTAATTTCAGGCTATAGCGTTTAACATCAAGCAATAAATCACAAAAAATAATAGAAAAAGCCACAGTTAAATTGGCAAAAATAGGCAAAGCATGTTGTTGAAACCACGGTGAGTTTGGCCATAGATGTTTATAGCCAAGACCATGTAAAGCCGCTAAAGACAAAGCCAAAAAGAAAACATATCCAGAATAAGCTGCAAAAACACCGAGTTTAGTGGTAGCAAAATTAAATAAACTGCTAATGCCCATTGCTAACATAAAGCCAAAAAACAGCCCCATAACAATATTGTATTCGCTCGCAAAACTCAGGTAGCTGGCTTGTGGCCACACATCAACTGACATACGTAAGGCCCCCGTTGTTTCTACGCGTATGTAAACGGTAATAAGCTGCTTAGCTTGGGGGACAGGAAAGATAAAACGCTCATTTTTGATGGGTCGTTGGTTAAAAGGTAAGCGATCACCACTATGATATTCAGCTAATACAAGACCGTTATCTTCGAACCAGACTGAAACGTTATCCAGCAATGGATAACCCACCTCTAGTAACCATGTTCGCTGCACATCTATCTGCGGTAAGGTCAATTTAAACCAATGAGGTGAAGCGGCCATTCCGAAAGAATAATTTCCTTGAGAGTCACTTTGCCACACTTGGCCGCGCTGCTTAATAATGGAATCTAAGGTAAATTGACTGTGATCATCAACAATATATTCGATACCTGTTACCCGGCTATAAACGGAACTTGTTGAAGCTTGAATGCTGGGATAAATAAAACCCATGATCACACAAAACAGTGCTACCACAACAAATAGCCAGTTGTTGGTTATTTTTATCTGTAGTGGGGCTGATTGCATGGTGGTAGCCTTATAAGGCCATACTGAACAAAGTATGGCTATTTATAATACTCTGGCTTTTTATCGCCTCAATCTCCACACCCATCAATTGCGCGACTTGCCCGGCGATAAATGGTAAGTAGGCAGGCTCGTTACTTCCACCGTCTATTTTACGATTGTTTGGCAAGCCTTTAGGACGCAAATACGGACTGTCTGTTTCTAACAATAAACGGTCTAATGGCAAGGTTTTAACTGCCGCTTGTAAGTCGAGTCCGCGCTTGGTGTCACATACCCAACCTGTAATGCCGATATATAAATCCAGATCTAAATAGGCCTGCATTTGCGCGGTGTTGCCAGTAAAACAATGCGCGACTCCACCAACGAGTTGAGGGCGATAGTGTTGTAATAATCGGATTTGTTCATCAAACGCATCACGTTCATGTAAAAAGACGGGCTTTTTACTCTGCACCGCAAGTTCCAGTTGTTGTTCAAATATCCTGAGTTGGTCAGCCTTGGTGGAAAAATTTCGATTAAAATCAAGACCACACTCACCTATGGCTTTGACGCACTCATGAGTGGCTAAGTGTTGCAGTTGCTGCATAACATCAGCACTAACGTCACTGGCATAGTGGGGGTGAACACCAGCAGTACAGTAAAGGTTCTGCGGATATTTAGCGCACCATTCGATGGCCTTGCTACTCTTTAGTACATTGGTTCCAGTAAGAATCAACTTACTTACTTGCGCTTCAAACGAACGCTGCACTACATCATCAAATGCTAATGGTTTTTCGGTGATGTTAACGCCTACGTCGACCCAGCCCATCGTTACGAAATTCGCTTCACACGTATTCTTTTATTTATACCCTCTTTACCTAAGAAAAACGAACCTAGCGCTCCCCTTTCAAGATAAATTTTATCCCCTTCTTTGACTCTAAAAATTTGGGAGTCTGATTGTCGCCAAACTTGACCATTTTCTAACTGCAAAATAAGCTTCTTACGCAAGTCGGTTTTAAGTTCGCTGATCGTAGAATATAACTTTTCATCAAGCTCTTGCTCTGCGGCTATTTTCTGCTCTAGACCGAAGTTTTTTACTCTTTCGTCAGTGCGGCTCTGTGCTTCTACTTGCTTAACCGAAGCAGACTCAGTTAGCGCCTCTACTGGCCGAGGGTTCTCTACCGGCGTTGCCGGTTTTGCGATATTGTCATAACAAACCAAGCGTTTTGTAGCATCATTAATAATACGACAATCAGCCAACTGCTTATCAAGTGTTTGACTCAAAGCGCCTGCACTTACAAGCAAAAACAAGGCATAGATTGTTCGTTTCATATCACACTTCCTCTTCTTCGTCCGTCTCGGCTTCTGCGTTTTTGGTGTAAAAACCACCAACAATCACACCGAATTCAAACAGTATCCACATAGGTACCGCTAACAAGGTTTGTGAAATAATATCTGGCGGCGTTAACAACATCCCCATCACAAAAACACCAACGATGACATAGGGGCGTTTTGCTCTTAATGACGCTGGTGTTGTCATGCCTGTCCAGCACATCAGTACAATGGCTACCGGGATTTCAAATGACAAACCAAAGGCAAAAAACATCTTTAATACAAAATCAAGGTAACTGGTGATATCGGTATTATTCACCACACCTTCCGGAACAACACTGGTGAAAAAAGCAAACACCAGCGGAAAGACCACATAGTAAGCAAATGCCATACCGGCATAAAAAAGTAAGGTACTCGAAAGCAATAGCGGTGCAACGAGTCGTTTTTCATTTTTATATAACCCAGGCGCCACAAAACCCCAAATTTGATACAGCACCATTGGTATGGCGATAAAAAACGACAATACGATAGTTAACTTAAAGGGGGCAAAAAATGATGAGGCCACGTCGGTTGCAATCATTTGGGCATTTGCGGGTAACACGTCTTGCAAAGGTGTCGCTAACCAGTGATAGAGATCATTGGCAAAATAAACAAGACACAAAAAAACGATAAACACACTGGCTACCGCTTTGAGCACTCGACTTCTTAGCTCAATTAAATGAGCAATCAAGCTATTGGGTTCAGCCATCTTGGATTACTCTTTTGAATAGGGTTTTTGTACGGACTTCGCCGCATTTCGCAGTTCATCTACCGACTCTTGTAACTGAGGTGATAAATTTTGCATATTTTGCTCTTCAGCCTTCTTCAAATTTTCATGCAATTCTTGAATTTTGAATTGCTGTTCAACTTCTTGCCGAAAGCCGTTGGCCATACCCTTAATTGAGCGAACCGTTCTGAGTGTTGAACGAATCGCGCCAGGGAGTTTTTCGGGCCCAAGTACGACAAGGGCCACAACACTAATAACAACCAGCTCAAAAAAGCCAATATCAAACATTACTTATGCTCTTTTTGTGCACTTGTTTGGGTTTGAGTTGTATCAGCAGCGACTTTAGATTTGTCTTCCACTTTTTCTTTTGATGGAAAATCGGCATCATCGTTGTCGTCTTTATCATCATCACTGACCGCTTTTTTGAAGCCCTTTACCGCAGAGCCTAGATCACCGCCCAAACTGCGCAATTTTTTAGTGCCAAATAAAAGGACAATGATGCCCAAAATAATCAATAATTGCGGAACACTAATTCCAAACATAAGTCACTCCTAATTCACTTGGAACCTATTATACGTAGCATTATCAAAACGTCACTGGATTTGATGTTTAATAATATTTCTAAACGTTAATAAAAAAATAAGATAGTCTAAAGAAGCGCTTACGATACAGGATCAGTAACAAAGTGAAACCGTTAATCACGTTTTTCCCGCTTTTTGTAATTACATTTTTTTGTAAACCTTGCTTGGGCGATGAGCAAGAAAAGCCATGGCTGGACGCCTTACATGAAAACATATCAGAATCAGTGAATGAGTCAGCCTTGTGGTTTGATGAGTTTTTTATGATTGACCAAAATAGCTTATCTGAAAAAGCCTTGGGAGAGGCAAGAATACAACTAGGCTGGAACCCACGTAGCCGCGAGTTAAACCAATTCGAGAACCGTTTTAAAATACGGTACAAGTTACCCAATTTAAAAAATCGGGTGGACTTGGTCTTATCAGATTACGATGACGAACAGCCAGATAACCTGC
This sequence comes from Paraglaciecola sp., assembly GCF_030730205.1. GTDB lineage: Bacteria > Pseudomonadota > Gammaproteobacteria > Enterobacterales > Alteromonadaceae > Paraglaciecola. The sequence goes on from NZ_JANQVQ010000059.1 coordinate 15,554, forward strand.
TACAAAACACCAGAGTAGACAGCCGTAATGAACAAAACCGTTTTAATTTAGCCTTACAATGGAAAGCCAAACCCGACAGTGGTCTGTCACATCGCATCGGTATTGGTCGCCGTTTACAACCCTATGTTAAAAGTCGCTATCGCATTGTGGCAGGCATAGGAACACAGGCTGACATTCGTTTAGAAAGCTCCGTTTACTACTACAGTAGTGACGGTTTTGGCGCTGAGTTTTCAGGGCGATACAGTTATGTTATTAACCCGGCGTCGATGTTTCGCTTTAATAATCATTTTTACTTTCGGGATGAGACCAACGATTGGCTGTGGCAGCATAGTTGGCAGCACTTAGTACAACTTGACGAAAAAAATGCCCTAATTTGTGGTTTATATATTGAAGGGCTGAGTCAGCCGAATTACCACTTAAATGAGTATCTAGCCAGTTCGCGTTGGCGCGTTAATGCCTTACGTGACTGGCTATTTTTTGAAGTTGAGCCTTACATTACATGGCGTAAAGACGAAGCTTTTTCAGCGTCTTATGGCATTGGTTTACGAGTAGAAGGCTACTTTGGCCAAAGCTAATCGATACGGGTATTAAGCGCAATAAACCAGCTAACAAGCCCTGCCATTGCAGGCGCTGCACACCACCACCAATGGTCTTGATAAAGGGGCACGATGGCACTAACGATAAACATCGTAGCGCCAATCAATAAGTACTGTATGCGCTTAGTTTGCTGACGTTGCCGAGCTTGTAATATTTCAAAATGTTGCCTTTGTTGCTCTGGCAATTTTTTAACCTGCTTTAAAGTGTCATAAATTAAATCAGGCATTTCAGGTAGCTTTTCAGACCAATAAGGCAAGTTCGCTTTAATTTTACTGTACATGGCTTTGACGCCAATTTGCTCTCTCATCCAATTTTCAAGGAAGGGTTTAGCGGTTTTCCATAAATCTAACTCAGGATACAGTTGCCGGCCTAAACCTTCGATGTAGAGCAAGGTTTTTTGCAGCAAGACCAATTGTGGCTGGATCACCATATTGAAGCGCCGCGCAGTATTGAACAGTTGCAACAGCACGTTGCTAAATTCAATTTCAGCCAAAGGCTTTTGAAAAATAGGTTCACATACACGGCGAATTGATGCTTCAAAATCATCGATATCAGTATTCGATGGCACCCAACCTGAATCGACGTGCAGCTGAGCCACTTTTCGATAATTGCGATTAAAAAAGGCAATAAAGTTTTCAGCCAAATAGCGTTTATCTTCGCTGTTTAAGGTGCCGACTATGCCAAAATCAATGGTGATATATTGCGGGTCATCAGGATTTAAAGGCGAAACAAAGATATTGCCCGGGTGCATATCCGCATGAAAAAAACTGTCACGAAATACTTGGGTAAAAAATACTTCCACCCCGCGCTCGGCGAGCTTTTTCATATTGGTATTGCGAGCGTTCAATTGAGCAATATCAGAAATGGGCGTGCCGTAAATTCGCTCCATCACCATCACATTTTTATGGCTGTAGTCACTATAAATAGTAGGCACGTACAAGGCTTCTGAGCCTTCAAAATTACGTTTAAATTGGATGCCATTGGCCGCTTCATGGCTTAAATCAAGTTCATCGATAATGGTGCGCTTATATTCTTCAACGACTTCTACTGGGCGCAAACGTTTACCGTCAGGCAGCAAATTTTGTAAGGCCGCCGCCACCGTGCGCATCAGCTCAATATCGGATTCAATGGTGCGCTTAATGTCAGGGCGTATCACTTTGATTACCACTTCTTTACCGGCCAAAGTGGCAGTATGAACTTGGGCTATAGACGCTGACGCTAAAGGCTTAGGATCGAAATCAGTAAACAAATCCGTGATTTGCTGCAAACCGAGAGATTTTAAAATAATTTGCTCAGCGACAGCACTATCAAAAGGCGCCACTTTGTCTTGCAAAATACTTAATTCACTGGCGATGTCTACGGAGAGTAGATCTTTGCGAGTAGACAGCATTTGACCAAATTTAATAAACACCGGACCTAGGGTTTGCAGCGCTAAACGAATTCTTACGCCCTGAGATTTTTCAGGGTGCTTATTGCGTAACCAAAAAAAGCCGTAACGCCCTAATTTGGCATACCAAGGCAGCCAACTGGGTGGAATAAGTTCATCTAAACCGTGTTGTAGAAGCACCTTGTTGATATGGTATAAACGTAAAATTCGCATTGCAGAATTATGCCTTGTGTGCTTTTTCAAGAATTGCCAATCTGGCCGCTAAACGGTCGGTGGCGCTGCGCAACTTAACCACATCTTCACTAAATTGATCGAGGGTCTGTTGATTAATGCCCACAGCCCCTTCTTTGGTTAAACGCTCTGCCCAAATTTCACGACTTTGCTGAATAAAATCCTGACTTTGCAACATGACTGATTTAGCGCTGTGGAAAGTTTGATGGGCAAACACATCATTGGTCACTTTTGCTAATTGTTCTTCCCAATCAATATCCAGTTCTTTTATAAGGTTGCTAAAGCTCTGGGCCACATAAATATCGCCAATGAGAATCAATTTTTGTTGTTGAATAAGCGCCGATAATTGGCTGCTGTCTTGTAACAACGGTAACGTCTCAAGGTTCAGCTCAATTAAACAATCTGGACGGGCACTTTCGCTGCCTTCTGATACAACTACACCCAAACTGATTTCATCAGAAAAGTGGAAAATGAGAGGCCAAGGTAATTCACGTACTCGCACCTGTAGATTGCGCCCTTTAAGCTTTCGCAATTTAGCGGCGCTGTCAGGGTCAAGTTGCAGTAATTTATTCAGGGCACGCTCTAGACCCGAGCTGACTAACTGGGCAAAAGGCATTAAAACTTAAACCCTCGGTGCAAGGCAACAATGCCTCCAGTCAGATTTTGGTAAGTGGTTTGCTCGAAACCCACCGCTTCCATCATGCTCTTTAGCACCTCTTGCTCGGGGTGCATGCGAATGGATTCAGCCAAATACTGATAACTATCTGCATCGTTGGCCACCAATTGTCCAATTTTAGGCAACAAATGAAATGAATACGCATCGTACGCTTTATTCAACAGCTCGTTGGTCGGTTTAGAAAATTCTAGTACCAGTAAACGTCCGCCAGGCTTGAGAACACGGTACATTGACGCCAAAGCCTTATCTTTGTCGGTGACATTACGTAAGCCAAAGGCGATAGTAATAATATCAAAGGTATTGTCTGGAAAAGGCAATTCTTCGGCATTAGCTTGTACATAATCAACGTTACCGACCACCCCTAAATCGCGCAGTTTATCGCGACCCACCTTGAGCATTGCATCGTTTATATCCGCCAAGACAACCTGTCCCGACTCGCCTACGATACGTGAGAATTTGGCCGTTAAGTCACCGGTTCCACCCGCTAAATCAAGCACTTTGTGACCGGCGCGTACACCGCTGCAATCAATGGTGTAACGTTTCCATAAACGGTGAATGCCCATGGACATTAGATCATTCATGATGTCATATTTAGCCGCAACCGACTGAAATACGTCTTTTACCATGTTCACTTTTTGGGTTTTATCAACCGTCTTAAAACCAAAGTGAGTTTGTTCTTGATTGTTTTGTTCAGTTGCTTGTGGGTTATTACTCACGATCATGACTTTTCCTTCCTAAACGAGAGGCTAGTTTACCCAAATTGCGAGTCAGTCAACAGTGAAGAATGAAATTTGTCGGAAAGAGATTAACTGGGGCTGATACGTCAACCGCCGAAGCATAGAAAAATCAAAATTGAAATAAAACCAGCAGTGTCACACAAGCAGCAGGGAAACAGACATTGCTTCCCCTTTGGGGCTTACTATCTTAAACCACGCGGTGTAAAGCACATACTTTGTTGCCTGAAGGATCGCGTAAATAAGCGAGGTACAACTGACGCCCACCACCACTGCGTATACCGGGAGGATCTTCACAGCTCACACCGCCGTTTTCTAAACCTGCTTTATACCAAGCATCAGCTAATTCTGTTGAGCTTGCGGCAAATCCGATCGTACTGCCATTACCATGGCAGGCTGCTTCGCCGTTAATCGGTTTACTCAGGGCAAAAATACCTGCATCAGTAAAATAGAAACAACGGCCCTTATCGTCAATTACACCAGGTTTATGGCCCAAGGCACCTAAAATAGCATCATAAAACACTTTTGATTCGGCAACATCATTTGCACCGATCATGACATGACTAAACATTCTGCAACTCCTATTAAATAACTATCTCGGTCGACATCAAACCACTGAGTAGAGCGCTGACCAAATCATCTTTATTACTGCTAAACAATAAGTGAAACAAATACACTGACATATATTATTCCTATTACGATGATAGAGCGGGTGGAAAGGTCATCGATTCCCCCCCTAAATTACGCTAACCTAGCGCCATCATTAATTTGTAAAAAACACTATTCACTATGGCATCCCCTAAAACTCATAATACTTTTCGTCAACTGCATCGTTGGTTGGGCTTTTTTCTTGCAGGCATCATGATGGTTTACGCTAGCAGCGGCGTACTACTTATTTTTAGAAACACGGATACGCTCAAATACGATCAACAAGAAATAAAGCAACTTGCAGTCAATTTGAACGCTGATGCCTTAGCAAGTGAACTACGCTTACGAAATTTTAGTGTCACGGGTCAAGAAGACGGCATTATCCGTTTTAATCAAGGCAGTTATGATCGCAATTCAGGCATCGCCACCCTGCAACTTAAAGACTACCCACCGGTTATCAAACATCTGGTTAAACTACACAAAGCGACCACCAACAGCCCGCTTTATTGGCTCAATATTAGTTTTGGTGTAACCCTACTCTTTTTTGTTATCTCGGCATTTTTAATGTTTATGCCCCGCAGCAGTTTGTTTAAAAACGGCCTTAAAATCGCAGGAGCAGGGTTTATTTTTGCCATCCTAGTTGTGATATTTGGTTCGTAAGGGTCTTTTTTTCTTATAAATTGCACTAGTTTTGCAAAACCGTTGCGAACTAGTGCAAAACACTTAAGCTTAAGAAATCGTTTTCTTAAGACACGTAAATCCATGAAATCAATCTACTCCTGTTTTGTTGCCAGTCTTGTGCTGTGCGCTTGCCAACCTAGCTCCGCTCTAGATGCATCAATGGCTAGCCCTTTACCTCTTTTTTGTCATGACGCAGGCTCAGGTACGGTCAATGCGCACAGCGCCGTTAATCTGGTAGCTGATAATTTTGTCTTTCTCGAAGGCCCGGTTTGGATTGAGTCACTCAATAGTTTTTTATTTTCTGAAATGGACTTTAACGGACCGCAAGACAAGGGCCCCCGTTCTGTGATTCATCGCCTAAGCTTGCCAAACAAAATAGAGGTATTTATTGATAATGCCGGCAGTAATGGCCTTGCTACCGATGGTAAAGACCTATTAGCAACCACCCACGATGATCAGGGTTTAACTCGTTACAGTCTACCCAACAAAGCGCGAACTGAAGTGCTCGATAGCTATCAAGGTAAGCAGTTTAATTCACCCAACGATTTAGCTATTTCTGCTCTAGGAGATATTTATTTTAGTGATCCTGATTGGCAACTAGGCAGCAGAGAAAATCAAACGGGCATGACAGGGGTATATCACCTCAACGGCAAAGGTGAGGTTGCCGTAGTCGATGGAAGTTTGCAAAAACCCAATGGTGTCACGCTTTCTATCGACCAAGATGTTCTGTATGTAGGTGATGTTGATGGTAAAATTGGTCGCTACACTATCGAGGGCGATGGGAGCACTGGGCAGCGAGACGAATTTGCTAAGGTCGACGGTCCCGACGGCATGGGCATGGATTGCGCAGGTAATTTGTATGTTACCAGTCATGCTGCAGGGCAATTACATGTCATTTCTCCACAAGGACAATCGTTAGCTGTCATCGATGTTGCGCCGCAACTAACCAATATTGCCTTTGGCGGCCCCGATCATAAAACCATACTGCTAACTGCCGGTGGCAAACTGTTCACCATCGACAGCCCAATTGCCGGCCTGCCTTATTAATTGCAGCGCTGCACTTGGTCTTTGTCGAACCACCATTAGGCGCAAGAGCCTCGATGGCTAAACGTCTATTTTGAGGAGTAAAGGGCTGCAATCATTATTCGGCCCTGGCCTACGACTCTAGCCAATGCATATTATCAATCGCTAAATCAATACTCTACGCCCTATCGCGCTATATAGGCTTTGTTTTAAAAGCGATGTTATTGGCAACGAATGCCAATTAAATTCGCCTCGCCTTATGGTAGCGCATAGCTAAGCGTAATTATCTCCCACACTATTAGCGATGATAATACTGATTTCTTGTAAAGAACGACCGCTTTGTTGCTGTAGTTCGTTAAAGCTATGCTGAATAGCGTTAAGGCTTCCTTTGGTTTGTAAACCGCCCGAAATCACATCTCGCTGACGAAAATACATTTCAATATCTCTGGTAAGTAAAAACGTATCTTTACCCAAAGCGCGCAAGGCATAAGGCCCTGTATTTCCACCTAAGCGTGCACCGCTTTTTTTCAAAAAATGCCATAAACCAATGATGTCATTGGTGGGCCACTGGGCAATGAACTTTGCAAAACTGCCGTGTTCACGCCTAATACTGTCTATCATCAAGGCATTTTCACGTATTGTTTTTACCTTGGAAAAGTTACGGATAATGGCAGGGTCTTGCGCCTTGGACTCCAGCATTTCATCAGGCATCATTAACAACTTGTCAATGTCGAACTGCCAAAACACTCGTTCAAAATCAGGCCATTTGTTGCGCACAACGCGCCATACAAACCCTGACTGAAACACTTTTTTAGTCAATTCAGCTAAAAAACGGTCATCCCCTACTTTAGCCAGTTGGCTGTCACTCAGCGGTTTACTCAAGAGGCTATCAAGCACCTTTGGGCCGCCTTTGCGCTCGCAAGCTCGTTGATAAATCGCCTGAAATTTTTCTAATTTTTGCATATGTCCAACAATATTTTTAGCTTTTAACAAGCACGCTATTTTTAGCTTAAATAACAGGTTAGTTCTTTTTACTAAGTGGTTGGCCTTGCAACAAAGCCGTCAAGTTCCCCCCCTGAGTGTATTTTTCATGCTCGATTAGGGTGAGTGAACGCAGACAATGCAGTTGCAAGGTCAAGTATGACGCGTAAATTAGGCAGCTATCCCACTATGACGCAACAAAGCATCCACTTCTGGCTCACGGCCTCTAAAGGCCACAAACAATTCCATCGGCTCTTTACTGCCACCCATTTCTAAAATGTGTGTTAAAAAGTCACGGCCCGTTTTTGGATTAAAAATACCTTCTTCTTCAAAGCGGCTAAAGGCATCGGACGATAGTACTTCGGCCCACTTATAGCTGTAATAGCCTGCAGCGTAGCCACCAGCAAAAATATGTCCAAAACTATTTTGAAAACGATTAAAGCTTGGTGGAATATTCACTGCAACTTGTGAACGTACCTTGTTTAATAGGTCTTGTACCGGCGTTTGCTCAGCATCAATAAATTGCTCATGCAAATTAAAATCGAACAAACTAAATTCTAATTGACGCACCATTTGCATGGCCGATTGAAAATTCCGCGCCGCTAACATGTTATCGAGCAACAATTGCGGTAAAGGCTCACCGCTTTCAAAATGCCCCGATATAAAATTTAAGGCTTCTGGCTGCCAACACCAGTTTTCTAAAAACTGACTTGGCAATTCAACGGCATCCCAGGCAACACCACTGATACCTGATACACCGCCCACTTCAACTTTTGTCAGCATGTGGTGAATGCCGTGACCAAATTCATGGAACAAGGTCACCACTTCATCATGAGTAAATAGGGCAGGTTTACCCCCTACCGGACCTGAAAAATTACAGGTTAAATATGCTACCGGTGCTTGTAATTCGCCGTTGGCTTTAATGCGACGGGTTTGACACACATCCATCCACGCGCCACCGCGTTTTTTTGCTCTGGCGTATAAATCTAAGTAAAAGCTACCGCGCAGCTCGCCTTCACTGTCAGTAATTGAATAAAAACTGACATCAGGGTGCCACGTATTAATATCTTGCTGCTCAGTGATAGTTAAACCATATAGGCGTGATACCACTTCAAACAAGCCTTTTAGTACTGTTGGTTTAGGGAAGTACGGACGTAATTGTTCATCAGAAATTTTATAGGTTTGTTCTTTAAGTTTTTCGCTGTAATACGCAATGTCCCACGCTTGTAGGTCGCTTGCGCCAAACAATTCTTGTGCGTACGCACGCAGTTCCGCCATATCTTGCTGAGCTTGAGGTTGAGAACGCTTAGCTAAGTCGAGCAAAAAGCCGTTAACTTGTTCAGTTGAATTAGCCATTTTGCTGGCCAAGGAATAGTCTGCGTAGTTGGCAAAATCCAGTAGTCTGGCCTCTTCTTGGCGCAGCGCTAAGGTTTCATTGATAATATCGGTGTTATCCCACTGCCCAGCATTGGGGCCCTGCTCAGATGCACGTGTGCTATAGGCTCGGTACATTTCTTCACGTAAATCACGGTTATCCGCGTAGGTCATTACTGGTAAATAGCTAGGGATATCCAGGGTAAATAACCAGCCGTCTAATTCTTTTTGTTCAGCGGCTTGCGCGGCGGCAGCTAAGGCTGACTCGGGTAAACCTGCTAACATACTTTCATCAGTAATGTGCTTGTGCCAACCAAGCGTGGCGTCCATCACATTGTTACTAAAGGTTGAGCCTAAATCCGATAAGCGACTTTGAATTTCTGCGTAACGTTGCTTTTTCTGGCCGTCAAGGGCTACACCAGAGAGCTTAAAATCACGGATAGCATGCTCAATCACTTTTTGCTGAGCTTGTGACAACTGATCAAATTCAGCACTTTGCTGAATTTGCACATAAGCATTGTACAAATCAGTGTTTTGCCCCACCCAAGTAGAAAACTCAGACAAGGCTGGCAAGCAACCATCGTGGGCTTCACGTAAGTCATCATTACTTACAACAGAGTTCATGTGAGATACCGGTGACCACATTAGGCTCAATTGGTCATCTACTTCTTCAAGAGGAGCAACTAAGTTATCCCACGTAAATGTTGTTTGGGTGAGCAGTTCGTTAATTTTAGCTTTGCAGTTTTCTATTCCCTGCATGATGGCCGGTTGAATGTGCTCAGGCTTAATTTCAGAAAAACGGGGTAAGCCAGATAAATCTTGTAAGGGATTGCGTGTTTGTTCAGTCATAGTGGGCTCTTATTCAGTCCTAGTGGCTTAGAAGTTGGGATAATACGGTGAAAACTCAAGGTATGAAGCAAAATTCACTTGCTGCCAACACACTGCTCCAATGAAAGCGATTAACTTGATTGATTAATTACACTATTATTTTTACGCCAAGACCATTATCTTGGACACAGATTTTTAGATCACTTTATAAGGTAAAAACAATGACAACTCAGGCAGACAATCAAACAACCGATTTTGACTATATTTGTATTGGCGGTGGTAGCGGTGGTATCGCATCGGCAAATCGCGCCTCTAAGTACGGTCAACGGGTCGCTATCATTGAAGCCAAAGCCATTGGTGGTACCTGTGTGAATGTAGGTTGTGTACCCAAAAAAGCCATGTGGTACGGAGCACAAGTCGCTGAAGCGATTAACCTTTACGCTCCTGATTATGGCTTTGATATTACCGTGAATAATTTTGACTGGAAAACACTGGTAGCAAGTCGCGAAGCCTATATCAAACGCATACACGGCTCTTACGATCGCGTATTAGGCAATAATAATGTTACCGTTATTAACGGCTTTGCCACCTTCGTTAATAAAAATACCGTTGAAGTGAATGGTAAACATTACACGGCAAAACACATCTTAATCGCTACCGGTGGTCGCCCTAATATTGATGATGTACCTGGAGCAGAGCATGGCATTACCTCTGACGGCTTTTTTGCCTTAGAAGAACAACCCAAGCGCGTAGTGGTAGCAGGCGCAGGTTATATTGCTGTTGAGCTTGCAGGCGTATTACATAGTTTGGGTAGTGAAACCCATTTGGTTGTACGTAAAAACTCGCCCTTACGTAACTTCGATATGATGATTTCAGAAACCTTAGTCGACATCATGAAAGAAGAAGGCCCCACCCTGCATACGCACAAAGTCATTCAAGAAATTATCAAAAATGATGATGGCAGCTTAACCGTGATTTTATCTGATGGCGAAGTCATCGAAACTGACTGCTTCATCTGGGCCATTGGTCGTAGCCCTGCAAACGACAAAATAGGCTTAGATAAGATCGGCGTTGAGCTCGATGAAAAAGGGTATATCAAGGTCGATAAATTTCAAAATACCAGCGTTAAAAATATTTATGCGGTAGGTGATAACATTGGCAAAATCGAATTGACGCCGGTGGCCGTCAAAGCAGGTCGCTTATTGTCAGAACGTTTATTTAATGGCAAAACCGATGCCCACATGGATTATGAGTTGATCCCAACGGTGGTATTTAGTCACCCGCCAATTGGCACTATTGGTTTGACTGAATTAGAAGCCATTGAAAAATATGGTGAAGATAATATCGAAGTGTTCAACTCAAGCTTTGCGGCTATGTACACCGCCGTTACGTCTCACCGTCAAGTCACCAAAATGAAACTGGTATGCGCTGGCAAAGAGAAAAAAGTGGTGGGCCTACACGGTATTGGCTTTGCGATGGACGAAATTATTCAAGGATTTGGCGTGGCCATGAAAATGGGCGCAACTAAAGCTGATTTTGATGCTTGCGTCGCCATTCACCCCACCTCTTCTGAAGAATTTGTGACCATGTAAATTATATCAAGCCCGCGTCGATGCGGGCTTTTTTGATTAACAACTCAAGCGGTTTTCTTCTTAAATGAGTGTCTGATCTTGTTGCTTAATTGACTTTTTATTACGTTGCTATCACAGTTGCAATCCTAGGGGCAGGAAACCTTCTTCGTACAGGACAATACATGTCGCAACGTCAAGTGTTGAGTCACTTAGTCGAACACCAAAAAATCGCTGACCACGATATTGATCAGGCCTTACATACCAGTAAAGTCTACCCTTCGGCCCATGCATGGCCGGCCTTCATTAATCAGCTGATGCTATGGTTTGGCAGCTTAGCGGTAGTGTGTGGCGTGATATTTTTTATCGCGGCTAATTGGCAAGATATGGGTCGTGTGGTCAAATTTGTTTTTTTGCAAAGTTTGATTGTCATCAGCGTGATTGCCTATTTACGCTTAGAAAAAAAAACCTTATTTAGCCAAGTTGCACTCACCAGCGCCTTTATTTTGCTGGGCGCTTTAATGGCTTATTTCGGCCAAACCTATCAAACCGGCGCTGACCCTTGGCAATTGTTTTTTAATTGGGCCTTGCTTGGTTTACCGTGGGTAATCATTGCATGCTTCACGCCCTTGTGGCTGCTGTTTTTAGTGCTACTTAATCTAAGTCTGAGTTTATATCACGATGCGCTTGGCGCTCTTTTACCCTTTGGCATCGGCCGAGAAAACAGCTTATTTTGGAGTCTGTGGCTACTGAATAATAGCAGTTTACTGGTTTGGGAATTGCGCCGGCATGTTCACCCATGGCTCAATCAAACCTGGTTTGGTCGCACCCTTGCCGTGGCAACGGTGTTCAACGCTAGTGCTTTAGCCATGATGGCCATTTTTTCGTTTAATACTTCAAGTTTCGGCGGCCTGCTGTGGATAGCTCTGATGGCCTTCGCATTTTGGTTTTACTGGAAACGGCGCCCCGACTTATTCATGTTAGCCCTGTGTTGCTTATCAACTATCGTTGTTGTAGTTGCTTGGTTTGCTCACCTGCTTGAAAACGCGCTTGACGTTTATTCACTGTTATTTTTACTTACAATCGGCTTAACAACCGCAGCAACAATGTGGCTTAAAAAGTTAATGAAGGAGTTTAGCCATGCATGAGCCAGCTAAGCTGTTAAGTTTGCTAACTGAAAAGCAACTCATTATCCCACCTATAACGCTGACCAACGACAACCAATCTCCTTGGTTTATCAAAGTACTCTTAGCCATTGCTGGCTGGTTGGCTGCTTTGTTTTGCTTTGGCTTTTTTGCCATTACCTTGCTTGATTTAGTCGATAATAACGTGGTGCGAGCCATTATTGGAGTCATCACTATCTTCGGAGCGTTTTTTATTCTCAAAGCGCCACAGTCAGAATTTTTTGAACATATTGGCTTGGCGGTGAGTTTAAACGGCCAGGCTTTAATAGGCTGGGCCTTGTTTGATTATTTTGCCTCCCAAGACACGCTGCTATGGGCCATAGTTTTGGTGCTTCAATCAGCTCTGGCATGGCTCATGCCGAGTTTCTTACACCGTTTATTTTCAACCCTCGCCGCCGCTTTTGCACTGAGCCTATTACTGGCAATATTCGGTCTTTCTTCTTTGTTTAGCAGTATATTAATGATGGGCGCGGCCTGGCTGTGGTTACACGAGTTTAGACTTAAATCGCTTTCACGCACTCGGGCTATTGCCTATGGAATTACCCTTGGCTTAATCGCCATAAAAGCCTCAAGCAACACCTCTGACTTGTGGCCAGAACTCGAAAGTGCAACGATTAACCAGTGGATAGACGAGGGGCTAAATTGCTTAATTTTGCTGTATATCAGTTGGCAGTTATTACAACGCTATGACATCGCTATTCCTTCAGCTCACGCTAACTTAGTCTTAGTTGCAACTTTGTTGCTTGGTTTAGCGTCGCTGCAAACACCTGGCGTAGCCGTTGCCATGATGCTCATCATATTAGGGTATTCGTCTAGTCATGCAACACTCATGGGGCTGGGCACTATCGCTGGCCTGTTTTACTTATCAAAGTACTACTATTCACTTGAGCTTAGCCTAAACGAAAAGGCCCTTAGCTTAGCCTTGGTGGGTGTGACCTTGATAGCCATGAGTAAAACCTTAAATTGGTGGCTAAGCCGAGGATCATCACAGCATGAATAAAATCATTGCTCTGTTGGGCTTACTTTTAGCCCTTGGATTAATTAACTGGTCGATTTATGTTAAAGAACAGCACCTCATCCACGGCGATATCGTCAAACTAAAATTAGCACCGGTTGATCCGCGGTCTTTGATGCAAGGCGACTACATGGCCCTGCGTTTTGAATTGTCGCAAGCCATTTATGAAGCCCTGCCCAAACTAGAATCTCAGACGTTTTGGGACTCAGGTCTCGCTAACCTTGATGGCTGGGTCATTGTAGAAATAGATACCCAAGGAATAGCCCGCTTTGTTGCTTTAGATTCAGGACAAGCGCTTGGCGATAAGCAGCGCAAACTGCAATATCGTGTGCGCAATGGCCAAGTCAAATTTGCTACTAATGCCTTCTTTTTCGCAGAAGGCAGTGCTGACATTTATGACGCTGCTCAGTACGGTAAATTTAGAGTTAATCAACAAGGTGAAGTTTTACTCACGGGTATGCTCGACAAAGCGTTATTCCCTTTGGGTGAACAATAAAAACTCACTTACTCCTTATCTGATAATAGTGAGGCTAAGCTTAATTCACTCCTTTAGTTAAATGCATTGGGTCGAGCAATTGCTCCAGTTCTTGCCGTGAAATGTCAGTATGTTCTTCGGCCACATCGATGATGGGGCGTTTTTGTTGGTAGGCCAGCTTGGCAATTTCTGCCGCTTTGGCATATCCAATTAGAGGATTGAGTGCCGTCACTAGGATTGGATTGCGATGCAGCGCGTGTGCTATTTGCTCTTGATTCACCGTAAAATCACAAATAGCCTTATCAGCCAATAAGGTGGCACTATGACTTAACAATGACATACTACTTAGCAGGTTTTGAGCAATCATAGGTAGCATCACATTTAATTCAAAATTACCTGACTGGCCACCAAGGGTGATGGCTGTGTCATTGCCTATCACCTGTGCCGCTGCCATGGCTACCGCTTCGGGTATAACAGGATTCACTTTTCCGGGCATAATCGACGAGCCTGGCTGTAAGGCCTTTAAAGAAATTTCACTCAAGCCCGCTAAAGGGCCTGAGTTCATCCAGCGCAAATCGTTGGCGATTTTCATCAATGTCACGGCTAAGGATTTACACATTCCTGACAAGGTCACAGCAGTATCTTGAGAGGCTATTAAGGCAAAAAAATTATCACCCACCGTAAATTGCAAACCGGTGTGCTCACTTAATACTTGGCTGAATTTTATTGCAAGGTGTTTGGGGGCGTTCACCCCTGTACCCACCGCTGTGCCGCCTAGCGCCAAAGTTTGTATCGCAGATTGGATACTTTTTAAGGTGCTTATTTGTTGCTGGATTTGCGCAGCCCAACCGAGCAAGCTTTGATCCATTCTAACGGGCATAGCATCCATTAGATGGGTGCGACCTGTTTTGCAAAACGATTCTAAGGTTTTGGCTTTGCTGTTAATGGTGTCTAGTAAGTGCTGCAAAGCGGGAAGGAGTTTTTGTTCAAGCGCTAAAGCGGCGCTCACATGGATGCACGTGGGAATAACGTCATTACTGCTTTGACCATAATTTACATGATCATTGGGATGGATACTTAAGCCTGAAAGCTGACTGGCTAACTTAGCAATAACTTCATTAGCGTTCATGTTGGTACTGGTACCTGAACCCGTTTGAAATACATCAACCGGAAAGTGGCGCATCAGCTGTGGATCAGCCAACAATGTTTGGCAAGCCGCTGAGATCCCTTGCCCTGTGTCAGCTTGCACCTCACCTAGTGAGACATTGACCTGAGCAATCATATCTTTGATCAGGATTAAGGCTTGAATAAAAGCCTCTGGCATCGTTTGCCCGCTGACTGGAAAGTTGTTAATGGCCCGCTGAGTTTGTGCACCATAAAGCGCATCTTGAGGAACTTCTAGCTCTCCCATACTGTCTTGTTCAATTCTCACTTTGCTCATCGTTACTCTCCTTTGTCATGTCTCCTAGACAATAGACAGTCAGCGGTATGAAACGCGTATTCTCATTGTCTTAAGGATTACTACTTAT
>NZ_JANQVQ010000059.1:30584-60598 GCF_030730205.1 Paraglaciecola sp.
AAGGATTACTACTTATATAGCGGCTTATTGCATGGAGTACGATCTGAGGGCATGTCATAGCGAAAGCAAGCGCTTTTTTAGCAGGGAACTCGCGCAACAAGCCCCATACAAGAGTTTGTTACTTGTCATGGAGCGTTAGTAGGAACGGTGGCTTTGTACCGGCTAAACAGTAATAGAATCTTTAACTGCAACTTTAGCCCATAAATGAGCGCAATTTTTAACAAAGGCCTGATGAATAGGATGATCTTGGTATTCACTTTGTCCGGCGAGGTCATCGAAAAACATCAGTTCTGAAACATGAAAACTGTTATCAACCACGTCGCGGCTTTCAGTTGAAGCCGGTAAACCAATATGCAGGGCTTTGACAGTGGGTACTTGTCTGAGTGTTTGTAAACCTGCAATAAGTTGCTCGCGGTCAGCAACAGAATCAGGGTTCTTTAACCAAAAATAAGCAGTGTGTATTAATTGAGTTTTTGTACTCATGACTTCCTCTCCTGTTGCAGATGCAACCAAACATGCAGCGCCACTGGCGGCAATAAACTGTCTTCTTGTTAACTTACTCATATCATCATTCCAAGGCTATTGTATATTCATTGAGTCTAACAAAGCCGTTTGAGGATGCTAAGTATTAAACTTCGTTTGCGGTTTACTCAAATGGTTTTTAGCACCTAGACACAAGATATTCGTGGGTTTGCCGAATGCAAACAACATCGGCCAAGGCCGATAAAGGCTAAAGATTTACGCGTTCTTTTTGTCAGACTTGCGATCTTATCCCCAGTCAATTAAGTAATAATCAAAGATAAACACGCAAAGGAAGCTATCAAAATCATGCTCAAAGCCCTACTTTTCATTCTGATCACCTTACTCATTGGCTTAGCCATTAGCCTTTATAAAGACAGCAGTCGCACTGGCTTATTTATCCTTAATTCTGCACTAAAAATAAGCCAAGGCATCGAGGTGGTTAGAGACCTTGAGTTTGCCAAACAGCCTTGGCAAAAGCTTGATGTTTATCCCAGCCCCAACACAAAAATCAAAGCTCCCGTGCTGGTGTTTATTTACGGCGGCGGATGGAGCTGGGGCAATAAAGAAATGAATTATTTTGTTGCTCAAGCCTTTGTTAAACGCGGATATACGGTTGTGATCCCAGACTACATAAAATACCCGCAAGGTCATTTTCCTGATTTTATTAAAGACGGCGCTTTGGCCCTGGCTTGGGTAAAAGCTAACATCGGCCAATATAATGGAGACCCAAATCAATTATTTATAGCAGGGCATTCAGCGGGCGCTCATACTGGGGCGCTACTCGTAAGTGATCAGCAGTATTTAGCCGATGTAGGTATGTCAATTGATGACATCAAAGGCTTTGCTGGACTTGCTGGGCCTTATACGTTTACGCCAAAATCAACACAATATATCGCCACCTTTGGTGAAGAGAATTTTCAAACCATGAAGGTGAGTTCTCACATTGACGGTAATACACCGCCTATGTTGTTGCTGCATGCCCAAGGCGACAGCACCGTGGGTTTGTTTAATCAGCAAGACCTAGCAGCGGCGTTGCAATCAAAGGGGCAAGTAGTACAAACTAAGGTGTATGGTACACAGATTAATCACATCAATATTTTGTTGAAACTGCATCCTTGGTTTGCCGACGAGGTTAATACAGGGCAGGACGTGGATACATTCTTTAAAACTTTAATTCAGTGAAAACGACTATGGCTAGATAAGGTGTTTTATTAGCGATGGCTCATTTGCGCACTGATATTTCATTAATACACACGCTTGGTTAAGCTTCATCGTGATGATACTGTTGAGCGCATAGTTGGATCTCATAAAAGCATAGTTAATCAGTATGGATAAGGCTTCACCGTCTTCTGAGAATAAGCAACTAGCGACTTTTCTACAATCGCTTCGTACCCAGATTTATCACGCGAAAACCCGTGAGGATTTGCGCCATGTATTGCATACCGTGCGGTCTTTTGGCCGGCCATTGTGTTACAACAATACATCTTATTGGCTGGGTTTTAGCATGGGCATATTGCTTGGCCTGCTCGCCATATTGTATGCCTATTGGTATCCAAGCAGCGTGTCAGCCCCCTGGTTAATTGGTGCTGGCGGACTCACTAGTGTAATTTTCGCCGTGTTAATCTATATGCGCCGCAGTAAAGTTAGTGACTTGTCTGACGCTTTATTTAAACAAGATGTGTATTTAGACAACAATTGGCAAAGTGTGCCCTATCATGGCAAAAAACTGGCTGCCCAACTTAGCCGCCAATTTAGCGAGTTTAAACGAGGTAATCACTCGCGAGAAATTGAATGGTTGGTAAAAGGCACTTACCAAGGAACAGATCATCAGTTTGACTACCACGCCTATCACTTTCATTATGTTGACCAACGACAAGTCACCAGTACAATCAGAGACTCAAAAGGCAATGTACGCGTCACTACCCGCACAGTTTACGACCATTTTCACCGTTACGGTCTGTATTTACCTTTTCGCTTTGCGCGAAATATCGCCATTACCAATAGTTGGTTTGGTGGTTTTTTTAGTAGCAGCTATAAACCAGCTTCGGTAGAGTTTAATCGCAAGTTTAAAGTAAGCGCCTCTGACGAATTATCCGCCGCGAAATTTTTAAAACCCGCAGTGGTGGTTGAAATTGAAGACTTGGGCAAAGCCTTATCAGGACTAAACCTAGAATTTAATGCCGCGAGTGAGCTTTGTATTTCTTTTGAACAGAATATTTGTCAGTGGCAACGCCAACATGGTTTAGATGAGCCGGATGCCTTTTTACAGGAAATAGAAGGCGACCAAAAACTGGCTACACTACAGAAAACACTAGAGCGAATTCACACTCTTATGCGTCACAGTGACAACAACTTTTAAACAATAGGGCTTGATATGAACAGCAGTTTGGTATTTTTGATCGTGTTTGGTGTAGTGATTTTAGCTGTCATTTTAATTTACAACGGCATCATCAGCCGCGCCAATGCCGCGCAGCGCGCGTGGGCCAATGTAATTACCCAAGAGCGGCAAAAGAATAAGATTATCCCTCACTTACAAACTATCACTGATCAATACCAACAGTTCGAATCAGGAGTACAAGAAAAAATCGCCGCACTACGCAGTGCGCTTGGTGGTTTAAGCAGTGAAAAAATGGACACCGCCAAACTTGCAGAAGTTGAAAGTGCAACCCGCAATCTAGTACAAGGCATGCACATCGCGGTAGAAAATTATCCCGAACTCAAAGCCAACGAATTGTTTGGCAAATTGATGCGTGAAATAGCTGAACAACAAGAAAATATCGGCGCTGCCATTCGTATTTTTAACCAAAACGTAGAAGCGTTTAATAACGGTATAGAGATGTTTCCTCATTCACTGGTCAACAGCTTACTGAACAAAAAGAGCACGTTGCATACCTTTAACGACAGTGAAGCCGAAGCGGGTTTTGACTATAAACCTAATTTTTAAGGTTCTATTTCTTGCTCATTAGGTCAGCCCAAAACGAGTAAACGAGGGCTGACCGATCTCGTACCCTTTATTAAAGAAATAGTATTTTGACGCCAATCAATATAAGCGTGATCCCCCCTACCAGCTCAGCTTTACTTTCAAGCCATGTACCACTTTTGGTACCAATAAAGACGCCAAACACACTAAAAGCGAAGGTTGCTACTCCAATCATGGCGCAGGCAACAAAGGGGTTAATTTCAAGTAAGGTTAAACTAAAACCTGCTGCCATTGCATCAACACTGGTGGCGATAGCGAGTATTAACATCACTCGGTGGGTGATCTTGGCGATATCTTCTTCAATACCCTCTGCAAACGATTCGTAAATCATTTTGCCGCCAATAAGCACCAATAAGACAAAGGCCACCCAATGGGCATAATCTTCAATCCAGCCTAGTACACCTTTACCAGCCATATAGCCAATTAATGGCATAAGTGCTTGAAAAAGACCAAAATAGATACCTGCTTTGAGTGCTAAACCCAATGGTGAGATTTTTTGCTTCGCACCCAAGCCAATAGAGACGGCAAAGGCATCCATGCTTAAGGCAATTGCCAAAAATACAACTTCAATCACTTATTCTCTTCCTTTTCCTAAGGGGGTACTACACTGCGCACCCCCATCCGCACCGGGGGCTAAAAATGGGGGCGCAAAATTGATATTCAATAAAAAATATCATTATTTATCTTCGGGTACGTCTACTACCTTTTTTATTTCGCTGATTTTCACTCTTAGTTGGTCTATTCGTGTTTCTAGCGCCTCATGCTGGTCTTTATCAGCACTTGAAAGTTGCAACTCAAGTGCTTCAATCTGCTGAATTAATTGCTCTTTATCCATCGCAAGCTGCTGCGCTTGCTCTGCTTTATCAAAGATAAGATCTTCAGCATTTGATTCGCTCACTGCTTTTTTAAAGCTTGGAGAATGCGCAATCATGCGTTTGGCATCAGGTCCTGCATGCTGACTGATAAAGTTAGGCGACATAATTTCAATATCTTTGTCATGCAAACAATCCAATACATTACGATGCAAGTTCGACCGAGCGGTTAACAGGTTTTTAATCTCTACCAGTAAACCGCTGACTTTATAACTTACCGAAAAATCACCAAGTTGAGTTACGTGAACAAAAGGCTCTTCAAGCCCGGTTTGTTTGGCGGCTTGCAGCAATAACTCATCGATACGACTGTGGTGTAAATCGTAGCCTAATGATAACTCAACTGAAACAATGGTCCCTGAGCGGCGTATAACGCTGACCGCTTTACTGATCAACATGCTATTGGGGATAGAAACTAGCTCACGGGTTTCGGTTTGAATCTCGCAATCAAATAAGCCTAGCTCGGTGACTCGCCCAAAGGTGTCGTCAAATCGAATGAAGTCACCGGTCCGAAAAGGCTGGGTAAAACGCATCATGGCCCCAGCGACTAAGTTACCAAATATCGTGGTAGACGAAAAAGCCAATAAACCCGATAGGACTAAGCCTATCAAACTGAGAATTTGCAGTTCAAGGTTTTCAGACAAGGGTAAGGCTATTACTACGCTGATTAGCCCCACTAGCATTAATAACAACATGACTAACTGGCGAGCGAATATATTTTCGTTACCGGTATGCTTGAGTTTATTAAATAAAAAAACTTGAGCCAGCCACGTCAAACTTGCAAAAAACAGCAAGGTTATAACAACGGGTAACCAGTCACTTAGTAGGTTGTCACTTAGATTCATTGCTATGCCGCCATATCAGCTAGAAAGGTATTTAAATGGAATGGTATCACTCAACATGTTAAATATGGCATGTGTTTTAATCGGCATACAATATTGGGTTCATTTTGCCGAACAATGATCTAACTACTATCCCTTGGGGTAATGTTAATTAGCAGTTCAATGTACTGAGTCGCGATTGAGTCAGGCAATTTTTTTGTCATATTATTCGCTGCCCAATAAAAAACCAAGGAAGCAAACATGACATACAAGCAATTAGGCGCTGTATTATTCACACATGTATTATTGAGTGGCGGTGTTTTGGCGCAAGGAAGTGAAGGTGAGAATCGCCGTCAAGTTGAACAGCACGGCTGGTTGTATGGTCTAGGAGTTGCCCTTGACCAAGGTGTGTATAAAGGCTTTGACACCCGTGTTTTGCCCCTACCTTTAATTGGTTATCGAAGCGAAAATTTGACGGTATTTGGCCCCTTTGTGAATTATCATTTTTACCGTCAAGCAGGTTTCGAATTCTCGGCCCGTCTTGTGCCAGTGTTTGAAGGTTATGATGAGTCCGATAGCGATGTATTTATTGGTATGCAAGACCGAGACTTTTCGTTGGCATTGGGTTTAGGGGCGAGTTACCAGTTCGGCGATCTCAAGTTTGAAGTAAATGGCGCCCACGATGTACTTAATCGTTCAGACGGTTATGAAATGGGGTTTAGCATGAGCAAAGTGTATCGTCACGGCCCAGTGTTTATCGAGCCTTCAGTCAGCCTAGGTTATCAAGACAGTCATTATGTTGATTATTACTATGGCGTTCAGGCCAGTGAAGCCACCAGCACCCGTGCGCAGTACACTGGCAAAAGTGCCCTGAATAAAACGATTGGTGTATCGGTCATGACCCCCATCTTTTTTAACGGAATGACGCGATTTTCAGTTGAAAATATTTGGTACGACGATGCTATCGCCGACAGTCCATTGACCGACACAGACAGCAGCATCAGGGTCATGCTGACGTACTCGCGATTTTTTTAAGATGAATTAATCCGCACTAAGGATTAGGTGCTCATTTATTTAATGCTTTTCTTGTTAGGATGAGCATTTTCAGTAGCTTGGCTAGTGACAAACCAGCGCACACAATCCTTTCCCTCACTCTTGGCAATATACAGGGCGTCATCGGCATTTTTCATATGCTCTTCAATGTGCGGCACGCCATATTCATTGGCTAAACTTGGTACCATGGTTGCGCCAATACTGATAGATATTCCTGTTAATGGGCCTTTATCCGTTTCAATAACGACCTTTTTAATGCTTTCTCGAAGCTCATCGAGCAGGGTTTGACAAAATTGTTGATTCTGGCTGTCAATATACAAACCAAATTCCTCACCACCTAAGCGAGCTATCACATCTGATTCGCGAACAAGCTGCCTAATAGCGTTAGAAATTTCAACTAAACAAATATCACCTACAGGGTGCCCATAGGTATCATTTAAATGTTTAAAATTATCCACATCAAAGATTGCTATACATATTTCTGTATTACGTGAATGACTAATATTATCAATTTGGGCGAAATACGCCCTACGATTCATCAAACTAGTCAGAGGATCTGTGGCCGCTAAGTACTCTAGGCGCTTTTCAGCATCGTAACGAGCTTGTTCAACATCAACAGCCTTAAACAAATACGCCAAAGTGTTGGTCAATGGTGACAAAAAATCTACGTCAGCTTGGGTATAGTCTTCTAATTTATTTGCTAAACCAATCATTCCTACTGTTTGCCCATCACGGGAAATAGGCAAGCCCAGAAATCGTTTTAAAAGTGGGTGGCCATTAGGTGTGCCCACCGAGGAACGATGTTTAGACGGCTGATTGGCAATCACTGGGGCTTGTGATGTGACAACATGACCAAACAGATTCTTTAAATTTGTAAAACGCAAATTGCCTTCTTTGAAACGCGCGTACTCTTTGGCGGAGTCGCTACTCCAACTGATATCAGAGATGGCATGAATATGTAAACAAGGCGCTCCATCTTCTTCAAGCACTCGACCAATAAAGCCATAGTCACTGTCAGCAAGCTCAAGTAACTCAGGAAAAATCTTTTCACAAGCTTGCTGTATATCGCGCTGAGCAACAAACAAATTTTGCGCGTGATTGATAAAACTAAATAAGCGTCGTTGACGCTCAGTTTGTAATTCTGCCGTTTTCTTTTCGGTAATATCTCGGTGTGTGGCCGCCATGCGCAGTGGCTTACCATTTTCATCTCGGGTTACTACTTTTCCGTAGGTTTCTACCCAAAGCCAATGACCCCTTGCATGTTTAATGCGATATTCAAAACTCATAAACTCAGAATGACCACGTAAGTTATCCTGCACTATCTCACTCAATCTGCGCTTATCTGCCGGGTGGACCAATTGGTTCCAAAATAGCACACTCGAATCCACACTGTCGGGATGCAAACCCAAAATATCGCACCAGCGATTGTTTACCCTGAGGTTATCATTTTGAATGTCCCAATCTGAGGTGCCCAATCCGGATGCCTCTAACAACAAACTCATGCGTTCATTAGTGTTTAAAATTCGTTTTTCGAGGTATTTTTGTTCGGCGTTATTAATGAGTAAACCTTGAATCGCCACCAGAGTTTTATTTTCGAATACACCTCGAGAAATCATTTTAAACCAATGGGCTTGGCCTGAACTTCGATTAATTCGAATATCGCATTCACAATTAAGCGCCCCTTGTTGATGATTTTTTATTGAAAACAAAAAAGCGTCGAGGTCGTTTTCTTTGATGTGTTCGTCTAATTTAAAAGCCCCAAGGTCTTCCGGATACGCTATGCCCAGCAACGTACCCACGTTATTAGACAAAAAAGTCGTACTTAATCGGGGCCGCACTTGCCAGTGTATCAGCGCAGCGGGTGAGTTATTCAGCAATTGGTGTTCTTCACTGGTGCGCAGATTATTAGAAATTAGCTCAACACATTCACTTAAATGCTGACTTAGGTTTTCTAACAATATGAGTTCTTTTTGAAAACCCTTACGAGGTGCGTCATCAAACAAGCCAAAGCTTCCTACTGCGACTCCGTTGAGTCGAAATGGAACAGCGGCGTAAAAGCGAATATGGGGAGGGTTTACTACATAATGATTGTTTTGGTGCTCAGGTTTATTGAGGGTATCTTCGATAAGTAGCGATTGATTACTTGTTACGACTTGGTGGCTAAATGAATTCGCTAAGTCGATTCTGTCTATTGTTACTCCCGCTTTTGCTTTGTACCAAAAATGATCGTTCTCAGCTATCGCTAAAAAGGCACAAGGCATGCTATACAAGGTCGCAACCGACTCTACAAACTGTTTAAGTAAATCATCATATTGGGGATTATGAAGTCTATATCGATTAATGAGCGCTTTGATTGTCTGCATACGTTCTCAACTGCTTTTCTTGACTGCTTTATTGATTAATAAAAAGAAAACAGCCAGTTGTTAACTCTTGTTTACCCTCCTTAGATAGTTGACCAGCATTGGCTATTTGGCAAATTAGCAGACCAATATTTGCAAAAACCACGCTAAATGAGCAATCGGCCAGTGAAACACCTACATATTAGTTTGCTTATTTTATAAGACAATTGATGACAATTAGATCAAGCGCAACAATATGAAGTTACACAATAACCTAAGCAGGCTAAGAGCCTTTGATTAAAAAAAAGCAGTCAGTGTGAGGTTAATTATTCATGGTATTTACGAATAACAGCTACTTTGCCGTTTTCTATTTCCAATACTTCCATCATGGTCTGAGTAAATGAAAACGCTTTTTTCAGTTGAGGATGAAACCCTTTCGCACTGTCTTTGTAGCGAATCGCGACCGCAGAATCATTAAAGATGAACACATCTAATAACTCGGCCTGATACTCAGTGTGGGCGCCCAAATAAAACGTCATGCCGTTGCGCATGGCTTGTTTACCATCAGGACTGCGTGAATCGTCGGTTACGTAGGGTAAATGAGCATGCCCCACATCATCGGTTAATAAAGCCAAATACGCCTCAAGTTCTTTCTCGGTAGCATTAGGAGCTTGTGTAGAAACCATGGTCGAGAAGTAGACTTGGGCAAACTGTTTGAGATCAAATTTACGCTCATCTTCAGCGACGACTGACATTGAAAAAACAAAAAACAGCAAAGCAAACAGCCAACTTTTCATGTAAATCTCCATTTTTAATGATTGACATCCGCAGGAGCAAGACCCCTAAACGTTAATTTTGTATGTCGCTCAAGCCCTAATTACTCAAGCTTTCAACATGTTTCTTAAAATTTGATAAAATATTCAACCATCCCTGTCGTTGCAACTCAGCAGTATTTGCGCTTTCCGCTTCAAAGGTCTCAACAACTTTTACCCCATGTGCTGTTGGCCTAAATTCAATGCTGACTTCGCGCCCATCTTCTAGTTTAAAAACAATACCCTGCTGGATCTTAATCTCTGTAAATTCACCTTCAAAGTCAAAACCCATACTGCCGTCTTTTGCTTCCATACGGTAGTTAAACGTTTGTCCTACTTGCAGGTCAATTTGTGCTCTGGGACAGCACCAATCATCTGAGGCAAAATTCCATTGCGTAATGTGTGTTGGCGTGGTCCATGCCGACCATATTTGCGCCAATGAGGCATTAATGTCCATTTCGATGCTAATTTTCATAGTTAATTTTACTTGTTGTGTTGTGAGCCAGTATCTAAGCCCATGCTTATTAAAAGGTCAATCAGAAACTATTTGCGGCAAAGCCCTGACTTTTTTCTTCAATCAGCATAACCTGCTTTATACCAAACAGTGAACACGCCCATGCAAGGATGAAAAATGACGCCAGCTCCAGAGATCATTGCGCAGCCACATGCCACTGATACACCAATTATAGAGCTTGAGCCAATAAGTGCGGTAAAGCGCATCGATGCCATGGACATACTGCGAGGGTTTGCCCTTATTGGCATATTAATGATGAATATTGAGTGGTTTAACCGGCCGATAAGCGAACTCGGTTCATTTAACAGTGCATTGAGTGGTATAGACCATGCTGTGGGGTGGTTGATAAGGTGTTTTGTTGAAGGCAAATTTTATAAATTATTTGCCTTGCTGTTTGGTATGGGCTTTGCGGTTATGCTCAATAGTGCTATTGAAAAAAGCAGACCTTTTGGTGCTTGGTTTGTTCGTCGCATGATAGTGCTATTTATCATAGGGTTACTGCACTTAGTGTTTTTATGGGAAGGCGATATTCTGCATGACTATGCGTTTGCAGGTTTAATGTTACTGCTGTTAGTTTATTTACTTCGTACTAAGCGCCTGCAAAAATATAACCATCCAAACA
Organism: Paraglaciecola sp.; assembly: GCF_030730205.1. Classification (GTDB taxonomy): domain Bacteria; phylum Pseudomonadota; class Gammaproteobacteria; order Enterobacterales; family Alteromonadaceae; genus Paraglaciecola. The sequence continues at coordinate 41,117 of NZ_JANQVQ010000059.1, forward strand.
CATTTTTAAAACTGGGCTTATGGTGGCTACTCGCGCCAATGCTCATCGGGATGTTTGTGGGCATTGGTTTTAGTGTTAGTCACGATAAAGAGTCGCTTCGCAGCCAATGGCAAGAAAGTCAGCATGTACAAACCTTAGTTGAACAATTAGAAGAGCAAACTCTACTCGCTAACGCAGTGGAACAAACTGAGCACTTCGCAACTGATAATGAGCCTGAGGATTTTGGCTCAATAGCGTCTACACCTATCGATGAACAAGGTAGCGATACCCAAGCTAGTGAAACAAACGAATCGACCCAGCAAGCGCTATCTGGCGTCGACTCAGCAGCAGATTTAACCCCCGCACAAAAAGCGCAAGAGATTGTTGATTTCTATAAAGAAAATAGACAAGCAGTAGAAAAAGAACAAACCACCTTAAAACAAGGTGACTATTGGCAGGTAACAGAATATCGCGCTGAAAAAGCCATCGAACACCTCTTACTAACACCCGCTTTTACCTTTGGCATGTTGTTACCCCTTTTTATTTTGGGCTATTGGCTAATATCTGCCGGCATCATGGCCAATTACCAGCAACACAGGCTTTTGTTCATTGGCCTGCGACGCATTGGTCTTGGCGTGGGTTTATTCACCACGGTAGCGGGCTTAATAATTTCTTCACATCCCGCCTCTGAACAATTAGGTTTATTTGAGTTGGTCGGAGGCTTTTTGTTTGCTGTAGGTCAACTATTTATGACCGCAGGTTATTTGGGTTTGATCATGAGCCTATTGCTTGTAGAACGCTGGCATCAGATTTTGTCACATGTAGCGCCCCTCGGTCGTATGGCGTTAACCAACTACTTGATGCATTCACTCATTTTAACAAGCCTTTTTTATGGTTATGCTGGCGGCTTATATGGTGAGGTGGGTAGAGCGCCCCAAATGCTGATTGTCATCGCCATCATTGTTGTACAAATTCCCTTATCTCGTTGGTGGTTAAGGTCTTATCACTTTGGCCCTTTGGAATGGTTATGGCGCTCCTTAACGTATAAAAAATGGCAAGCCTTTAAGATTCAATAGCGCCAATTTCATTTGCTAAGGGTGCAACAAAGGGATAAATTTCGGATGAGTGAGACAGAAAGTACAACAGTGACCGCAGGCCAGTTATTGGCATTAATGTCTAAGGAAGAATCCTAATTATCATGGTGCCGTGGGCAGATTTTAAATTTAAAGAGTCCCTCTTAATATTGGGCTACTTAGTGGTTGGCCTTTCATTTCATAGCCAAGCTAAAGAACTGGTGCTGGTAGCAGGTTGGGAAAAACCACCGTATGTTATCGCCAGTGAAAACGCGGGCTTTGAAATAGAGCTAATGCGCCAAGTGTTAGCCAAACTTGAGCACTCAATAACCGTTTTGTATGTGCCTTATGGTCGCACTTACGAAACCTTTTTACATGAAAACGCAGACATCGGCTTAACGCTTACTGTTAAGGCAGGTGTTCCCCCAAATAGCCTCAGCCAACCCTATGTGGTATATCAAAATGTGGCCATTAGTTTAAAAAACGCCAACATTAAATTCGACAAATTGAGCGATTTGAAAGCCTTAAGTGTGATTGCGTTTCAAAATGCTAGCAAAATATTAGGCAGTAGTTTTGCCAATGCGGTTGAGTCAAACCTACTTTATATCGAACTGCCCGACCAACGCCGTCAGGTTGAGATGTTACTCATTGGTAGTGTTGATGTGGTGGTAATGGACATCAATATTTTTAACTACTTTAGTCAAGCTATAAGAGGAAGCAGTCAAATGGAAAATGTTAATGTACAAAGCTTTTTCCCGACAACTCGTTACTCGGCAGCCTTCAAAGATGCAGCACTTATGGCTGAGTTTGATACCGCGTTTACACAGTTTAGTGTTAGCGAAGCGTACCAGCAGCTCGTACAAAAATATCAGTTGGTCTACCCTGATTTAATTCAAGCAAATCACTAATCCTATAATACGCTGAGAATTTCTGTAAGCGGCTTTTTATTTAGAGCATGGGTGGGAACCGTTGCGTTGTCAGCGGGATAACCGACCACCAACAACATAAACGCTCGTTCGTTATCAGGACGCTGGCAAATTTTGGATAAAAAACTCATGGGTTTGGGTGTATGGGTCAAGGTCACTAAACCCGAATGATGCAAAGCATTAATTAAAAAGCCCGACGCAATCCCAACAGATTCGTGCACGTAATAATTACTTTGTTTATGGCCATTTTCTTCAACGCTGTTTTTTTGGCTAAAAATTGCAATCAGCCAAGGTGCATGCTCTAAAAAAGGTTTATCGGCATCGGTTCCAAGTGGCGCTAAAGCATCGAGCCATTCCTCGTTGGCACGCCCAGCATAAAAACCCTGTTCATGGATTTCTGCTTGCTGGCGAATTTGTTGTTTGACGTCAGGCGAACTAATTGCCACAAAATGCCAAGGTTGATGGTTTGCACCATTTGGCGCAGTGCCTGCTGCCTTAATACAATTTTCGATAATTTGTTGATCAACGCTACGGCTACTGAACTGGCGAATACTGTGCCGACGTTTAATTTGTTCATAAAATTGCGCTGAACGCTCAAGCATGATCTTAGGTTCATACTCGATAAAATCGTTTAAGGGGCAAGCGTCGTGGTGTTGCATCTTCTTTCCTTAGTTAAATATTCACATACACGTAAACACGCGTATCATAGCAAGTAGCTAGGATAGGTACTTAATCGCCATGCTAAAATGCTCAATAAAAAGTAGCATTAAACCCCTATGTGATTGATTATATATAGAGTTTTGTTAGTCATTTGGCCAGCAATTGTTAAATTTATAAAAGACATTCATGGTAATTAAACCCTTACAAATGCGTTACCTCGCTGTGTTATTCACGCTTTGTTTTATCAACTCTATTAAAGCGGAGTCATTGACAATTGCGGTGGCCTCTAACTTTAATTTGGCGATGCAGCATTTAGTGGATGCCTACAAGCAAACAAATGATACCGAGCTTCGCGTGTCTTATGGATCGTCGGGTAAACTGTATGCACAAATCGTCAACGGTGCACCTTTTGATATCTTTTTGTCTGCCGACCAACATAAACCACAAACGTTAATCGACCAGCAACTTACTGAGCCCAATAGCCGCTTAACGTATGCTTACGGTGCACTCGCACTATGGTCGGCGTCTGCCGATGCAATTGATGCAAACGCCAATATTTTGTTCAGTGGGCAGTACAATAAGTTAGCACTTGCCAACCCCAAGCTCGCGCCATATGGCTTAGCAACTCTCGATACCTTAGAAAGTTTAGGCTTACTTGATGCAAGTCGAAGTCACTGGGTTCAAGGCGAAAACATTAGCCAAACTTACCAATTTGTTGCTACCAAAAATGCGGATATCGGATTTGTGGCCTTATCGCAGATTAAGTATCAAGGAAAGTTGAGCAATGGCTCAGCATGGATTGTACCTAGCGCATTACACCGCCCGATTAAACAAGATGGCGTTGTACTCGCTCGTAGCAACAATAAAGAAGGGGCGTCACATTTTATGCGTTTTTTACAAAGCCCTGAAGCACTATCGATTTTGCGTGACTTTGGCTATCAGCAAGGCCCAGCGTCATGATTGGCTTATCAAATGATGACTGGCAAGCCATTGGCTTAACTTTAAAGTTAGCCACCACCGTTACTATTTTGTTGCTATTGATTAGTACGCCGCTGGCGTGGTGGTTGGCTACCAGTCGTTCTAAATTTCGCGGTTTTGTATCGGCGATAGTTGCCCTGCCCTTAATTTTACCACCCACCGTATTGGGCTTTTATCTCCTGCTATCAATGGGCCCAAACGGCTGGCTGGGCCAACTTACTCAACAATTAGGCATAGGGTTATTGCCTTTTACATTTTGGGGCTTAGTGATAGCTTCAATGTGTTATTCCCTACCCTTTGTTGTACAGCCTATTCAAAACGCCATGCAGGCCATTGGTCAACGCCCTCTCGAAGTTGCTGCAACCCTTGGCGCCAGCCCCTTAGACCGTTTTTTTACGGTTGTGTTACCACTGAGTAAACCTGGTTTTATTAGCGCATCGGTTCTGGGCTTTGCCCATACCATCGGTGAGTTTGGCGTGATTTTGATGATAGGTGGCAATATTCCCGGTCAAACTCGGGTCGTCTCTATTCAAATTTATGATCACGTCGAGGCTTTGCAATATCAGCAAGCTCATTGGTTAGCTGGCAGTATGTTGCTCTTTTCGTTTGTGGTGTTGCTGTTTTTATATTATTCGCAGTACAAAAAAGCCGGTGCCAATATGCGATTTGGCTTGTAAAACTAACGATGGCCAATATACAAAGCCACAATCAGCAAGGTACCTAAAAAGGCCACCACCGCATTAACCAACATGGCCCACTTTGGGTTATAACCTTGAGGGATGTCTGATGGGTCTAATACTCTGAGTACACCGGCATATTGTTTAGATGAATAGAGTGCACTGATTACGCCTAATAAGATAAAACCTAGACCCGTCCACAAGGTAAAGTGCAGCGACAATGAGCCCATGCGCTCTGGCATAAGCAGTATTAACAACAAACCCGAGCGTTCGACAATAAATCCAAATGCAATGAGGGCAATGCTGGTTCTGTTCCACGCCAATATGGTGCGTTCTGCTGCAAATAGTACTCTTGGGTCGATTGAATTGGGCATGAGCTCTCTTCTAAGGTTATGTAAATCTACTAACTACGGTTAATCACGGTTTAATATACCGTAACCTTCTAGCATGATATTTTCAATTATCCGACAGTGAATGTTGCAATTGAGGCTAATGAGTTGAATGATATGCCTCTTTGGTGACAATAATCATTAGAACCCTATACCAACCAAATAGCTTACGAGTACAACATGACACACGCCGCTATCAACGCCCGCTTTACTGTCGACTTTTACAACGGCAACGCACAGGGCTTTGCGCTTGATGTAGATATGGCACTGCCAGGCTCAGGCATTATTGCGTTGTTTGGCCACTCAGGCTCAGGTAAAACCACCCTTTTGCGCTGTATTGCCGGTTTAGAATATAGCCAACAGGGTGAATTAACGGTTAATGGTGAAGTGTGGCAACACGCTGATGCGTTTATTGCGACCCATCAACGCCAACTCGCTTATGTGTTCCAAGAAGCCAGCCTGTTACCCCATTTAACCGTTCAAGCTAATCTCAATTATGCCGTTAAACGCGCCTCAAAACCGGCAACTGAGAATCTAACTGCAATCATCTCCATAATGGGTTTAAGGCCCTTACTGAGGCAATTTCCGGATCAATTATCAGGGGGTGAAAAACAACGAGTAGCCTTGGCACGTAGTCTTATCATACAGCCAAAACTCATATTGATGGATGAACCACTGGCTTCTCTAGATACAGCCCGCAAGCAAGAAATACTGCCCTACTTAGAAACACTAAAAACCGCGACTCACGTGCCAATTATTTATGTCAGCCATGACATCAATGAAGTGGCTCGGTTGGCCGACTATGTGGTAGTACTTGAGCACGGCAAAGTAGCGATGCAAGGCCCAGTTGGGCAAGTATTGCCGCATATATCTCAACTGCAAGGCTTGGCAGAAGAAGCCTCGGTGGTATTAAGCGCAGAAGTGCTCGCCCGTGATACGCAGTGGCACCTGCTCCAAGTGAAGTTGACTAATAGCCCAAAAAGTTATTTATGGCTGCGAGATAGTGGCGAAGAAATTGGTCAAACCTTACGACTCAGACTACTAGCCAAAGATTTGAGCATTGCTCTTGATGATCATCGAGATAGCAGCATAGCTAATCGCATCGCTTGTAACATCATTGCCACACAAAGCGACCCAGATGACGCCATGATATTAGTAAAGTTGCAAATAGAGAATTGCAGCCTGTTGGCACGGATTACTCAACGTTCATTCAGCCAACTCAAGCTGTGCGTAGGTATGCAGGTTTGGGCGCAAATTAAATCAGTGGCCATAATTAATTAGGCTCACAAAAAAGCCGTCAAATGACGGCTTATTGATGATAGAAGCAAGTATTAGGCAACGGCTTTTTGCAAACCCTGATGAGATAGATATTCATCATAAGTGCCTTGGAAATCAATGATCTTCTGATCTTTAATTTCAATTACACGAGTGGCTAACGACGATACAAATTCACGGTCATGGCTGACAAAAATCAATGTACCATCAAACTGCTTTAAGGCATTGTTTAGGGCTTCGATGGCTTCCATATCCATGTGGTTGGTGGGCTCATCCATGACCAATACGTTTAAATCGGCCATCATTAACTTACCAAACAACAGACGGTTTTTCTCACCACCTGAACATACTTTGGCTTTTTTGTTAAAGTCATCAGCGCTAAATAATAAACTGCCTAACAAACCACGCACCATTAAGTCGTTATGTTTAGGGGTGCGCCATTGTGACATCCAATCAAACAATGTGAGATCGCCATCAAAATCAGCTGTACTGTCTTGTGGACAATATCCTACAGCGGCATTTTCAGACCACTTAACCACACCTTCAGCTTGTAATTCATTCATGAGGCAACGCAAAAAGCTGGTTTTACCCACGCCGTTTTCGCCAATGATAGCTAAGCGGGCACCTGCTTCTAACAAAACATTGCCACCTTTAAACAAAGGTTCTTGTTCAAAACCAAAACTCATGTCTTCTAAAATCAAGGCTTGACGATGCAGTTTTTGATGCTGTTTAAAACTAAGACGTGGTGTACGTCTGCTCGAACTTTTCACTTCATCTAGTTGAATTTTGTCCATTTTTTTAGCACGTGAAGTGGCTAATTTTGCTTTTGAAGCATTGGCAGAAAAACGCGCTACGAAGGCTTTTAACTCATCAATTTCATCGCTTTTCTTGGCGTTTTCACGCAACAACTGCTCTTGAATCAACGAAGACGCTTCTTGGAATTTTTCATAGTTACCCGGATAAATACGCAATTCACCGTAGTCGATATCTGCCATATGGGTGCACACAGAATTTAAAAAGTGCCTGTCGTGCGAAATGATAATCATGGTGGATTTACGCTGATTAAGTACTTCAGCCAACCAGTTGATGGTGTAAATATCTAAGTTGTTGGTTGGCTCATCGAGTAACAAAATATCAGGGTTTGCAAATAAGGCTTGCGCTAATAACACCCGAACTTTCCAACCGGGAGAAACCTGCGACATCAAGCCATAGTGAAAACTTTCTTCTATGCCTGCTTCTAATAATATTTCGCCCGCACGCGCTTCTGCGGTGTAGCCGTCCATTTCAGCATATTGAGACTCTAAATCGCCTACTAACATGCCATCTTCATCGCTCATTTCAGGTTTGGCGTAAATTTCGTCACGCTGCTGCTTAACCTTCCATAATTCCATATCACCCATAATCACCGTATCAACTACGGAGTATTTTTCAAAGGCGAATTGGTCTTGGCTTAGCTTACCAACTTTTTGACCAGGAGTGATTGAGACGTTACCTGATGAAGGCACAAGGTCGCCAGTCAGGATTTTCATAAAGGTAGACTTACCGCAGCCATTAGCTCCGATTAGGCCATAGCGATTGCCATTACCAAATTTTGCTGAAATATTTTCAAATAAAGGCTCAGCGCCAAACTGCATGGTGATGTTTGCGGTAGATATCAAAACGGAATTCCAGATAGTAAAAAGACTAAAACAAACTAAGGTACACTTGAAATGCCCGATTTACCGTGCAACACAACTCAGTTCAAAACGGCGCGCACTATATATAAAGATGGGCAAAATGTCGAGTCGAACTGGTTAATATTTGTGCTGTTTTTTACTATCAGGGTTTGTTGCAGATAAAAGTACGACTAAAGAAACAATTACGTTAATTCTTTGTAGTTATCTTGTTGATAAAAATCACTTAAAACCTAATTTATGACTTTGTTTAGCAATCCTTAATACCAGCTCCAACCCTCATTGCAAATACTAAAAATAGTACAGCAGAACATAGGCCGAGAGTAAGCCAGCTATCCATAGGGCCGTAGTACCGATAGGCCATGAACGAGCAAACATCCCACGTTCTTTACTATCAGCCGTATGAGGTTGCCCCAAATAACGCACTGCCATCCGGTGCATGAACTGCTGCAAACGATGACGCTGCTGAGCCAGTAACTCGCCCATAAAGTCCAAGACCTTTTCAACTAACTTAAGCAGTGAAAAAGCCACACGACGCCATAACCAGTCGGTATCCAAGCTGATTGTCATGGTACGTTTCATTAAAGGCAACAATACGAAGAATGCTAAGCCAGAAAAGAGTAATAATTGTAAATAGAACAGCACTTTACCAATAGAGTAAGGCTCATAATTAACCGGATAAGGCAATAAGGCATAAAGCAATTCAGGAAAGACACCCAAAAGAATACATAAGCCGGCAAACAGAATCATTGCAAGGCTCATATTCCAAGGCGCATCTTTAGGTCTTAGTCCTGAGTCACGCTGGAAAAACACAAACCACGGAAACTTAATCCCTGCGTGTAAAAATACGCCAGCAGATGCCGCAGTAAGTGCCATGTAAACCCACATAAGATTGCCATCAACGGCTGCCTGAGAAATCATACTCTTGGTGGTGAATCCTGAAGTCAGCGGAAAACTCGAAATGGCTAAGGCGCCTATGATGCCGCAAACAGCCGTCACTGGCATGGTGCGAAACAATCCACCTAACTCAATACATTTGTTTTTACCGGTGCGATAAATCACTACACCCGCACTCATAAACAGTAAGGCCTTGTATACAATATGGGCAAAGGCATGCGCTGCCGCGCCATTAAGCGCCATTTCAGTACCAATACCCACCGCAACAACCATAAACCCAACTTGGTTAACAATAGAGTAAGCCAGAATTCTCCGTACATCATTTTCTAAAAGGGCGTAGATGATGCCGTACATCACCATAAATAAGCCAAGGCCAATTAATATGGGTTCACCTGGGAATAACAAAATGAGCGCTAAGACTGCCGTCTTAGTGGTGAATGCGGATAAAAACACCGAACCGGTGGGGCTTGATTCAGGGTAGGCATCAGACAACCAGGCCGATACCGGTGGAGCAGCCGCATTGATTAAAATACCTATTAGTATCATCCACGTACTAAAGTCGGTTGCCAGCATGGCCTGAATTTGAATAGAGCCTGTCCCTACGACAACGCCTTCGATGCCAACTTTTAATATCACGCCACCAAGAAGATGCATTATGGCGTAACGTATTCCAGCGGCCCGAGCGCCAGGAGTACCGCCACACCACACCACGATAGTGGAAAATATAGCCATCATTTCCCAATACAAAAAGAGGGTAATCAGGTCTCCAGCAAAGCAAACCCCAATGGCACCAGCGGCATATGCAAAGGCCGCAGCAAGTTCATACCATTTGGCTATTCGAAATGAATACAATCCACCGACAAAAACCATAATGGCAAATACAGTAGCAAACAGCCGTCTTAGTGGACTGCCTTCAACAGGCTCAATATTATACGATAAAAACTTAACCGTGCTTTGTACACCATCAGGAATTTGCCAAATCGCCCACAATGTAAGTAAAGGCGCTATCAAAATAACAGCGGTTCTAGCGTGCCCTCTGACCAAACCTATCAGGGCAGCAGCAATGAGTAGGACAAATGCAGGTGGAAAAACATCAAACCCCATGACCGTCCTCCTTTACTGTATCGTTTTTTGTCTCCACGTCGGGCCCAGCAAAGGGCTGATCGTAATAGTTTTCAGGACGTTTCAATACAAAACCTAATAATTTAGCCACTAACACCATAATTAAACAACTTACAAAGCCGTAAACAGCACCAAAACCAAACCACGCATCGAAACCAAAATAGCCTTTGATGTAAACCATAGTCTGCGCCGCAACCACTAAGGCAAGCACAATAATGAATCCTATCCAAAGCTTGCGAATGGTAGAAGGACGAACCAACCAATGTAATTGCTTTTCATCAGTATTCATTAGTTAAGCCCCTTTACAACTTGGCTTTCTAATTCAATAACAGGGCCGTTAAACAAGAAAAAAGCGAGTGTTAATATAGCGGTGATACACAAGGCTAACACAGCCAGAAATGGGGCTTCGCCGTGCTCTTTACCACCAACAGGCTCTCGTTCAAACCAAGCCATATACAAAATGGGTAAAAAGTATGCTGCATTAAGTACAGTACTGGCAATAATGGTAAATATAGCAACAAGATTATTGGCCTCAAAAGCACCAGCCAGTATGTACCATTTTGAAACAAAGCCCCCAGTAGGTGGCACACCTATCATACTCAGTGCGCCAATCGTAAAGGCTGCCATGGTCCACGGCATTCGTCGACCAATGCCTCTTAGCTGGTGAACTTCAGTTTTTTTCGACGCAACATATATTGCACCAGCGGCAAAAAACAGCGTAATTTTACCAAACGCATGAGCAACCATGTGGAGTGAAGCACCTACTTCAGCCAAGGGTTTAAGAATCGCGGCGGCCATTACCACATAGGATAGTTGGGCAATAGTAGAGTAGGCCAACAGGCGTTTGATGTTGGTTTGGCGTAAGGCCACAAGGCTGGCAGTAACGATAGTAAACGCCGCAACATAAACAAGCCATTGAGAACTCGGCGCATCAAACAAAAAGTCGATACCAAACACGTAAACAATAATTTTAGTGATGGCAAACACACCCGCTTTAACCACCGCTACGGCATGCAATAAGGCACTTACTGGGGTAGGCGCCACCATGGCTGCTGGCAGCCATTTATGCACGGGCATGACCGCTGCTTTACCAATACCGAATACAAATAGGCCTAAGAGTAAGCCTATTTCAGGATCATCGAGTTTGCCAGCGAGGATCCCCCCAGCTGTAAAGTCGCCCGTACCAGCAAGGCTGTAAGTCCAGATAATAGCGGGTAGGAATAAACCAATAGACGTACTCAGTAGAACCCCTAAATAAATTCTCGCTGAGCGCACTGTCGCGGCATCACCTTTGTGCGAAACCAATGGGTATGTTGATAAAGTCAGGAGCTCGTAAAACAAAAATAACGTGAATAAATTACCAGCAAAAGCAATACCCATTGTGGCGGATAGGGCCAATGCAAAACAAGCAAAAAACCGTGTTTGGTTTTTCTCTTTATTGCCTCGCATATAGCCAACAGAATAAATAGAGTTAATCAACCAAAGTCCGGATGCCAGCGCAGCAAACAACATACCAAGGGGCTCAACGGTGAAGGCAATACTGAGTCCAGGCATTATCTCACTGACTTCAATTGACGGACGACCACCGTCCATTAGCGTTGGTAATAAACCCCACACAACCCATATTAACGATATCGACGTAATAGCAGTAGCGGCTTCACGTAAATTAGCACTGAAACGCCCTGCAAGAGCAATGGCTAATGCGCCAACCAAGGGCACAATAATAGCCACCAAAATAGCGGTTTCTGGTGTCATTTCGTGCCCTCCACAAGTAGAACTGCCGCACTATTTGCAAGATCTAAAGGCACCTGCGGAAACAAACCGAAGTAAATATTAAGCACAGCGACGAGGCCGGTAATAATCAGTAATTGCATTGGCGCCTCAGAAACCGCAACCTCACCTTCTTTGGGTGGCAGAAAGTACAAAGCTTCGACAATACGCCAGACATAAACCACCGCCATCAAAGAGCTGAGCAGAATAATTGCCACTAAGGCCCATCCCCAAGCGCCACTTCCCAAAGCCGCATTAATGAGTAGCCATTTACTAATAAATCCTGCGGTACCTGGCACACCAATAAGGCTTAAACCACACACCACAAAAGCAGCACAGGTCCAAGGCATTCTCGTAGAAGCACCACCCAATTGACTTAAACGTAAATCGCGATATTGATATGCAAGACAAGCAACCGCGAGAAACAAACCACCTTTGGCCAATGCATGGTTGAACAGGTGGGCTGCACTTGCGCTAAGACCAGCTATGCTTACAAAACTTGCACCAAGCAAAATGTAGCCAATTTGTGCGATGGAAGATGACGCCAGTAGACGTTTGAGGTGCCCCTCGAACATCGCCACTGCTGAGGCCACCAATATGCCTAAAATGGCCAAGGGCATGGCAAACAAGGCAAACTGGATTTGATGGCCATCAAGTGCCGCTTGAAATATCATGTAATCAAAGCGAATCAGTACGTATAAGGCCACTTTGGTGGCACACGCTGCAAGAAAAACCGTTACCATATGGGGGGCATGGGTATAGGCATTGGGTACCCATACATGCAGAGGAAACACAGCCGCTTTCAGTGCTAAGCCAATAGTAATAAAACCAGCGGCAACTAATACTGGATTGATATCGGTCACATCACCAAGGCGAGCTTCCATATCTGCCATGTTTAAGGTGCCGGTCATCATGTAAATTAGGCCTACACCAATTAAGTAAAAGGTGGCGCCGATCGTACCCATCATCAAATATTTGAACACTGCTGGCAGAGCGCGGCGGTCAGGACCACCGGCAATCAATATATAACTGGCCAGTGACGATATTTCCATGAACACGAAGATATTAAACGCGTCAGCAGCGACAACTATACCAACCAAGCCAGATAGCGCGAGTAGCCAAGCCGAATAAAACAGCGGTTGCCGTTCAAGTTCAATCTGTTGATCAATACTGGGTTTAGCCGCTAACAAAGCTACTGCACTCGCGCCTGTCACGATCAGCAACATCAAAGCCGTTAACGCATCAACAGCAAGCGTAATACCAAACGGAGCGGGCCAGCCACCCATTGCATATTCGAGAGTTTGTCCGTCAAGAACCGCCAAGGTTAAAGTGATAGCAATGGCAAAACTGACTAAAGCTGACGCCGTCGCCCCTGCCCACGCTAAACCTCGAGGCTGCAACAACACGATTAGAGGAGCCGATAACATCGGCACGATCACTTGCAAAGCAGGAAGATGTGCTAATAAATCCATAGTATTCAGTCAGCGTCCAAAATTTCGTTTTCTTCTATCGTGCCGTAACACTCATTAATACGTACCACCATTGCTAAACCTAAAGCTAAGGTTGATACCCCCACAACGATAGCAGTCAGAATCAAAACTTGAGGCAGGGGGTTGGAAAATATCTGATCTTTTACACCAGCTTGGATAATTGGCGCAGTACCGCCTTCGACTTTGTCCATGGTGATATACATTAAAAAAACCGCTGATTGAAAAATAGACAAACCAATCAACTTCTTAATTAAATTTGATTTACTAATGACTGCGTACAAACCCACCGTAAGAATGATGGCAAAAACCCAATAATTGAAATAACCCAGCAACTCTAACAGCTTCATGAAAAATTCTCCCGAGATGCAAAAGCATGGTAAATCGACAACAGCGCGCCGCATACAGCCATACCTACACCTGCTTCAATAAACAAAATGCCCATATGTTGCCCAAATATAGGGTCTGCGGCCAAAACAGAATATTCGAGGAAGGAGCCTCCCTTTATAATGCATAGGACGCCGACGCCGCCATACAACAAAGCTCCACCAGCAACCATGCCCAACAGTACACCGCGAGGAATTGCAAGTAAGGCAGCGGTTTCACCTTCAAGAAGCGCGTAAAGAATGACACCAGTGGCTACAATGGCACCGGCTTGAAACCCCCCTCCAGGGCCATATTCGCCATGAAATTGCACGTAGAGACCAAACAAAATAATAAAGGGGATCAGGAACCGACCAACCACTTGAGGAATCAAATGATGCCGCAGCCCAAGGCTCTGTTCTTTTATCTGAGGTTTTCGCGCCGGCTTTACCCCCAGAATAAATAACACGCCGATACAAGCAGCAAAAACCACAAAAACTTCGCCGAGTGTATCGTAGCCTCTAAAGCTACCTAAAATTGCGGTTACCACATTGGGAATATCGATATATTCAGCTGTTTTTTCAATATACCAAGGCGCTACATGCTGATGTACTGGTGCATCAGGGTCGCCAAGTCTTGGTTTGTCAAAGGTGGCATAAATAATCAGTAAGGCCAATACTCCCACAGTGCCATAGGTGATCCAACGCCCGCCTTCTCGGGGTTTTTCCCGATCGTCAGTTAAAGCCAAGGCGCACAGGAAAATAACGGTAGTGATACCCGCACCCACTGCTGCTTCGGTTAAGGCCACATCTGCGGCATCTAAGATGAAAAAATTTGCCGCCATAAGCAAACTAAAGATAGAGGTTAGCATTACCGCAACAAACAAATCTTTGGCACGTACAATAGCAACGGCGGTAATAACCAATAAAGACAGCAAAAAAACCGCAAAGATAATTATCATTGTGACTCTTTCTCCTTGGGGTCATCGCTTGCAGAGCCTGCATCAGGTTTAAGCCCAGATAAGAGCGCGGCATTTGCCAGCGCATAAGTGGCAGTTGGACCGGTAAGTAAGAGAAACAACATGATGGCAAACAACTTTAACGCAGCCAGAGATAAGCCAGCCTGCAGCATCATGCCTACAAAAATTAAAATAGTGCCCATGGTATCAGTCAAACTGGCAGCATGGATTCTGGTATAAAAGTTAGGTAAACGCAGCCCACCAATACCGCCAATCAATACGCACATTCCACCTAATACTAGAAGTATCCAACTCAGTATATCTAGCACGAGATCAATCATCTTTTGCCCTCGTTTTTTTGGCGCGGTTTTGAAAATACTCTAAAACGGCAAGTATCCCCACCATATTCACCAAGGCGTAGGCCAGCGCAAGGTCAAGGAAATCTGGTCGCCCGTACAAAAATGCAATAACCGACAAGAGTAACACTGTCTTTGTGCCAAACACATTGGCCGCCAACACTCGGTCGTAAACACTAGGCCCCATCAATGCCCGGACCAACGCAAGCACCATAGTGACCAAAATAGCGATAGAGACAACAATATACATGTTTATTTCTTCTCCAAAGCAGCGGCCCGACGATTTGCCTCGCCTTTTTGTATTTCTTTGGCGCCTTCAATGGTTAAGCAGTGAATGAGTAACTTTCCTTCGTGAACATCTAGCGTAACTGTGCCCGGAGACAAAGTAATTGAATTACCTAAGATGACATGACCCACATCTGTTTTGGTCGCTGCATCTAGCACAACCACGGTAGGACTAATGGGTAATGAGGGGCTTAATATCAGCTTGGCCACATCGATACTGGACGTCACAATCTCTTTTAACAGCCACCACCAGTAACCCGGTAAACGATGTAACACTTTAAACATCGCTTGATGATGCCTAAAAAAGCCCATTCGATGGGCTAGGTAAACACTCAACACACAAGAAAATGCACCCAAGCCCATAACCAAAGGCTTATACAGGCCTGACCAAAGCAACCACGAAATGGCAAGAACAAGCAATAATAGTAAGATAGAGGAAAGTCGTGCCTCGCCTCGTTGTAGCACGCGTTTAGCTCTCATACGTTTCATTGTTCGCAAGGATAATTTTTCATAAGTGATTTGTAGACAACTTCCATCGCCGGCTCATCTTTTGCCGTAGTGGCTAAACCAGCCGCTAAATCTACAACAATGACATCGACTACGTCACGCAGTGGCAAGGGATCACCAAGACAGAAGCCTGCCAATTTCGCTGCCCGAGAAAGATCAACTCGGCCCGGCATACGAGTACGCATCGCACGTTCAGTGAAGGTTTCATTACCAGAAATGGCATTTTCAGCGCTTAACATTACCCGAGCATCAGTAGCGATTGCCCCATCAATAAAACCTTGAATGTAACGCACACAGTATTGGCCGTCGGCCCCTTCTGGGTTGGTACTAAGCAGTGCACAATGAGAAGCTAATTCTTGAGCAGTCAGTACTTCGACAGCATTTGCCTTTGACAGTGATACAGATAGCAGAACGGCAATGGCACACGCTAATTTGGAATAAATCTTTACAGTATTTCGCGTGCTTGAATGTTTCGTTTTTAAGGACATTTAAGGAAGCTCGTTACTAAAATTTATCAACATTATGAACTATTTACCGCCGTGTGCAAGTTTTTGCCAAGTAGTATTTTTATGTTTCATTGGTGTAAATTGACGCCATTTAAGACGCTCAAAATCAAGGGAGATTGGCCTGAGCCAGAGCGCCTACGATCATTATTTTTGAATATAGAGTGCTAGGAATTATTAATAAGTAATCATCGATAAAAAAATGCCACTCAAGTTGAGTGGCATTTTTTAGCGAACAACACGTCTTATAAAATAAAGCGGCTTAAGTCTTCGTCTTCTACCAACATATCCAAATGATCATTCACGTATTTAGCGTCGATGGTCAGTGCTTCACCGTTTTTCTCTGAAGCATCAAAAGAGATATCTTCCATGAGTTTTTCCATCACAGTGTGCAGACGACGTGCGCCGATGTTTTCGGTACGTTCATTCACAGTCCAAGCGGCATTTGCAATACGTTCTATACCTTCATCGGTAAATTCAATATCTACCCCTTCGGTCTTCATTAGTGCGATATACTGCTCAGTCAATGAAGCGTTAGGCTCAGTTAAAATACGTACAAAGTCTTGCGCGGTGAGCGCTGACAATTCGACACGAATAGGTAAACGCCCCTGTAGCTCAGGAATTAAGTCAGAGGGTTTGCACATTTGAAACGCCCCTGACGCGATAAACAAAATATGGTCAGTTTTAACCATGCCATGTTTAGTTGACACCGTAGAGCCTTCAACCAAAGGGAGTAAGTCGCGTTGTACACCTTCACGTGATACATCACCACCGCTGCCACCGGCACCTTCGCGCTTACAGATTTTGTCTATCTCATCAATAAACACAATGCCGTTTTGCTCAAGTGACTCAATGGCGGTTTGCTTGAGCTCTTCTTGATTCACTAATTTGGCCGCTTCGTCATCAATTAATAACTTAAAGGCATCTTTCACTTTTAAGGTTTTCTTTTTCTTCGACGAACCAGAGCTTAGATTTTGAAACATACCTTGCAACTGGTTGGTCATTTCTTCCATACCAGGAGGCGCCATAATTTCTACACCAATTTGTGGCGCAGCAACATCAATCTCTATTTCTTTGTCGTCTAATTGACCTTCACGTAATTTTTTTCGGAAAATCTGACGAGTATTTTTGCCTTGAGCTTCTTCTTTTTCCCCCCAAACGTTTTCCGGAGGTGGCAGCAAAGCATCAAGAATTCGCTCTTCGGCTGCTTCTTCTGCGCGGAATTTAACGCGTGTGGTAGCTTGCTCTTTGGTCATCTTTACCGCGATATCCGCTAAATCTCGGATAATAGAGTCGACTTCTTTACCTACATAACCCACTTCAGTAAATTTAGTGGCTTCTACCTTAATAAACGGCGCATTGGCGAGTTTAGCCAAACGACGAGCAATTTCGGTTTTACCTACACCTGTTGGACCAATCATTAAAATATTTTTTGGGGTAACTTCTTGACGAAGCTCAGCCGGCAATTGCATTCTGCGCCAGCGATTACGCAAGGCAATAGACACTGCTCGCTTGGCATTTTTCTGGCCAATAATATGGCAATCTAATTCGTGAACAATTTCTCTGGGGGTCATTTCTGACATAATCTCAACCTATATTTTGTGAGCGTAAATAATGGGTTTGCCATGATTCGTTTTTTGCAAACCAGCTGGCGCTAATTAGTACTCGAGTAACTCAACAGTGTGATGATGATTGGTAAATACGCAGATATCACCAGCAATGGTGAGACTTTTTTCAGCGATTTCTTTAGCCGACAAGTCGGTATTGTTTAACAAAGCAGTAGCCGCAGCTTGGGCATAATTTCCCCCCGAGCCAATAGCAACTAAGTCTTGTTCGGGCTGCACCACATCGCCGTTACCGGTAATAATAAAAGAAGCCGTTTCATCGGCCACAACAAGTAAAGCTTCGAGCTTGCGTAACATGCGATCGGTACGCCAGTCTTTAGCCAGTTCAACAGCCGCACGGGTTAAATTCCCTTGATGCATCTCGAGTTTTGATTCAAAACGTTCAAACAAAGTAAAAGCATCGGCGGTACCACCAGCAAACCCTGCCAACACTTTGTTGTGATACAGGCGACGCACTTTCTTGGCATTGCCTTTCATTACGGTATTACCAAGCGATACTTGGCCGTCTCCAGCAATAACCACCTGATTATTACGACGTACTGATACGATAGTAGTCACTAGACTTCCTTAAAAATTTTAGACAAATAGTTTGTCGGATTAACGCTAAATAATAGAATGAGCTGCTACCCCTACCCACCTTAAAAGCGCACTATGAGCTAGATGTGGGGAGGAATGTATTATTTTCAAGGATGAACTGTCAGCCCAAGCTCAGTAAAAGCGAAAATAGGATAAGTTGTAATAATTGATAATTTGGACTGATAAGTCTTGGCCTACTCTGTCAAGGCGCTTCGAGCGATCATTAGACAGTCTAGGACGTTCACGGCTATTGCTGGTTTACTAAGAATGCGATCTGTCCAGTGTTGAAAATTCTAGACGAGTTGTGCATATAATGTATTCTGGTTAAATCAACATCGAGTGGCCGAAATCACAACAACTTTTATTTTAAAAACAGAGTTAATGTGCAACCGTTCTTGTTTTATTATGCAAAGTGCTCCCAGCATCACTTAAAAGGATTTATGAATGTTTATCTACTCTACTCGACGATTAATTGCATTATTTTGCCTCAGCTTTTTTGCTCAATGCAGCCAAGTACAAGCAATAACTTCTGACTCCATTTCTTTAAAAGCAGGCCTGTGGGAAGGCATCGAAAGTTCAACCTTACATTATAGATTGTTAGAGATAGGTAATGACGGAAGACATAAGTTCCACAGTCTAGCGATCTCCTCCGCATTAAAAAAAGGTAGTACGTATTCATTTACTAATGATGATGTTAAGTGCACCAATACGGAATGCGTCATCCAATTTCCAACCACAAATGACAACTCAAAAAGGTTAATTATCACACCGTATTTAGACTCATCATACAAAGTGTTAGAAATTTCAATAAATAATACTATGCAACCATTGGCACAAACTACTTACCAACTCGATTCTGCGGAAACTGGCTCGGCGGTCGGTAGCTTTTTAAATACATACAAAGACCCAATAAAGAAATCCTTAATTAAACTAAATAGCGACACTGAGATTTTTGGTTTATGGGTAGGTAAGTTAGTTATGGATGACAAGCCGCAATTGTTGTCTTTTGCAGTGTATCCTGATCGACAATCAAATTTCACGCTGCATTTAAATGGTAAGTCCTATGTAAATAGCACGACATTTATGGCAACAGATATTAGTGTCGAAGAGAGAGGGGGGATTCATATTAAAACTGAGCACCCTACTTTTGCCAATCAGCTATTAATAAATAGAGTGAGTAGTTCTCAACTTCGCGGATACATGTATACGGTGCGCAAAAGTAAAACATTACAGACTGGGGAATTTTGGTTATTGAGGATTGAGTAATTGTTAGTTTTTTTTAAATAAGCGTCCGTAAATAACAGCTACGTTGCTATGCATCATTATCCATTACCGCTTTCTGCTATTTGGGATCGTTCACATTACATCTGATGACGATCGGCAAATGACACATAGTTATCTGT
>NZ_JANQVQ010000060.1 GCF_030730205.1 Paraglaciecola sp.
AATATACTGACTATAAATGAGTTTGTTATTTTGTTCATGGGGCTTCCTTTCGAGGTGGGGTAATTATCATAAATCTTGAGTTTGGTTCAAATAAGTAAAACTTTAATTTACACCAACTATCAGTTTTATATAGTTCTTTAACATCATATAGTCGTGAAGAAGCGTTGTAAGTAAAGGGATATTCAGCAAAGTATTGAATTTTTAAAATCGATATAAACGTATTTTATTGTTTTTTATTCAGGGCAGGCAGGATTGGCCTAAACTATGCTTTGAAAAAGGCGTCTGGCATGATAATTCACACTTGCGCGTAATTAATATGTTCGGCTGTCAATATCAAAAAAGTCAGTCCTAGGTATTTAAAGCAATGTGAAGTGGGTCGTTATTAGATATCATATTATGAAGAGTGCGTGTAATTGAGTGGATGTCCGGTCTCTATGGTCACTTTAAACGGAATAAGTACATTGTTAAAAACAAGTACGGTAAACACAATATTAGTTAATGGAAAAATAAGTGACAACAGCTAAAAAAACCCTATTCGGTACTATTTGGAACGTTCTGCTCAACATATTTAATCAAGCTTCATCTCTCATTGTTTATGTTCTGCTCGCCAGAATACTCAGTGTAGAAGAGTTCGGCTTAATGGCGTACTGCTTTTTAATTACTGAAATGGTCATACTCTTTAGTAATTTTGGGGTAAATCAGATATTAATCCAAAAGCCAAATTGGAGTGAGCGTTTAGCTTCAAATTGTTTTTGGTTTTTACTTATTATATCTGTTCTGCTTGGTTTGATACTGAGCGGTATTATCGCACCTTTGAGTGAGTTTTATTTTTATGAAGGCTCAGGGGTCATGTTAGTTGCCTTAGCCACTGTCCCAATATTGAACTCAATATCTCTAGTTAGTTTAGCCAAGCTCCAACGCCACTTTCAAAATAGAGTGATTACAATCATCAACGTGGTATGCACTACCATTGGTGGTGGTATCTCTATTTTGCTCGTGTTTCAAGGGTATGGTGTATGGTCCGTTATTGTTGGCCGGATACTACAAACATTATTTACTACTATTTTGTTCTTATCTGTTGAACGGTATATTCCTAAATATCCACTACGTAAAAAGTATTTCTATCTGATTTTTAAATTTGGTTTGCCACTTTTCTATAATACTTGTTTGACTTTTGTTTCTACACGCAGCATTAATTTAGCGACAGCATTTTTATTAGGAAGCGCGCAATTTGCCTTTGTATCAGTCGCTCAGCGTGCACTTAGAATGCTATCTGAAATAACGTTAACTCCGTTGAATGCTGTTCTGTTACCCGCTTTTTCAAGGGTAGATAAAAATACTAAATTATCAGATGTATATTGCAGGGTGGTTACCATCGCATCGACTCTAGTGCTGCCCATGTATTTAGGATTAGGCGCAGTGTCGGAAGAGGCCGTGTTTCTGCTATTTGGTGAGCAGTGGGGTAGTAGTGCAGATTTATTATTAATTTTTTGCTTCGGCAGTGTTGTGAGTGTGTTGGGATGGTTTTTGCCAACGTTATTGATCTCAAAAGGGCACACATCACAGTCATTTAAAATTAATGTAATAGCGACTGTTTTTAATATTATTTTTACTATAGTAGGCGCTTATTTCTCAGCCAAAATGGCTGTTTTGGGTCTTTTACTTGCAGCAGTTACGTCATTACCTATTAGATTTTCATTAACAAACAAGACAATTCCAATTAGTTTATTTGAGGTGTTTAAGGCAAGTTTACCAGCTTTAATTTCATCGCTAGTGATGTTTTGTGCAATTATTTGGGGGTTTGATTTGTTACATCTCGAATTAGCTATTTTGCCATTGCTGCTCGCTAAAATCGGCTTTGGTTTCGCTGTTTATACATTCATTATGCTTGTTGTATTTAAAAAGCAGAGTTATCAAGTAATTGGCCAAATAGTCCCTTTACTAAAGAAAAAAGTAGCAAAATAGCGAGTGTTGAATACCGGGTTTTCAAATATTTATCCGCGTAGTCACGCTTTTATCGCTATCGTTAAATAGATGGCTTATTAGATATAGTTGAGTGAAACTGAATTATGAAAAAATTACCATTAGTTAGTGTTATTTTGCCTGTCTACAATGTTGAATTGTATTTGGCAGAGTGCCTGGATTCGGTTTTAAAGCAAAACTATCCTTATTTCGAATTAATAGCAGTAAATGACGGTTCTACAGATCAATCTCTGGATATATTACTAGCATACCGAGATAAGTTTGAAGGTAAACTAGTCATCATCGAACAAACCAACAAAGGTTTATCCGCAGCCAGAAATACTGGCCTTGAAAACGCTAAGGGTGAGTTTATTTACTTTTTGGATAGTGATGATTGGATTTTGCCCAACACTCTTGATAAATGCATAAACGAACTAGTTAAAACTAATGCTGATTTAGTCATATTTAACGCAAAAGCGTTTTGCGATGATATGCCTGAAGAAATGATTGAAAACTTTGATTATTCAAGAAACCTACCCGCTGATCATTACACAGACGGCCATCAGTTATTTGTAGACTCTAGAAATAGTGGTTTTTACATCGTCCAGTCTTGTTGTTACATGTATCGCTTCAAGCATCATTCTGGACTGCGTTTTATTGATGGTATACTTCATGAAGACAACTATTTTACTACCATGCTATTTTTAACCTCTTCAAATATAAGGGTTTTACAAGACCGTTTTTTTCAACGGCGTATTCGTAAAAACTCGATAACTACCAGTTCCTTATCCATGAGGCATGCAAGTGGTTATTATAAATCAGTTGTATTTCTTGCTGATGAATTATCAAAAAAGGCTATCCATTCTGCTGACATTACTCAGTTCCTGCATTACATGATTCAGGTGGGGTTTGAGATAGAAAGAGAGTTAAGTAACGGGAGCGTAAGTTTTAATCGGAAATTTGAGTTGATCAAAAAGTTTAAGTCTGTAGTCGATTACAAAATAACGCTACGTATATTGTTGCCTTCAGTTTATTACAAATTATTAAAACTCTTCAAAAAAATCTAGCTTAAAAAAGTTAGATTCTTTTTTATATCTATTTTGACTAAAATCGAGGCAATAAGGCGCGTTTTTTCACTGAACGTTAATCGAGTCAGCTATTGTGTGGGCTTGATTAACTGCACCACTTGGCGCGACATACCTAACTTCACAATCCATTTTAAAACCAGTTTGCGCAAACACAGTATTGCGGGCTAATGCGATCAAATAAATGATATCTTCACTGGACGCTCCGCCAAGGTTAACAATGAAATTTGCATGTAAGGGCGATATTTGTGCTTGGCCCTTTTTTGTGCCTTTCAGCCCTGCTTTTTCGATAGCAAAACCAGGTGGGCCTACTACATCATACATTGAGGGGTTTGAAAGAAATACCGAACCACAGTTGGGAAGTTTTCGAGGAAATTTCTTTCTTCTGGAGCTTAATATTGAGCGCATTTGATTGCGCACTACGTCTCTATCTGAAGGTTCTAAACGTAATGTAACTGCCGCAATAATTCGTTCATCACCCTGGAAGGGGGAAGTTCGATAGGAGTGCTGGAGATCTTTCGCTTCAACAGTTTCAATTTCTCCAGCTTTATTGATGAGTTGAACACTTTCTACATTTTCTAAAATACCTCGGCGGTTGCTCCCTCCGTTCATGTAGATCAAGCCACCTATCCGGCCAGGTATGCCACAGATGTGTTCAATACCACTCAATCCCTTGCGGTAAGAGCGATAAGCCAATTCGGGAACCCATACGCCAGCTTCGCAATAGATTTTTGTGCCGCTGATTTCAATTTTTGAAAGAGCATTACCAATCTTAATTATCACGCCATGATAACCCGCATCTGCAAATAATAAGTTAGATGTGTCACCTACTATCATACTGGGTACATCTTTAAATTGATTTATAACCCTGATCGCTTGCTGCAACTCCTGTATATTTGCAGGTTCAACTACTACGCTAGCCAATCCCCCTATTTTCCAATAACTAAGGGTTGACAGTGAGCAGTCTATGCTCACTGAACTTGGCATCACGTTTACTAATTGCTTTGTAAGTGCTTGTAATGATGTCATTAAAAGGTATTAACTCTCTAAAACGGTGATTTCAATGCCTAAGGCTGCTAATTTCTTAGCTAAGTTGTTATAACCTCTAAGTGCCATCTCAACTTCATGCACAGTGGATGTTCCATCCGCGCAAAGAGCTGCCATAACTAAGGCCATGCTTCCTCGTAAATCTGTTGACGTCACTTCACCTGGCTTGAACTTACCGGGGCCACGTAATGTTATTTTGCCCTTTTCAGCTTCTACAACAGGTTCGTTGATCAATTTTTGTAATTCATTGGCATAGGCAATACGTTCAGGATAGCGATAATCAAACACTCTTGAGTCACCTTTAGCTACTATCCCTAATAAGGTATAAAACGACTGCATATCTGAAATGATGCCAGGATGAGCACCACATGCTAATTCAAAAGATTCTACTTGCCCATTTTTCAAACAATCAGGAGAGAAGTAAATGCTGTTTGAATTACTTAAAAAGTCAATGCCCATATTTTTTAAATGCAATAACGGGACTTCCATCGAGTCGAATGGGACGTTATTAATTAACAGTGTACCCTTTGATAAAACGGCATAAACTAACCAAGTTAATGCCTCAATACGGTCTGACATTACAGACTTAATAACTCCCTTAAGCTTTTCTGTGCCTTCAACAATAATATGACTACTGCCATTCACCGTAATTTGTGTGCCCATTCTTCTTAAGAAGTCGATTAAATCTTCTATCTCAGGCGTTATATACGCATTGACTATTTCTGTTTTACCCTGGGCAATTGCGCCGCAAATTAAAGCATTTTCTGTGCCGCCAACTGTAGATATAGGAAATTTAATTGTTGCACCGATAAAACGGTCTGCTTCGATAGAAATAAAGTCAGGTTCTTGTGTGACTTTTGCCCCCAATCG
>NZ_JANQVQ010000061.1 GCF_030730205.1 Paraglaciecola sp.
GATACCCGATATTGAACCTTATAAACTCGGTTTGTGTTGTTTGCAAAAGCGGGCCGCAGAGCCTGCGATTAAGGCCCTGTTTAGTTGTTGAAAGCTGTAAATAGTAGTGAGCCAAGGTGAAAACGTGAACAGTGCTCACTCAGACTATGCTTTTACTTTTAAGTTAAACGGCCAAACACAACATAAGTTCGACCGCTTATCTAGCTAACCTCAACTCGGGTTAAGTAGCGCCTTCCACTGGCGCTATTTTTGCGCCTATCGTCGTTGGATTTCCTACCAATAGCCCACTATTGCGTACGGCTTACCGCCTTGATAACCAAAAAATTTCACTAGTGGGCGAGGTTTACGCTCTGTAACTCTGAGATAAAATGTCTATCTATTTGATATTATAAGCTTTATCGATAAATTTTGACACTCATTAACCCGAGTTGAGGTTAGTTACTGAATCAGTGCTTTTACCGGGTCTGGTGGCGGACGTAAATTTCTGCGTTCTTTATAAGTCTTAAGCTCGAGTAAAGCCTCTTCTACCGCGCGTTTAAGTTGACTGTCTATCCCTTTACTGGCGAGCTTTAAATCCTCATCTACCTCAATGTCGGGTGCTACACCTTCATTTTCGACTTCCCAATTACCTTGTAAGTTATAAAAACCGCTGCGAGGTGCGGTCATACCACCGCCATCCATAAAGTCAGGCACCCCCCATATTCCGACTAAGCCACCCCACGTTTTTTTACCCACTAATTTGCCTATCTGATGAAAGCGAAATAGATAAGGGAACATATCACCACCAGAACCTGCCATTTCGTTGATGAGCAGTATCTTCGGTCCGTCTATCAAAGCGCCTGGGCTGGTTAGTGGTCGGTCTTTATCTAAGGCGTTATTAAAATAGCCACTCAATTTGCGATTTAATACATCGATGTAATAGTCCGCAATTGAGCCACCATTGTTAAACCGTTCATCAATGATGGCACCGCTTTTGTCTGCCTGAGCGAAGAAATAGCGATTAAAATGTTCATAACCTGAGGAAGATGTATCTGGTAGCCATATGTAGGCCAACTGATTATTTGACACTTGATCAACATAGCGGCGGTTGTTTTCAAGCCATTCATAAGTTCTTAATCCGCCTTCAGAAGCGATGGGTTTAACCCATACCTCTAGCGTATTTTCTCTGCTGCCATTTATACCAATTGTAAGGCGGGTTTGTTTGTCTAATGTGCCATTAAATGCTTGATAAAAATTGGCGTTGCTTTTCAATGGTTTGCCATCCACAGCTAATATCAAATCGCCTTTATTCACCTTTTGTAAGCTATTAATAAAAGGTGCTTGGGCACTCAATTCACTATTCCACTGTTCACCGAGATATAGTTTATCAATAGCAAAATAGGAGCCATTAATGCCAACATCAATACCTAATAAACCTACCCTAGCTTGTGGTATGTCTGGCAGTTTACCATTCCAAGAAAATGAGTGTCCCACGGATGTTTCGGCGCCAATATTATCTAATAAATAGGTTAAATCTGCAGGATGATTAACATATTGAACTAAGGGGGAATAATCGTCATAGACTTTTTGCCAATTAGCCCCATGAATATTTTGTACATAAAAAAAGTCGCGCTGGTAACGCCACGCTTCAACAAATTTTTGTTGCCACTCTTTTTTAGGCTCTAACCACAGGTTTAATTTAGTCTCTAAAGCTGTCGCCTTTTCTAATTCCTCAGGATTTTCTAGCAGCTTCCACGTTGCGTTTTGTTGAACCAACATGGCCTTGCCATTGTCCGCTAAAAAATATTGGGATATATCTTTGCCGATGTCTGTGCTGTCTTGTTTTTCGAAATCATATTTTTTCAACATATGATTGTCTTCATCTTGTTTTATCAAATAATACAAGCCGTTTACAGTACTGGACAAACTGGAAATTGCTGCAGGCTTAATGGGTAGAGGTACTATGCGACGGCTTACCTCATTGATGTTTACCGTGAGGCTAGGACTGCCCTTTTCGGCGCTCTGACTTTGGTCCTGTTTATCTTCTTTTTTGTCATTAACTTCTTCATCCTCGTCAGACTGTATCAAACGAACAGGCGAATCATCATTGCTGTTTAATACCGCAGCATAGATTGCGTACTGAGGGTCTTTTTTACCCTCAATACTTAAATCTAACCAAGGCGCTTTACTGGCGTAATCGGTACTGGCGGTAAAATATAAATATTTGCCATTAACATCCCACGTAAAATCGAGATTATCAGCCATATTGTTTGAGATTAAATAAGACGTTTTAGCGCTCAGTGAATACACATAAATATTGCGTAGAAAATTAGCTTCAGTTTTAACGTAAGCTATCCACTTGTCATCTGGCGACCACTTGGCAGCTGACAACTTTTCAACGATGACAGAGGTGTCTTGGTCTATTTCGACCGGCCTTTTGGTGTTTATATTGAGCCACCATATGCGTTGCTTTTGATCACTATAGAGTAAATTTTTACCGTCATGCGACCAGCTTAGATCATAGTAAAATCCTTTTTCGGCGAGTTTTATTTCGTCTAAGCTTTTGCCAAATTGATCAGCAATTTTTATTCGATATTCACCGCTGTTGTCAGTAAACCAAGCCACTTTTTGACCGTCTCTTGACCAGGCTGCAGAGACTTCGCGACTGGCAGACTTAGACAAGTTACGAATGTCCCCATATTTGCTAGGCACACTGAAGACGTCGCCACGTGCAACAAACAATGCGCGTTTTCCATTAGGTGAAAGGGTTGCTGATTCAATTTGTTTACCGGCATCAACCCAATGAGGCTCAGCCCAAGGAAAGTCAGCGTGCAGGTTAATCTTTAGTTGACTGGTTTTGCGGTTTGTTAGACTAAATAAACGCCCCTGTTGTTCATATATGATGGTTTGACCGTCGACGCTAAAATTTTTGACATCATAGTCATCATGATGCGTAAGTTGCTCACTTTGTTTAGATTTTATATCAAGCTTAAAAATGTTTACCACGCGGTTGATATCAGACAAATAATATATACCGTCTTTAGTCCATATAGGCGCCGTGACTTTTTCGCCTTTCCATGGCAGTTTTTCTTCATCTAAGGTACTAAATGTAACAATGCGCAATGGATTATTTTGTCCACCGCGATAATGCCGCCAACCGTCATCCCAAGGCGACACTTTTTGATAAACAAAATGTTTGCTATCGGGAGACATACTGCCACTTTCAGCCCTGAGCATAGGTAAGGGGGTGGGCGTTGAGCCTTTTATGTCAACTTGCCAAAATCGAGAAATACTAGAAACGGGAGCGCTATCTCGACTTGAACTAAAAATTACTGATTGGCCGTCGGTCGACCAGCCTTTGACTATGTCATTACCTGGATGCCAGGTTAATTGTTTGGGTGATCCGCCATCAGCTGAAACTACATATACATCATAGTTTCCAGCATATTGGCTGGTAAAAGCGATCATTGCACCGTCGGGTGAAAGTTTAGGGCTGGTCGCTCGCCCTTGAAAACTGGTAATTCGTTTTGCTTGTAGACTTTTTAGGTCGGACGTCCAAATTTCTTGCCCATAAGTAAAAACAATAGTTGAGCCTTTAATATCGGGCTCTCGCAGCAGTAACGTTTCACCATGAGCAAATGTCATAGAACTGAGGATTAATATCGTTAAGATATTCATAAACGTTAAAAACAACCCTGACATTTCCCTGTACCCCTTAAATCTTTATCTCGTTGAATGACCCAACATATTATCATTATGTCCAGTATGGAGGTCTCACTATAACGCCCGTTTTAATACAATTCCAACTTCAAAGGCATTTAAAATAGATGACAGAAATAGAGTGAAATGGGGTTGAACAACTATCAGGGAAAGCACTGAACATGGCACTAGGCTTTAAGGGAAGTAGGGCGCAATCCTTTGCAAATTCAAGCGATATCCTGCTCGCTCTAAACGTCAACCTTGAGAATAATGTATAACTGTTATCGTCGATTTAGTGCAGTATTTAGGTAAAACAAGAACTTAGGCCCCAACTTTCTTAAAACACCGATAATCTAAGTTCGATGGTTAATAGAATAAGAACATCGGTGTGCTCTGACAAATGCAAATGTTCATGCCGTCAGAACAGTTTTTCTTATCTGAAGCGGGAAAAGACGCTTTTATTGATTTGGCGAGTTATTGGATAGTCATTGTTTGACTCACCGACATTTCAT
The DNA here is from genome assembly GCF_030730205.1 of Paraglaciecola sp. Classification (GTDB taxonomy): domain Bacteria; phylum Pseudomonadota; class Gammaproteobacteria; order Enterobacterales; family Alteromonadaceae; genus Paraglaciecola. The sequence continues at coordinate 4,191 of NZ_JANQVQ010000061.1, forward strand.
TGCAAACATAGTTCTTGATAAAATAGTAAATAAATTGGAAGGCAGACTTGTCAGAATGAACAGATTGATAAAATCATTTTTACCTGTTTTGGTCGGAATAGTGCTATTCCCTGTCGTGTTAATCAGCGGTTTAAACATATGGAAAACCAATAGTTACGAAGATGCTGTGGCTATTTTGCAGAGCTTGGATCAGTATCAACTGGCAGAGATACACACCATCTGCATTGACTTGATTGAGCATGCAGACCAAGCAAATACATTTATTGAAACCTCTCCCTTTGACTTTATGCCAATCGATTTTATTCGCTTGAGTCGCAGTTCATGTGAAGTATTTTTATACAAAGGCCCAGGCAAGGGTGTTGGTTATGTTGTAAATAAACAAAGTAAAACCAATACAGAATTTTATTGGTTCAATGACTTCGAAAACTGGGATCGTCATCCTATTGAGCTATCTAAGCTGAATCAGAACTAGCGCAACATTACTTTTAACCGGCAAACTTAGCATGATATTGCTTAGGCCAATCTCTATGATTGAGCACCTGACCTTGTTGGCGAATATGCCCCAGTTCTGCCAAATCTATTTCAGCACATAGCCATTGGCCTTGGTCATCACTCAGTTGGGCCAATATTCCATCTTCAGGAAACCCTCTATCCACTGGCGTATAAATACTCGCATTGCCCGTATTGCAATCAACTGCCGGTGACCATTCGGCTCTGCCAATGGTGGGGGAATGCAAAACATAACACTGGTTTT
>NZ_JANQVQ010000062.1 GCF_030730205.1 Paraglaciecola sp.
GCACAAGCCGCAAAAGGTTGGTTAGCAGATAATAACAAACAATTAAGCCAGTTAATCAAACAACCAACCACGCCCATGTCTGAAACACTCAAAGCGGCGCTCACTTAATTTAGCCTTAATTACCTCAGCGGCTAATAAAAATAGCCGCGGTTCACACCGATAGTTATCCCTTTCTATTTGGGCGCTCAGGCATGCTTGCTTTAGTAAAAGCACCCAATTGTTTTTGCGTGCTTGCCGTGCCACTTAAGAGTTTTTGCACGGCATCATCAATAGATTTCATTTGCTCATAGGCCTGCTCGGTCACCTGCTCAATATGACTTAGATGCTGGTGGATGAGTTGATATTCTTGCTCAAGGCCAACAACCGTGTGATTGATGCCAGCAATACCTTGATTAGACTGTTGAATTTGCCCTAATAATTCACTGAAATCGTTTTGGCTAACCACGATTTTTTCTTGTACTTGCTCGGCTTGTTTATGTAAATGCTGTGACTCATCTTTGGTTTCGCTCACTAAGCGGTCTAAGTCGTTTAAAAAGCCAGAGATCTGCCTGGTTGCATCGCTCACCTTAGCGGCCAAAGTACGCACCTCATCAGCAACCACAGCAAAGCCACGCCCTGCTTCCCCTGCCCTTGCCGCTTCAATGGCCGCGTTGAGCGCCAATAAATTAGTTTGGTCAGAAAACCCCTCAACCATGTGCAATATCTTTCGCACGTTTTCCGCGTTATCTTGCAAACCTTGAATGGTGCGTGAGAAACGATCTAATAATCCAACGATGTCCACTAAACGAGTCGACAAATCACCCAATTGTCTACTTGCCACCTCAGCCTTACCTAATGTGACACCCGCTACAGAGTCCACTTGTTCACCGGTTTGCACAATGGTGGATAAGTGCCCCAATACTTGCTTGCTGCCTTTGCGGATTTTCTCACTGTCGTGTTGAGTTTGCTGTAATTGGCCCCGAGTATTTTCCACCGCACCAGATACTTGTTCATTGATGTGATGAGTATCTGTTGCTTGGCTGTGTACCTTGTCGATCAGCTTGGCCAACTGACCAATAAACTGATTATATTCTTCAGAAAGTGTACGAAACTCGTCAAAGGTAAAAGCAGGTAAACGCAGAGATAGATTTGCGTCTTGAGAATTGGATTGCTGCAACACACTGATCAGTGCTTTGACAGGCCGTACGATCAAAAAATGCAAATAACCGATGGTAAAAACAAAGGCACTCAAACCTAAAACCAGACACAGCCACCAAAAACTTGGGTCTTTTTCTGGGTACGCTAAATACATCGCCACGACAAAAACTAAGGCTAAAAAACCGATATTACCGATTATTTTGCGACTCAGGGTCGAAAAAAACTGCCGTTCAATGAAGGTGTACAGTGCGGTAAATGTCGACATAAATAAGCGATTCCTGGCTCGTTGATAAAACTATTATAAAAACTAAAGCGACTTCCACAAGTCTCATTTCTGGGTATTTTACCCCGCGTAAGCTCGGAAGATGAATGTGAACGAAGCAGATACCGCAAGTCAAAAACTAAATGGCTAATTCGCTTTTCAACCATTGAGTAAAAACCTTGATCCGGGCCATGCGCGGTGATTCCTCATCATATAACAAGGAAAACCGCAAACCCGGCTCTATTTGAATATCAAAAGGTTTAATCAATGCCCCCGATTCAATCAAATCCTGAGCCATGCAAGCTGAGGTTAAAAAGATCCCATGCCCACTTAACACCGCGTTAATTCCCATTTCCCAAGTTGTCACCTCCATCCAATTATAACAACTAGGATCCACTGGCACGCCTGCCAGCTTAAACCAATCTTTCCAACTGAACCCGCTGCGGCCGGCGCCTATTGCTTCAACTAGCCAACATTGGTTGATTTTTTCAGGGCTGCTTAATTGCTCTTCTTGGTAAACTCTGGGCGAGCAGATGGGAAACACCGGATCAAGCAACAGGGTTTCTTGATGCACCTTGGTAACCTGCATCTCGCCTTGGCGAATTGCCACATCAATATCAGAATGCCGCACGTCTTCATATTGTGCAGAAGCTAGCGCTCTGACCTGAATATCAGGATACAAAACAGAAAATTTCCAGAGCCTGGGCACCAACCATCTAGAGCAAAAAGAAGGCGAAGCCGTTACCGTAATAACACCTGCTTGTGGTTCGACTTGAATACGATCAAAGCCTAAAGATAATTCACTAAAGGCCTTGCCAACTGACTCTAATAAGGTGCTGCCTTGTTTAGTCAGTTGCATTGCCCGCCCTTGGCGACTAAATAGTTTTACCTGCAAGTGCGCTTCAAGGTTTCGGATTTGCTGGCTCACCGCCGCCTGCGTAATCGCTAACTCATCGGCAGCTAAGCTGTAACTTTGATGCCTAGCCGCTGCATCAAAGCAGCGTAAGAGCGCAATATGTCTTAAACGCTTATCCATTAGTTTAACTTATAGTTGTTGTCGAATTTGATTGTTCGCTTTATGGCCTCACGCACGTCAATATTACACTATCAAATCGAATAAAAGGTAATAGACCATGCAGAAAATTAGCATCACAAGCCATGAAAATAAAGACAAACCTATCAAAGATAATAAGCCATCAGCGCTTTTTAGACTTAATTTATGGTTGACTAAGGTCAGTAAGGCATTGAATTTGGCACAGCTATCAAACTATAAGTAAAACTTAACATTAACACAAAACAAGTCACTCGCGTTGCCTAGAGTCAAGCCCGCTAAGTAAATCGATGACTATTGATTACGACGCAAACACGTCTTAAGCGTTTAAAAGGATGTCTAAGGGTGGCTAGGTCACCCTCTGTGTTTTCTGCAATTCCAACTTCCGACAAAGCCATGAAATTCATTCATGGCTTGATGAAATAAAGTCATTTTTATTCATATAAAAAGCCCCGTATAAATGACTCATGTGCTTAGCTTTGACCCAAACTCGCCTTATCACTGAGTGCTATCAGAAATGAGATATCGCAGATGACTCTGGATACAACTCAATGAACGTTCAGATAAGAAATTGGCAATAAGTACAAAGGCACACCTGACATTCAGATTTTACCTAACAAAAAGAATACGCGATCATCATGAATAAAGACTTCAAATTTACCATCAAAAGCGTGCGGTTCGATGAGCACTATCTACCTTCGGACACTACGCGCATTACAACTAACTTTGCTAATTTGGCCAGAGGCAAGCGTCGCCAAGAGAATTTGCGCAACACCTTAAAGATGATTGACAACCGTTTTAATGCTTTGGCATATCGGGATAACCCCAAAGGCAATCGTTACACCCTCGAACTGGATATCATTTCTGTCGAGATGAAGATTGATACTCACCGCAGTTGTCATGCCTTGCCTTTGATTGAAATCTTGAAACCGACTATTTTTGATCGAAAAACCAATAACCGTATTGCAGGCATTGTAGGAAACAATTTTTCTTCCTACATACGAGATTATGACTTCAGCGTACTATTGCCCGGTCACAATAAAAATCTATCGAAATTTAGCACGCCAGCCAATTTTGGTGATCTGCATGGCAAGCTGTTTAAGTGCTTTGTTAACTCAAGTACTTACCGGACTCATTTCAAAAAACTACCTGTAATATGTTTGAGTGTATCGAGTAGTAAAGCCTACTACCGCACTGACTATCAGCACGCCGTATTGGGTTATGAATACCATCAAGATGAATACTCTTTAACCGACGAATACTTCAACAAAATGGGCTTGCAGGTGCGGTATTTCATGCCGCCAAATAGTGTGGCCCCTCTGGCCTTTTACTTTACCGGCGATTTGCTTGGTGATTACACAGAGCTTGAGCTTATTAGCACCATCAGCACCATGGATACCTTTCAAAAGATTTATCGACCAGAAATTTACAATGCAAATTCTGCCGCCGGCTTCATCTATCAACCCAGTTTGCAGCATCAGGATTATTCATTAACGCGCATTGTATATGATCGAGAAGAACGCAGTCAGCTCGCCGTTGAACAAGGCAAATTTGTTGAAGAACATTTTATCAAACCTTATCAAACTACGCTTGAGCAGTGGTCGGCTAACTACGCGAATTAACTCTTCTTCTATAAAATCAATTAATTAGACAAGGTCATTTACAATGAACAAATTACTACCCACCTCAACGGCTGGCAGCTTGCCTAAGCCCGCCTGGCTTGCCCAACCAGAAACACTTTGGTCACCCTGGAAATTGCAAGGCGCAGAATTAATCGAGGGTAAACACGATGCTTTGCTGTTGTCATTGCAAGAGCAACAACACGCAGGGATTGATATCGTCAGTGATGGTGAGCAAACTCGCCAACACTTTGTCACAACCTTTATTGAGCACCTAAGCGGTGTAGATTTTGCAAAACGAGAAACCGTTAGAATTCGTGATCGTTATGATGCAAGCGTACCAACCGTGGTGGGCGCGGTGACCCGGCCAAAATCGGTTTTTGTGGAAGACGCCAGGTTTTTACGTCAGCAAACCAAACAAGCGATAAAATGGGCCCTGCCTGGCCCGATGACCATGATCGATACCCTGTATGACAATCACTATAAAAGCCGTGAAAAACTCGCCTGGGAATTTGCTAAAATTCTTAATCAAGAAGCCAGAGAACTAGAAGCTGCGGGGGTGGATATAATCCAATTTGATGAGCCCGCATTTAACGTATTTTTTGACGAAGTCAATGACTGGGGCGTTGCCACCTTAGAAAGAGCGATCGAAGGCCTCAAATGTGAGACCGCCGTGCATATTTGTTATGGTTATGGCATCAAAGCCAATACCGATTGGAAAAAGACCCTGGGCTCAGAGTGGCGACAATATGAAGAAGCTTTCCCCAAGCTGCAAAAATCCAGTATCGATATCATCTCACTAGAATGTCACAACTCCCATGTGCCCATGGATCTGATTGAACTCATTCGCGGTAAAAAAGTCATGGTAGG
>NZ_JANQVQ010000063.1 GCF_030730205.1 Paraglaciecola sp.
AAGCTTTACACGGATATTCGGCAAAGATACTCAACCACAGTCAGCGCATGTCGACATTTTATGGCAATGACTTCAAAACAAAGTAGGCCACATGGTTTTACCTGAGCTCTTAGCTTACATGGATGAGCGCCAGCGTTTAGGGAAAAGATGGGTCGAGACAATGATTGAGACAAGCATCCCTCTGTACTTCATCAACGGCGCACAAGACTCGATTTCTGGTAGACAACTGTTAGACCGATACATTGATATCGTGCCAAATGCCCGAACGGCTTTATTGGATGTAGGACATTACCCGCAACTTGAGGCACCGCAAGCAGTGCTGCATTTATATTAAGCTTTTTTACATTCAGTGCTGAGTTCTGACACTGGCTCAGGGGGTGGTGGACCGTAAAAAATCACTTAGTTTATTTGTTAAATATATACCGTGCGGCGCTTTACCTCATCTACCTTCATGGCATACTAAGGTCCTTTATTTTTGTGTAAACAAGAACCCTATTAATGAAAATTTATTTTGAAGACAGTATGCCTTATGGCTCAGAATTTTTTGCTGAACTAGGTGAGTGTCAGGTGTTTTCTCATAAAACTATCGATGCCGATATGATTGCCGATGCCGATGTCCTTTTAGTGCGCTCTACTACTAAAGTGAATGAGACATTATTAGCGAAAGCTTCTAAGCTAAAATTTGTTGCAACCGCAACAGCGGGTACCGACCATGTTGATATTCCTTACCTAATGCAAAGGGGGATTCATTTTCAGTCTGCAGGAGGCTGTAATGCCGTAGCAGTGGCAGAATATGTATTAAGTGCTTTATGTGTCATGGGCAAAAAATTAGGATGGCATTTAGGCGATAAAACAATCGGTATTGTAGGTGCAGGCCATGTTGGTAGCGCCTTGCAAAAAAAGTTAGATACTCTCGGTATAACCTATTATCTTTGCGATCCGCCTTTGCAGGAAGCGGGAGATCCCCGCCAGTTTGTTGATATGCAAAGGATAATGCACTGCGACATCATTACTCTACATGTTCCTTTTATCAGTGAAGGCAAACACCCAACAGAACACCTATTTGATGTAGCCCGCTTGAGTGAACTTACCGAGCAGCAAGTATTAATAAATGCTTGTCGCGGTGAAGTGATTGATAATGGCGAGGTGCTGAGTTTGTTTGAAAGCGGTAAAAGGTTGAATTTAGTGTTAGATGTTTGGGAAAACGAGCCAGATATCAATTTAGCGCTTGTTCCTTATGTCGCATTGGCAACAGCTCATATAGCAGGCCATACGATAGAAGGTAAAGCCCGTGGCACGGAAATGCTTTATCAAGGCTTGTGTGATTTTTATCACTTGCCTAAATCTAAAACATTAAGTGATTATTTACCTCGGGTTGAAACACAATTGAATATAAATCCAAGCTTGGACGTTCAGCAAAATATCGAAAACTTAATCTTAGAGGTTTACAACATCGCTGACGACAGTAAACACTTTAAGGATAATATGCACAATGCAGAGCAATTTAGATATATCAGAAAGCACTACCCTATAAGAAGAGAGTTTTCTGCAATAAAGGTTAATACTGGAAATTTTTCGCAATCAAAGGCAATCTACGCCCTCGATTTTTTAAAGGCCTGATAGGCTAATCATTTTATTTTTATAGGAGTACTTCAAACATGTCTCGGTCTTTTGATGTTGCTGTGCTAGGCGCTACCGGATTGGTAGGGCAGCATATGATCGAAATTCTTGAACAACGGAATTTCCCGGTCAATACACTTTATCCTCTAGCGAGTTCACGCTCTGCTGGTGGTACAGTATCGTTCAAGGGTAAGGATATTACGGTACTTGACGCAGATACGTTTGATTGGTCAAAAGTACAACTTGGCTTTTTCTCTGCTGGTGGCAGTGTATCAGCTAAATACGCCCCCATCGCGGCAGAAGCAGGTTGTGTTGTTATCGACAATACCTCTCATTATCGCTACGAAGCCGACATTCCATTAGTTGTGCCTGAAGTGAATGCCCATGCTTTAGCCGATTTTAGAAATCGAAATATTATTGCTAACCCCAATTGTTCCACAATTCAAATGTTAGTTGCCTTAAAGCCCATTCAAGATGCAGTTGGTATTTCACGTATTAACGTCTCTACCTACCAATCAGTATCGGGTGCAGGTAAGTCAGCAATGGATGAATTGGCGCATCAAACCGCTGCATTGCTAAGCGGAAAAGAAGTTCAGGTAAAAGCTTTTAGTCGTCAAATCGCTTTCAACGTCATACCTCAAATCGATGTGTTTACTGATAATGACTACACCAAAGAAGAAATGAAAATGGTGTGGGAAACTCAGAAAATTATGGGCGATGACAGTATTTTGGTTAATGCCACTGCGGTCCGTGTACCTGTTTTCTTTGGTCACGGTGAAGCAATTCACTTGGAAACGCGTTCTCCGATAGACGCGGAAGAAGTAAAAGCCTTGTTAGCCAACGCGCCAGGCGTAAAGTTGATGGAACAGCGCGAAGATTTTCCAACTCAAGTCGGTAACGCTAGCGGTCATGACGAAGTATTTGTTGGGCGTATCCGCAATGATATTACCCATCCAAATGGTATCAATATGTGGGTTGTATCAGACAACGTGCGTAAGGGTGCTGCGACCAATAGCATCCAGATAGCCGAAGTATTGATCCGCGATTACATGTAATTTAGTTTTATTTCCATTCTATCTTAAGGGCTATTCAGTTACAGCGAATAGCCCTTATGTTTTCTGTTCCTGTGCCGATGATTCTCATACCACCATCAACCAGTTTTTAGTGGTCAAAGCGAGTGCATTCTAGATCCGTTTTCGCATCTGGTTTATAGTGCTAGAGTTGCATGTTATTGACATAAAATGTTGGAATACCAATTGCTAGGTTAGTGTAATTAAATTGGTTTTTACCTACTAAAGTCTAAAATTTGACACCTTCTTAGTCATTTTCAAGATCAACAGCATGGTTGTCTGATTGAGTAAAATGCAACTAACATAATTGGGTTAGCTGGCAGGTTATTGCAAGATAATTAATTTTTAGGTCGAAATGGAACCGCAGATCACATGACACAACCACTATTGGGGCAAGCCGTTTGACAATCAAAATGCTAAACAAGGCGAAATTATTTGTCGTTTGTTGCTGTTTCGCTATCTCGACTTTATATGCAGCCGTACCCCAAAGTGTGCAAGTTAAGGGGCCTAAAAACAATTCCGCTCAGTATTCTGGCGTTAATTATGGTCCAATAAAATCATCTGATACGCTATGGCAAATTGCTAGCCGTTATAGACAAAGCAAAGAGTTGTCTATTTACCAGGTCATGTATGCGATTTACCAACTGAATCCCGACGCTTTTGAACAAGACAATCTTAATCTTATCAAAAATGGCTCTATCCTAAAGTTACCCTCTGAGCGTTATGCCTCTAGAGTTGATAAAACTGCCGCGATTGATCGTTTTCAAAGCGATGAACAGATCCTCAAAACTGCAGGGCCTACCAATAGCGAAGCAGTTGCCAGTCAAAGTCTCAGTAGCAGTGCAAAAGTCAGTAAAAATGAGCTAGACGAAACCAAGGCGCTAATAGAAGAAAAATTGGGAGCGTTAAATGAGGCACAATCACGCCAGTTTCTTGAAATTCGGCAACAATTTGCCGAATCAATCAGTCAAGTTCAAGCGATCTTAAATAAAAATCAACAACTGGTTGAGCAGCTTGATAAGGTCAATACTGATATTGATCAAATGCGTTCAGAGGAAGTCGTAAAAAACCAGCAGATGGAACAGATGGGTCAAAGCATTGAAGAGCTTCTGGCTCGTTCGCGCTTAGAAGATGAGCTGAAAGCCAAAGCGGCTGAAGACGAGGCCAATGCAAGTTGGTTAGACAGTCCTTGGATGCTGGCGGCAATTACGGTTCCTTTGACCCTGTCGCTTCTTGGTGGCTTGGCGTATTTTTTCTTGATGCGCCGTAGTGCAAACGATAAGCCAAAGGAATTTGATTTAGTAGAAGACGATGACATTAGTCTTGATCCCCACAGTTCAGCGTTAGACGACTTATCTGATGCCTTAAGTAATGAGCTTTCAGATGAACTAGGGGATGACCTCGATGATGATAATCTGTTTGGCGATGACGACCTACTGGATGATGTGCTTGCTGAAGAGCTACGTGAGTCTCTAGATGATGCCCTGGATGACTCCTTAGATAACGCGTTTGATGATGAATTAGATTCTTTTGATGACTTAGGTGAAGACCTGCTTGAACCTACCACCGCTTCGGAAGAATTTGAGGAAGGTGACTCTCAGATTGGACAAAATGAACTCGATAGTCTGTTCGATGAAGACGACGATGAGGATAACTTACTTGCTGGTAGCGGCGATGATGCAGAAGCCGAACTCATTGATAGTGACATCGACGATGTACTAGCAGAAATAGAGCCTACGCCTCAACCGGAAGTAGCTGAAGCTATCCTTGAGCCTGAAAGTGACGCGGCAGAGTTTGATGAAGAGTCGCCCAGCATTGAAACGGTCGTTGACCAAGACGAAGCACCAGAAATCAGTATTGATGAATTATTTGACGGTGAAAATACGCCTATTGTCACGCCAGATATTATTTCTGATGAAGATGAAGATATCAATGAAGACGTTTTACAAAAATTAGACAAAGAAATCGCCGAACAAAATGCTGAGATAGATAATATTACGGGCAATTTGCTTGATGAGTTAGAACAAGTAGAGCAGATGCGAGAAATGCTTGGTGATTTTGGGGACGACGATGATGAAGACGAAGCTCCGCAAAATACTGTCGCTCAGCCAAGTATCCAAAAACTAGACGAAGAAAGCCTTGCTGCGGGCTTTGATGAAAACGCCGGTTTTGAGCCTGA
>NZ_JANQVQ010000064.1 GCF_030730205.1 Paraglaciecola sp.
TTACTTACCACCCGTCACATCAATGATACTGCCGGTAACATAAGAGGCTTCGTCTGATAATAACCACGCAATCGAATTTGCGACTTCTTCGGTTGTGCCACCTCGCTGCAAAGGGATTTGAGGCCTTAGGCGCGCTATGCGATTAGGCTCTCCACCATCAGCATGCATGTCGGTATGGATAAAGCCTGGCCGCACGCCATTAACGCGAATACCTTGTGGTGCAACTTCTAAAGATAAACCTTTGGTGAGTGTATCTATTGCACCTTTTGAAGCCGCATAGTCGATATATTCGTTCGGCGATCCCGATCGCGCGGCACCAGATGATACATTGACAATAGCCGAGCCTGTTTGCATGCGTTGCAAGGCTTCTTTGCAACATAAAAAGTAACTGGTGACATTAGTGCTGAGTATTTTATTGATACGCTGGGCATCCATATCAATTAACTTACTTTGCTGCATTAAGATGCCAACATTATTGACTAAGTGAGTAATCGCTCCTAGTTGTTTATCGATAGCGGCAAATAGCGCCTTAACTTCTTGCTCTTGTGATACGTCAGCTTGAAAAGCGAAGGCCACTCCACCTTGTTGCTTAATCGTATTGACTACCTTTTCAGCGGCTTGGCTATTGCGCTGGTAATTAACGCAAACCTTGTAGCCTTGTGCGGCTAATTTAACTGCAGTTGCCGCGCCAATGCCGCGGCTTGCGCCTGTTACTAAAGCGATTTTGTGTTCGATTGACATGTTTTTATTCTTCCTGACTTTGACTCAGTAACCACTGATGTATTTCTTGGCGCTGATCGAGCACAAATAGCAAAATAACATCACCTTCTTCGGCGGCTGCTAAGGCTTGCTTCGCGCCCAATAACGGAGAATTGGCCAATTTAATGTGCTCTGCAGAGATGCCAAGATTGAGTAAAAAATGCTGAGATAGGGCTGGAATTTCATTGGGCGCTCGGCCACGTAAATATTTTTCCAGTTCAGCTGGGATATAGAGACTGGCGTTAAGCTCGCTGACGGCTTTAGTTAAGTTTTGCATATCCTCGTTGCTGCGGTCCCCTGCATGGCTGAACATGGCAATATAACGTTTAGCCTTAAGTTGAACGGCCATATTTATAACGGCACGCATGCCGTGCTCATTATGCGCAAAATCAACAATAACGTGTCGTCCCTTTATGTGGTAGATATTACCTCGTCCGGGATTATCTTGACTGTCACTGCCAAATTCTTGCAAACCTTGCACTATGGCAAAATGGGGCAGATCAAGCGCCTTTGCTAAACCCACCACACCCAAGGCATTTTGTATGTTGTGCCATGCGCTACCATTGAGCGTCATGGGGGCAGAGTCAATGCTACAAATGCTCTCAAACTTGCCCTTATCGTGAAAGACAATCTCATCACAACGGACAAATACGGCTGGGGCACCTAAGTCTATTTGCTGTTGAATAAGGCCATTATTTTCGTCTCGGCTAAACCAGCAGATAGGAGTTTTAATGTGTTGAGCTTGAGAGATAACCATCTCGTCATCGGCATTGAGTACTAATATGCTGCGGTCACCAAGGGCTTTGGCGACTACAAATTTAGTTTGAGCTAATTCAGCTACGGTATTAATACCGTATTGACCTAAATGGTCACTGGCTACATTGGTAATAAGCGCTGCATTCACTCTTGTTACGGGTAAGCCACGACGTAAAATTCCGCCACGAGCAACTTCTAAAAATGCCAATTGACAGCGTGTATCACGCAGTAACATTCTTGCCCCGCCAGGACCGGAATAATCACCGTAATCAAGCACATCATCACCAACGCGAATAAAGTCGGTAGAAGTGACGCCGGCACAAATACCGGCGGCTTTAGCTATTTTGGCAGCTAATCTGACACTGGTAGATTTACCATTGGTGCCAGTAATTAAGGCACTGGGTATGTCCTGATATTGAGACCATTCAATGTGCTCAATATTAGGCAGTGCGTTAATTGGCCATGTTTGCGCCGTGGCGCCCATACCAAGACTGAGCTCATCATCGTCAACTAAACACGTTACTTGCTGTTTGGCGGCTTGTTGAATCAGTGCCAGTAAGTGCGGTTTTTTTTCATCAAGCAGTTCAGCTCGAATTCCTTGTAACCGAGGCTGCCAAGCTAGCATAGGCTGTTGCTGTAACTCACAGACACAGCAATCCCACGCCAGCTCGAGTAGATCACAAGCGCTGTATAGAGCATCGAAAGGGGCACTGATAGCAAAATTAAGCCCATGCTCATGCATTCGATAAGTATAACTCTCTTGCTGCCATGCAAACTCAGTTAGCAGTTTATCTACCCAAGTTTGCAGGCAATCAAGCACCTGTGAATGTGCTATACCCTCAAATAATACATCGATAATCGCCCCCGGCTTATCCCACAACAAATTGGGGCCGGTCAGGCGTCGAACTTCATCTAATTGCAAGGTCAGCATAATAGAGAAAACTTGGCCACCTTAGTCCGCCTCCTCATCATGTTCTACCACTAAGCGCACACCGCGTTCGTCTTGCACTAAACGTTGGCCTGCCGCTAGTTCAAACTTATGCTCGACCGGCTCAAATAACTTGTCTGGGTAGTCACGTGATGGTTCATCACCTGAAGGTTTGACTTCAACACCACCATTAAAGTGCACAATTTGTTTCCAGCAACGGGTAATGTCATCACCTAAAATGATCAACAAGTCGCCTTTCTGACTATCTTCCAAGGCTTGTTCAATGGCATCTTGTTCTGATGGAATAACTTGAATCAAACTCTCATCCACACCGGCGGCCATTAAGGTCGTTTTCAATAATAAAGGCACTTCGTCATAGCCACGACCCCGACGAGAGTCGTCGGCTTTGCAGATGAAACTATCAAAACCTTTGGCCACAATTTGGGCCGCTTCAATGATGTCTTCGTCCCGTCTGTCACCTGGCATGGCAATCACTAAACGGCGCTTACCACTGACATCTAAACGCTTTGCTAGGTCAGTAATTGACTGGATCGCAGCTGGATTGTGCGCGTAATCAAGAATGACTTTAAAAGGATGTTCATTATAGATATTTAGACGCCCAGGGGCTTGATAGAAAGAGGTGCTAAAAATACGTAAACCTTGACGGATATCTTCAAGAGAAAAACCAAAGCTATAAGCTATCGCTGCAGCAAACATGGCATTTTGTACATTGTGGATGGCTTTGCCTTCAATCGTGGCTGGAATTAAGTGAGTCCATAACAAAGGAATATGGGCACCTTTGTCGTACAAGGTGATCATGTCGCCATTAATCCCTTTTTCTAATACCGCGGCCATACCGCCGCTGCGAATGTGTTCTCGCACTAGGCCATGACCTGGATCCATGGTCACATAACAAATGCGCTCTGCTTCACAATAGTCAGCCATCTGCAGACATAGCATGTCATCGGCATTGAGAACCACGCAGTCTTTTGCCACTTCAACCACCACGCGTTTAATTTGCGCCAGTTGCTCAACCGTATTGATACCCCGTAAACCCAAATGGTCAGCAGTCACATTTAAACAAGCACTTACATTGGATTCCATGTAACCCAAACCACGTTTTAGAATACCACCACGGGCGGTTTCTAATATGGCAAAGTCGACACTTGGGTCACGCAGTACGATTTGTGCCGAAGTAGGACCGGTCATATCACCTTTGACAGTTAGATGCCCGTCGATATACACGCCATCTGTTGAGGTCATGCCCGTGGTAAAACCTGCACCTTTAACAATGCTTGCGAGCATGCGACTGGTGGTGGTTTTACCGTTAGTACCAGTGATAGCCGCAACAGGAATGCGCGCTTCGCTTCCAGCAGGAAATAACATATCTAGCACTTTGCCAGCGACATCGCGGGGTTTACCTTCACTGGGCGCGACATGCATACGAAAGCCGGGTGCTGCATTACACTCACAAATACCGCCACCGATCTCTTTATACGATTTACTGATGTCGTCAGTAAGAAAATCCACGCCGCCAATGTCTAAGCCAATGGCTTTGATGGCGCGCACTGCCATATTACGGTTATCTGGATGCACGATATCAGTCACGTCGATGGAGGTACCGCCAGTCGATAAATTTGCGGTTGAACGCAAGTAAAACAACTGGCCTTTTTCCAATACGGTGTCGGCATCGTAACCGGCTTCTTCTAATAATCGTTCGGCCTGATTGTCCAGCTCGAGACGCGTTAATACTTTTTCGTGACCAATACCACGGCGTGGGTCAAGATTTACGATGTCTATGAGTTGCTTAATGTTAGATAGACCGTCACCTACCACATGCCCGGGTACGCGTTTTGCCACCGCAACTAATTCATCATTTACCACCAACATACGATGGTCAAACCCACTTAAATAGCTCTCTACTAACACCGCTTTACCAGTGCCAAACTGTAAGGCTTCATTAAACGCTGCACGCACTTGTTCGCCGTCCGTAAGATTGATACTCACGCCTCTGCCATGGTTAGCATTTAACGGTTTGACCACCACCGGATAGCCTATTTTATTGGCAGCACGGATCGCTTGTTGTTCGCCATAGATCATAATTTGTTGTGGTACTGGTAAACCTAAATCGTTGAGTAGATTGTGGGTGTCTTCTTTATCACAGGATATTTCTACTGCAATATGTTTGGTTTCACTGGTTATAGTGGCTTGAATGCGGCGTTGGTATTTACCGTGACCAAACTGCACTAGGCTGTAGTTATTTAGGCGCAGCCAAGGGATATCGCGTTCTTCAGCGGCCTTGACCAATGAAGCCGTGCTTGGGCCAAATTCTTTTCGTTGAGCCATGCGCACAAAGTCGTGCAGTTCTTCAGAAAAGTTGAAATCTTCATCAGTTTTTGAATGCAGTAGGTCCTGCACTTCTTTGGGCATAAGGTGAGTTAGTAAGCGTATACCGAGTTCTCCGGCGGCTAAACCTACATCTCGTTGATGATACTGATACACCACGTCATAGCAGCCTACTTTGCCACTGCTGCGGGTTTTTCCAAATGTCACATCAGAGCCGGCAAGGTCTTGTAATTCTAGAGCCACATGCTCCCAGATATGGCCAATCCACGTCCCTTCATCTTCTTTTAAACGACGGATAAAACCGCCATCTTCGCGATAAGAACAGCCGTGTTTTTGCAAAGAGGGCAGTGCAATAATTAGCCCATCGATAAATCCCTGCCCGAGTTTGACCGAAGGCCAATTTTCAAGTTCACCAATGTCGATTTGATGACTAATAACGGGAAAGTTGGCGTAAATATTGGGACCGACATATACGTTAGTGCTGAGTATCTTCATCGTTATTTATTCCTTTGAGTTATTGTAGATGCTGATATTGGAGCGAAGATCTAGCCCTTAGCGAAAAAAATAAGCGGCTAGCGCACGGCATAGAGAAAGCCTCACATAGCTAAAGTATAAAAAAAAAGCAGCCTACGCTACTTTTATTCTTGTTTGCAGCCCAAACAGCCAAAATAAGTTTTATTTGATAAAAGCTTGTTTGTCATTGAGGTTAAAACGACTGCCTGCAGCGAGGATATGCACCTTCAAATTGAGTAAGGTTAACGCGTCTCCCCTGTTGGCTTCAGCCATCGAAGAATATTCAATATTAGAAGGGTCAATAATCGTAATTGCACCGCTACCGACCACGGTAAATTCATTATTTTCATTGATAAAGGCCGCAGTGTCCTCATCCAGTCCAAGACCAATTAAAAAAGGATTGTAAGAAACTGCACTCAACAAGCGAGCTAAACGATTACGCTGATTAAAATGTTGATCGATAACCGCAGTATTGATTAAGCCTAAACCAGGCGCCAAACTCACGCCATTTTCAGTAGGTACAATCCCGGTACTACCAGCAGTAATCATATGTTGCGATACAATAGCGGCACCCGCCGACGTACCTGCATAGTGCACACCCTTGGCATTTAGCTGGCGAATGGCTTTAGCGATAGGCGTACCACCTAATATAGTAGATAGGCGCAATTGATTGCCGCCCGTAACAAAAATAGCGGTGCTTTGTTCTAAGAGATCCACATACTCTTGCTTCTGTGCATCAGCCCGCTCAGATATAGGGATGACGTGAGTGGTACCTGCACCGAGTTCATTAAATATCGCTTGGTAACGTTCTCCGGTATCGTCTAGTTGTGAAGCAGTTGGGATAATACTAATGACGGCATCTTTGCCACCCGCCAGTTTGACAAATTTTTTCAAAATTTGCGGATTATGTAACTTATCTTCCGCACCACCAATAGGAATAACATAACCACGGTGAGTGCCTGCAATATTAGGAGAGGGCATAATTAATTCTCAAAAGAGCCTTTTTTAATGATGTTTTTGGCAAAAATATGCCAATGACCTTGGGCCATAACATGGTGAATTCGATTGTTCGGGTCAAGTACAATTAGGTCTGCGTCGCAACCTACATTGATTTGGCCCTTGTGGCTAAAATTCAATAAATCTGCGACATTACTAGTGAAAAACGGTAAAAAACGCACCAAATCAACATCACTATCGATGAGTTGATAAAACACTTCCGTCATGGCACTTGAGCTAGCAAAGTCCATTTTAGTCATGTGGCCGTGATGATCAAAACAAGGTAAACATCCACCACCATCAGAACTTATAGTGAGTTTATCTTGTGGATAGTCACTGTTCATATAACGCATTAGTGCCTCTGCCGGTTCATAGCCGACATCACCGGTTTCAAATGCCGTAACATCTATCCAACAACCCAGTTTAGTCAGTTC
Organism: Paraglaciecola sp.; assembly: GCF_030730205.1. Taxonomy (GTDB): domain Bacteria; phylum Pseudomonadota; class Gammaproteobacteria; order Enterobacterales; family Alteromonadaceae; genus Paraglaciecola. The sequence goes on from NZ_JANQVQ010000064.1 coordinate 6,733, forward strand.
ACAGGCTTCGTCAAACAGTGCTTTTCGACGATTTACATGGGTAGGATTATACGTTTTTGCCGGTATTTCTGCATTGGCAATCGCTTCGCGCACTAATGCTAGACCTCGCTCACCATCTCCCAAATGAAGATGTAAAATACCGGCTTTACCTGTCATTAAACGTGCAACATGAGCTTCAGAAGCGACTTTCAATAACTCATTTAAGGTTGGTTGACTCGAACGATGATCACTGATGGCTAGCTCACCTACACCTAAAATGGGTTCGATATAAACAATGTCAGATTTTACCGAACCTGTAAGGGTAGTGGGCGGTAAATGATAACCACCGGTATAGCAATAAGCAGACAAACCTTCTTCACGCAGGGCATAGACTTGTGCTAGCAGTGAGCCTGTTGTGCGGGTTAGATCATCAGTACCTAGCACTCCCACTGCGGTAGTTACACCGGCGCGAGTAAACTGACTCAAGGGCACGGGCGGTACTCGCGTCGCAAATCCTGCTTCACCTCCGCCACCGGTAATGTGCGTATGGGCATCAATAAAGCCGGGTATTAAAATTTGCCCTGCTAGATCGACCGTTTCCACCGCTAACTCATCACCAAGTGTGGGCAAAATATCACCGATGTAAGCAATTTTACCCGCTGCAATGAGCAGATGTTTGCTGCCACGTGCTTGCGGAGCAAATAGCGTGGCATTTTTTATCAAGATTAAAGACGGTGGGTAACTCACAGTAACTCATTACAGGGCATTAAGTATAAGCCTTGATCCTAAAGCACCCGGTCAGCTTAGAAAAGACATTTATGAGAGTTTTATGACAATTGCGCATTCTCAATCTTTAGCCTAAAAATACCAGCCTAAATCACTTCTTTTTATTTACATTAATTTCACAAAGTCCAGTTTGAAGTTATGATTCGATTTATCACACTATTTGAGGTGCACTGGATGTCGCGAATGAAAAAAATAGGCTTAAGTAGTTTGTTACTTTTAGCCTTACTCATAGTTACTGTCTTTAATTTTGCTCCCGCCTATGTTGAGAAACAATTTAATCGCGTAACGGCACTTGAAAGTCTGCCCATTAGTCAGCAGGCTCTCGATTTACATCGTCAACTTTTTATTGGTGATTGGCATAGTGATAGTTTGATGTGGGATCGCGATCTGAATCGTCCTAGTGATTTTGGCCATGTCGATTTTCCTCGATTGCAAAAAGGCAATGTTGCCCTTCAAATGTTTACTACCGTCACTAAATCGCCCAGCGGGCTCAATTATGAGCAAAACGAAGCTGATGCCAGCGACAATGTAACTAAGTTAGCCTTACTCCAACGCTGGCCAGTGGATACGTGGCAAAGCTTGCGAGCCAGGGCTATCTATCAAGCTGACAAATTACATGAGTTTGTAGAGGAGAATCCAGACAAAATTCGTTTTATTGACTCCAAATCCACCTTAACAGATTTTGTTGCCCAACGGGCAGTAGAGCCGTCTTTAGTGGGGGCGTTGCTAGGCACTGAGGGCTCACATGCTTTGGATGAAGACTTAGCCAACATAAAGGTGTTGTACGACTATGGTTTTAGAATGATGAGCCTACAACACTTTTTTGATAATAAATTAGGTGGCTCCTTGCATGGTACAAGTGGCGATGGCTTGAGTGACTTTGGTCGTGAAGCGGTGCAAATGATGCAGTCTTTAGACATCATTGTTGATGTTTCCCATTCGTCAGAGCAAGTGGTGCGTGATGTCCTTGCCATGAGTCAAAAGCCCTTGGTGATGAGTCACACAGGTTTACTGGGGCATTGTGATTCTCCACGTAATATCAGCGATACACTAATGCAGCAGATTGCTGAGGCGGGTGGTTTAATTGCTGTCGGGTATTGGGATGGAGCGGTTTGTGATATCTCACCGGCCAGTGTAGCTGGCGCAATAGAATATGGTATTGCTTTACTTGGTGCAGAACATATTGCCTTAGGTTCTGATTTTGACGGCGCGACTAAAGTGGCCTTTGATACCAGTGAACTAGTAGAATTAACACAAGCATTATTAACAAAAGGTATTTCTCAAGAGGATATTCGCTTAGTCATGGGTGACAATATGCTGCGCTTTTTGCAGCAAAACCTGCCTGATTAGGGCAGGCTGTTAGCCGGCGATTACTGGATTATTCTAAGGTTTGTATACCTTGTTCGTTAGCCAATAAAACCACATCGGCGCCTCTTGCCGCAAATAGACCATTGGTCACCACACCCACAATATTGTTGAGTTGTTTTTCAAGTTCAATGGGCTTGAGTATTTCAAGGTTATAAACATCTAATATGACATTACCGTTGTCAGTCACCACACCTTGGCGATACACTGGGTCACCACCGAGTTTGACAATTTCTCTGGCTACATAAGAACGTGCCATCGGGATAACTTCAACCGGCAGAGGAAAGCTACCCAGCATGCCGACTAATTTTGAGTCATCAGCAATACATATAAATTTTTTAGCTACAGCCGCAACAATTTTTTCGCGAGTCAGTGCAGCTCCACCGCCTTTAATCATGTGTTTGTGTTGAGTGACTTCATCAGCGCCGTCTACATATATATCAAATGAACCAACGGAATTAAGGTCGAATACTTCGATGCCTAACGCTTTTAACCGTTTGGTGGATGCTTCAGAGCTCGACACCGCACCTTGGATGTTATGAGCGAGCGTACCTAGGGCATCGATAAAATAGTTAACGGTTGAACCCGTGCCCACCCCGATAATAGCGTTATCTTGCACATATTTTAAGGCGGCTTGTGCCACAGCGTGTTTCTTTTGATCTTGAGTCATCATAAGTATTCAGTCACTTTTACAAGTAGAAAAGCGCGTAGTGTAACCTAAGATAAGCTGAATAAAATGGCTTAGAAGGTAAAAATTTGGCTAGGTGTAACAATGCCATGTAAGGGAATGTCCCAGCTTTGCACAGGCAATTTTTCAATCAGTTGGCAATCGTGTGCCACACCAATGATCAAAGGTTGCTTGGCGTGATCGCTTAATGTTGCCAGTGTTCGGTCGTAGTAACCTCCGCCCATGCCAAGACGATTCCCGCTGCTATCAAAGGCCACTAAAGGAGTGAAAATAATATCAATGTTGTACAGTTCAACTAGGTTCTTTTTTTCGAATTGGGGTTCGGCGATACCATATTTATTGTTGTGCATCGCAGATTGCGCCTGATACACCGCAAACAACAGATGGCCAGGTGTAAGCGGGTCAAGTACAGGTAGTGTGATTTCAATATTGTTCAGCCAGCAATAATCAATCACCTTGTGGGTATCAAGTTCGCCGTCATTACTTAGATAACAGGCGATACGAGATGCTTTCATGAAAGGCGCCCATTTCAGGCAGCGAGACAATAGCCCTGTCGCAGCAAGTTGTTGCTCTTTTTCTGTTAAACTATTACGCATGGCGCGAAAGGTTTTGCGTAACTCAGCTCTGCTTGGCTCATTTTCTAACATCAGGTAAACACTACTTTAAATAAACGTTAAGCATTTTTGCGAGCGCTTCTTTTTCGACAGGCTTCGTTAAAAAATCATCGAATACTGAGTGGTTGTTTTTCATTTTTTCATATTCAAAACTGTCGGCGGACAAGGCGACAATAGGAAGCGTGGGATATTGTTGGCGAATACATTGACTGGCTTCAATACCATTCATGCCAGGTAGGTGTATGTCCATTAAGACTAAATTAAAGTCATGCTGGCTTATTTTTTCTAGAGCTTGTTCACCGCTATCAGCAAATATTGGCGCTAATTGAAAGGTGGCTAGCATCGCTCCAATAACCACTTGGTTAATTTCATTATCTTCAACAACTAAAATAATATTATTGGCGCTGAAAATGTGTGTCTGGTCTTTATTTACAAGGCCTGCTACTGGTTCATCTTTCGCTAAAGTCAAAGGTAAACTAACAGTAAAAGTACTGCCTAGTTTGGGCTTACTTTTTACTGTGATGCTGCCACCCATCAAGTTAACCAATCCTTTACTTATTGCTAGGCCCAAGCCTGAGCCTTGTTGACCTTGGGATTTACCTAATTGCTGAAATTGCGTAAATAACTTGCTTAGATCAGCTTCAGAAATACCTTCACCCTCATCTTCAACTTCCACAATAAGACGATTGTTGTCAGCGTGGATCCGCATCGTAACCTGCTTATTGCTTGGCGTAAATTTTATACCGTTACTGACTAGATTGATTACGACTTGACTAAATTTGTCTTCATCAAGCAATAAAGACGTTGGCAACGAATCGGCAAGTTGATACTGAAAATGAATACCCTTTTCAAGCGCGCTGTTGCTGAGCATGCCAGCGATTTGCTCAATCGTCTGTCTGACATCGATGAAAGTAGGTGACAGCGTCATCATGCCCGCTTCTATTTTGTTGATGTCTAAAATTGAATTGATAACGCCGAGTAGTCGTTTTCCGCTGTAATCAATGTGCTTTAAATACTCTACACTTTGGTCGGTTGCACCGCGGTTTGCGGCATCATCCAGTAACAAACGGCTGAAGCCAATAATAGCGTTCATCGGAGTGCGTAACTCATGACTCATTGAAGACAAAAAGTTTGTTTTATTTTTGTCGATTTCTTTTAGTACTCTTATCTTCTTGCGCAACTCCATTTGTGAAATGACATTTCTTCCCAGAATTTCTAAAGCATTAATCTGAGTTGAATTTAAGCGATGAGGCTTTGAATCTATCGCACACAAGGTGCCAACGGCATGACCTTGGGGTGTCACTAACGGAGTACCTGCATAAAAGCGAATTTTAGGCCCTTCAGTCACCAGAGGGTTATCAAAAAATCGCTCATCTAACAGGGTATCTTCGACCTGAAAAATCTGTTCTTGATGAATCGCGTGGGCACAAAAAGCGATATCTCTTGGTGTTTCTGTCGCATCAATCCCGATAGTTGATTTAAACCATTGCCTGTTTGGATCAACCAGGCTAATTAGTGCAATGGGGGTGTTGCATATTTCAGAGGCAAGTAGGGTAAGATCATCAAATACTTTTTCGGCTTCGGTATCAAGAATGTCATAGTCATACAAAGCTTGAAGGCGAGCCGTTTCGTTTTTAGTTAGCGGAGCAGATTGCATAATGACCCAATCAAGGTTGATTTTTGGTGACTCAGTAACGCCTAAGACAGACTTTAGATGAAAAGTTTGTCTTAAGCTACTTTCAATATTGGGTAAATTATTTTATGTAAGCGGCTTATAAAGCGTAGGTATCGGTATACAGCTTAGTTAACCTTTGGCTATCAACTTTCACCGCAACGTTAACTTGTTGCGCGTTTAACCAGTCTGGGCTCGTTGTGGTGTTAGGTAAGGCAACTGACGTTTGACCAATATTTAATGGATCCGTGGATACTCGGGCATGGCCTCGTTGCAGTTCAAATAAACTCGGATCAACTAAGTGTGCAATCGGCATGGCATCGTGGAAAAAACACACTCTTTCTTCACGATTCTGAGAATAAAAGTCCACGTAAAATTGCGCAGCATCATGCACAAAACCACCACATTTTTGGTTGTTTTGCTTCAAGGTGTTTAAAAATTCCAAAGAGAAAGGTACTGTCATCGTGACATCAAGGCCAAACATGGTCACTTCCCAGTCGGCGCCAAAAACGATCTCTGCCGCATAGGCATCGTTCCAAATATTGGCTTCAGCAACGGGAGTTACGTTGCCACGCACAAACGCGGCGCCACCCATAATCGATACTCCCTTAATTAACTTAGGTAACTCAGGCTCTAAACGTAAAGCCAAGGCCAAGTTGCCTAAAGGACCAATGGCAACAAGGGTGATTTCACCGGGGTACTGACGCGCCATATCAACAATAAATTGCGCTGAACTGCGCGGATCAAGTTTGCGATTGCTTGCTGCTGGAAAATTGATGTTACCAAAGCCATCGTCGCCATGTACAAAGTGCGCATAAGCAGACTCTTTGCCAACCCAAGGCATGGCGACACCTTTACATACTGGAATATCTTGTCCTGCCAATTCGCACAATGTGAGTGCATTTTGTGCAGCCATCTCAACTGGCACGTTGCCATATACGGTTGTTAAACCAAGCACGTCAATATCGGGCGATTGAAATGCAAAAAAAATGGCCATCGCATCATCAATGCCCGGATCGGTGTCTAAAATTATTTTGTGGCTCATAGTATTCTCGCTATTCGTTTAGTTTATTGTCTTTTGGCCAAGAATCGATTGACTTCTTCTTTAGTTGGGATTGATTGTGCAGCGCCCATTTTTGTTACTGCCAGTGCTGAAGCCGCACACGCTCGGGTCAATGCGGTTTTAGAATCACTATGGGCAGCATAGGCTGACAAAAAGAAACCGATAAAGGTGTCGCCAGCAGCAGTTGTATCAACTGCGGTCACTTCAAATGCTGGCACATCGATGGTTTTTTCTTTTTTAAGCATTCTCACACCGGCTTTACCAAGCGTAATCAATACTTCGGCTTGAGGCCATTCTTTGCGAAAATAGGCTTCAGTTTGTTCAAGATCGCTATGGCCAGATAATTCTTCAGCCTCCACTTCGTTAACAATCAATAAGTCAATACAATGCAGGGGTAAGTGCTTCACTGACTCAGTCATCGGTGCAGGGTTGAATGCCACTTTCAAGCCTTTTTCTTTCGCTTGCAGCAATACCTGATCAATAGCACTCGTTTCGTTTTGGGTTAACACCCAGTCGCTTGACTTAGCGTTATCCAATGCTTGCATGATGTCTTTGTCATCTAATTCATGATTTGCGCCACCAAATAATACAATGGCATTTTCACCCGAAGGAACGACTTGAATAATTGCGTGGCCAGAGGCTGTCTCTGTGCAATTGACGTATTTGCAATTGATATTTTCGCGGATCATCGTTTGCTTAAAACCCGCATCTGCCTGGTTTATTTTACCCACGTGCCACACATCAGATCCGGCGCGCGCAAGCGCTATGGATTGGTTCGCACCCTTGCCTCCTAACAATTGCTGATAAGAGGTAGAGGCTTGTGTCTCGCCCGGTTGCACAAAATGATCAACTTGATAAACGTGATCAATGTTGATGGAGCCAAAATTTATAACGGCCATGGTACTGAGCCTCATTGTTATTCGTAGCCGCTTTAATCTGTAATAGTCTGTTTAAGCGCGACGGGTTAAAACCAAAGGTCAAATATAACGCAAACCAGACCATCTGGTCTAGTCTAGGAAAAAATGGCTGTCAAACGTTGTAAAAGACCTTGTTTAGGTTGGTATTCACTCGTATTGGTTAAAAATAAACGTACTGAAACCGTTGCGCCATGTCCCCACGGCCACCACGCCACCATTATTTTGGGTTGTGTTAGGTAATCAGTGCTGAGTAATTTTTGATTTTTAACGAGTTTAGCGAAAAAACCGGCTAAATGTTTGACTTCATCAGGGGCTTTTTTAATGGATTTTGCGTCCCACTGACAAGGCAGTATTTGTTCGAGGGTAGTCATAACTTGTTGTTGTTTGTCTACTGAGAACTCAGCCAACATAACCTGATGAAAATCGTTGTATTGCCACTTTACTAAGGGTGATAAAGACTCAATCACCACCTTTCCTTCAGTTTGTAATTGTTGTTCTTTATTCATTCATCCTGCTACCAGTGAACATTATCCATAAATAGGGTGCCTCCCAAAATCCCGCTGTTTAGTAATCGCCCGTGAACCGAAAGTTCAGGGCGGAAGTATCATCACTACCGTAGGCTTCTCGATACGAGCCGAGCTTGCGCAATAGTAGTGGAATCAACTTCCAGGTGGTAAAGCATCGGCCAGGGACACAACTAAACTGGCAAAGACCCCAGGAGGCATAGAAAAAGTGCACGAGACTAGAAAAACCACATCATTTTCTAGTGCGCCTTATTATAAACTGTTATTGCCCTGATATACCATGATGATTTTCAACAATCATGGCTACATCTGGGCATCACAACGTCACAATGGTAGCATTAGCGCAAAAATCAAGTGAGAGTTAATTTTGAAGACAAGCAGTCAGTTATTCGAATCAGTAAGTGTTATTTTAGAGCGCAATAACATTCTGACCACTGCGTCAGAAGTGCAGGGCATGATGTGTGGCATGTTAGGTGGCGGTATGCCGCTTGAGTGTCAAGATTGGATGGAGCCCTTAGCCGACGTGATTAATCAGGGCGAGCCCTTATCTAAAGACGTCCTTGAGGTATTTAAAGCATTATATGACTCTACCTGCCAGCAATTAGTGGCCAATGACTTTGCTTTGGTGCTGTGTTTGCCCGATGATGCTGCGCCAATCAATGAGCGTGGACAGGCTCTGATTCACTGGATACAGGGGTTTATGCTCGGTTTTGGATTGCATCAAGCCGATTTAACTGGTTGTTCAGATGACGTAAAAGAAGGGCTAGAAGATTTTGCCGAGATTGCTCGTATGGATGACGAAATGTCAGAAGATGAAGAATCTGAACAAGCCTTATTTGAAGTAATGGAATATGTCAGAGTGACGGTGATGCTGTGTTTCAACGAATTAGGTAAATCACCAGAACAGCAGCAGGGCGAGCCTAAGATCGTTCACTAAGTTAAACTCAATTTTACTCCACAGAAGTATAGGCCTTATGCTAGCCATGAAAGAATTTTGCACTCGCCGCCAACGTTTATTGGACATGATGCAAGACAACAGTATTTGTATTATGCCAGCCGCTAACTTAGTGACACGCAGCCGAGATACGGAATATGCCTTTCGTCAAGACAGTTATTTTCATTATTTATGTGGGTTTCCTGAGCCGCAGGCATGGCTGGTGTTGTCTAATCAAAGGCGTTCAAGCGCACGGTCAAAAACCAGCTTAAGTGTGCTTTTTTGTTTAGATAACGACCCTACAGCAGAATTGTGGCAAGGTAAGCGCATTGGACCCCTGCAAGCCAAAAAAAGCTTCGAGCTTAATTTAGCGTTTAGCCTTGATGAACTTGATGAGCAATTGCTAACGTTACTTGATGGTCACGATCATCTTTATTTTGCTCAAGGTCATAATAGTGAGGCAGACGAGCTGGTTTTTTCGTTGCTAGAAGCCTTACGAGACGCCCCCAAACAAAGTATGCAAGCGCCAAGCAGCATAATTGATGTGCGCCCTTTGTTAGATGAAATGCGTTTATTTAAATCTGCGGCTGAAGTTGCCATAATGCGCCGTGCTGCTGAGATTTCTGGGCAAGCACACCAGCGGGCTATGCAGCGCTGCCGAGCAGGGCTTAATGAGTATCACCTTGAAGCTCAATTGCACTACGAATTTGCAATGAATGGCGCGAAACATCCTGCTTATGGTTCTATTGTTGGGAGTGGCGCAAACGCGTGTATATTGCACTACACGCAAAATGATCAGCCCTTAAACGATGGTGATCTGGTGCTGATTGATGCGGGCTGTGAATTACAGGGTTACGCCGCCGATATCACGCGAACTTTTCCTGTTTCAGGCCGTTTTTCTCCAGCGCAAAAAATCTTGTATGAACTGGTACTTGAGGCGCAACAAGCGGCATTTGCACAAGTCAAGCCTGGCAATACCTTCAAACAAGTCAGTGACGCGGCAGTTTCTGTGTTAACGCAAGGATTGATTAAACTGGGTTTATTATCAGGTAGTTTAGCCTTTAATCTGCAAAAACAATTGTATCGAGAGTACTTTATGCATGGCATTGGCCATTGGTTAGGCCTCGATGTACATGATGTAGGCAGCTATAAATTCGCCGGCGAAGACAGACCATTTGAACCGGGTATGGTGCTGACCATCGAACCTGGTTTATATGTGGCACATGATGCTGATGTAGACACGCAGTGGCAAGGCATTGGTATTCGGATAGAAGATAACCTTCTAGTTACCGAGCAGGGCTATGACAATCTAACCAAAGATACTCCAAAACGGATTGCTGAGATCGAATCGTTAATGGCGCAACAATCAGTATGAATTTGACAACACTTAATCGGAGCTAAAACCAACATGCAATCTTTTGATATTGTGGTGATCGGCGCCGGCATCGTAGGACTGGTTCAGGCCTTGAGCTTAAAAAAAAGTGGTCTGAGTGTCGCGATCATCGACCAACAAAGTGCGATCACTTCACCCACTGGTGAACCAAAACTGCGAGTGAGTGCTTTAACCTTAGCGTCGCAACGGGTATTGCAAGCCATTGGTGCGTGGCAACATATAGATGAAAAGCGCAAAACGGCCTATCAAGGTATGGAAGTATGGGAGCAAGATAGCTTTGGACATATTGCTTTTAATAGCAAAGATGTAGATCAGCCCTATCTAGGTTACATCCTCGAAAATCAGAGTATTCAGGCCAGCCTGTGGCAACAAGCCACCGAAGAAAGCTATATAACCTTGTTTAGCCAATGTCATATCAGCAAATTGGCTTTATCCTCCAACGGTAATTTTATCAGTTTAAGTGATGAGCGCATGGTGTCGGCGCGCTTAGTTATCGGCGCTGATGGGGCAAATTCTATGGTGAGGACGCAAGCGGGTTTTCCGCTGACGTTTTGGGATTACGACCAGCATGCTATCGTTGCAACTGTCAAAACAGCGAAAGGTCACGATAATATCGCTCGGCAAATCTTTACGCCCAGCGGTCCTTTGGCTTTTTTACCTTTGTGGCAACAAAACTATTGTTCCATCGTATGGTCACAAGATGAAGCAGAAGCAAGACGCTTGTTAGCTTTATCAGACGCTGAATTTAATAAGGCCTTGATGGCCGCTTTTGATGGGCAACTTGGTCTTTGTGATCTTGTCAGTGAGCGTCAATCTTACCCCTTAAAAATGCGTTATGCTCGTCAATGGCTTGCTGATGGCGTGGTTATTCTTGGAGATGCGGCCCATACTATTCACCCGCTCGCCGGGCAAGGCGCCAACCTTGGTATTCTTGATGCTGCGGCCTTAGCTGAGCAAATTATTGCCTTGGTGAATAAAGAAAAAGATTTCTCTTTGGCTAAAAATCTGCGCCCATTTGAACGCTGGCGTAAAACCGAAGCGGTTAAAATGATTGGCGCGATGGAAGGCTTTAAACGCTTATTTAGTGGTAACAACAGTGCAAAAAAGTGGCTTCGTGATCTGGGATTAGTTAGCGTTAACCGTTTTTCTGGCACTAAACATGTCATTATTAAACAAGCGATGGGTTTGACCGGTGAATTACCGAGTTTGGCTAAGGCGCCAAACGCGTAAATTTTTGTTTTAAAAGGATAGGTATGCGAATCCCTCTGCTGTTTATCAGTATTATTGTATTGTCGTTAACGGCTTGTGCAGAATCAAAAGTGGCCAATGCCGACCCCGGTGAAAACTCAGGTCAGCGTGACAAGCCACCGGGTAAAAAATGCGAAGACGCCAAATACCAGTTAGATAAGGCGGTAGAAGAAGGCCAGTTATCTGATTTACGCGAGCTGAAACGCAATATTGAACTATATTGCGTGTGGCGCAGAAATTAGCGTTCTTAGCAACTAACTCCAATCAAACCAGCGAAACAGAGCCTAAAGAACATGACACCTGCCGTGAATTTGCTCAATAAACTCAACATAGCTCATCAAGTGCATGAATATTCCCATGATGCTCAGCATGAAAGTTATGGTTTAGAGGCCGCTGAAAAATTGAATCTACCGCCTGCCAAAGTGTTTAAAACCTTAGTGGTTAAACTCGATTCAGGGCAACTTGCAGTGGCAATTTTGCCGGTTAATCAAATGCTTAGTATGAAAGCAATGGCAAAAGCGCTCAGTGCTAAAAAAGCCGTGATGGCCGATAAAATTGATGTGCAGCGCAGCACGGGTTATGTGTTGGGTGGAGTGAGTCCTTTAGCGCAAAAGAAGCGCCTGCCAACGGTGATTGATGAGACCAGTCAGGAATTTTCCACTATCTTTGTAAGCGGCGGGAAGCGAGGCTTAGAGATAGAAATTGCAGCACAAGCCCTTGCCAAAATAAGCGCTGCCACATTTGCGCCACTAAGCGCTTGATTGTTTGCACGGCTAGTGAGTTAAAACCTACCTTGTTAAATTGCAAAGTCGCTCGGCATTGTCGTAGATTTTTCTAAGGTATTGCAGCAAAACGCATATACTTTAGGCATCAGCTGTTTTACTCTTTTTGTTTTACTAAATGAGTTTCTTGATATGTATAAAGTTATATCGCTTGTGGTTTTAGTCTTGAGTCTAGGTGCTTGCCAATCTCCCTCTATTGATGATGAAAAAATGCCTACGGCAGCGGAAGTTGCAAAAGCCGCTAAAGAAAGTCAAATCAAAGCAGAAAGCCAAGATAAAATACCAAATCCAATAAAGTGCCAACAAGCCAAACTGAATCTAGTTGAAGCTGAAGGTACTCAAGATGTGGGCCAAATTAACTTTGCTAAAGATGCGGTGCACCAGCACTGTGACGATTTTGAGTAAACCTTCAGGCCTCATAAACTAAGCCTTGCTAAAGCTTGATAATGTGGCACCGCTCTAGTGCCGCGTTACCTTGCCTGCAGTGTACTGGGCACTTGGAGTTCGCAAGTTTTACATGATAGAACTATTTGGATATACCTTAAGTTACAGCACCTTAGCCTTGTTGTTTGTGGCGGCGTTTTTTATTGGTATGGCTAAAACAGGGGTGCATGGTAGTTCGATGTTTGCTGTGCCACTACTGGCTATTATTTTTGGTGGCAAAATGTCGGCGGGTTTAATGCTCCCTATGCTTATTATGGCCGATCTATTTGCGGTTAAATATTACCATCGGCATGCCAACTGGAGTTATCTATTAAAGCTGTTCCCCTCTGCGGCAGTTGGAGTGGTCATTGGTACGTGGCTTGGTAATATCATTGACGATGAGGTTTTTCGCTCAGTCATGAGCATTATTATTTTTATTAGCTTGGCCATTATGTTGTGGATGGAAAAAGCTAATAAAGAGAACATTCCTGACTATCTATGGTTTGCGATTTTAATGGGCACTCTAGGAGGGATTACTACCATGATTGGTAACCTTGCCGGATCCGTCATGGCCTTGTATTTACTCAGTATGCGCCTACCTAAAAACGAATATATCGGCACAGCGGCATGGTTCTTTTTAGCCATAAATCTATTTAAAGTCCCCTTCCATATTGCCAGTTGGCACAGTATAACCGTGGATTCCTTTTTGCTAAACCTGTTGTGTTTGCCCGCTATCGCGATTGGCGCTTGGGCAGGGATTTGGGTTGTAAAACGTATTGCAGAAAAATATTACCGCTGGTTAGTTATCGCCATGACTGCCATCGCAGCTGCTGTTATGTTGGTATAGGCCAATAAAATAGCCTTGATTGATTCACCATTTTATCTATTAAGTTAAAGAGGGTATTTATGTTTAAACAGTGTGTTTATATGGGTTTTCTACTGCTGTTTGTTAGCACACTTTGTTTGGCGCAGCAGCAACAGCCTAAGACTGAGCTATTAGATGCGTTCATTATTGATGTTCGAACACAAGCAGAATGGCAAGAAGGGCATTTGGTGCAAGCAAGGCTGATTCCTTGGCAGGAGATCGTCGAAGAAGTAGCAAGCCTAAAACTCGACAAAAACCAACCTATAGCGCTATTTTGTCGAAGTGGAAATCGGGCGTCAAAAGCAATGGCTTTGCTAAACGAAGCAGGTTATAGCAAGGTACGTAATTTGGGGAGTTTAGAGCAAGCGGCTGAAGTGTTAAACCAAGATATAGTTAAATAA
>NZ_JANQVQ010000065.1 GCF_030730205.1 Paraglaciecola sp.
GTGCCAACAGCAGCCATAGCCGACTTGCTCAGGGAACGCTCCCTAATTAGCAGAAACCAGACGTTCAGGGTTTATCAGTAATTTTAAAAATCAGAGAGGAAAGCAAACCGTGAAATGTCCACTTTTTCGTGATTTACACAAAATAAGGAAATGAGAGTCTTATTTACCCGATTGGCACAAGCAAGTTAGAGCAATTTAAAGGTCAGGTTATTACCTTAATGGCCGCCAGTAAAACCTTTAATATTGCCGGTTTAGGCACCTCTTTTGCCATTATTGAGGATGCTAAACTTAGGCAACAATTCAGTGCCGCTGCACAGGGCATTATGCCTTGGGCTAATGTACTGGGTTTGAGCGCCACCGAAGCCGCCTTTACCTTATGTGATGATTGGCACCAACAATTACTCAGTTATTTACGTATTAATCGTGATTACCTCATAAGTGAAATCGCGCAAATTGACGGCTTACGCATGTTAGCCCCTCAAGCGACGTTTTTGGCGTGGATTGACGGTAGTGGTTTGGGTGTCGACTCGGTGCAAAAGTATTTTGAAGATAAGGGCATAGGTCCTTCGCCCGGCGCTGATTTTGGTGATAGTCGTTTTGTGCGAATCAACTTTGGTTGCCCTTTATCCCAGTTAAAAGACGCAATGGCACTGCTTAAAAAGTAGCACCCTGTTTTTTTTTAGGGAGAGTTAAATAAGGTGTATCAATCCAGATGAGCATTTTATCCCAGGCCTGTCATCAAAACCTTTATACGTTGGCGACGACTGGTCCAGATAATACTCACTTACAAGCGCCCTATATCATACTCGGAACCATCTTTGCGGTAGCCGCCGCACCTGATATCCCTATGCCCGATGTATGGTTGCCGTGGATATTTAAGTCCAGTGCAAAACTTGAAGATATTCAAGATCTGCACAGCATTCATGAATCTGCGATGGGTTGTTTGCAGTGGCAGTTGCAACAAATGCGTGATGAACATATTGCCTTGTTTAGTGAGCTCGACTATTCTGAGCAAAAAAATAGCCCTTTAGCCCAATGGATGCAGGGATTATTATTCGCCCATACTCAATTAGATAAAGTATGGCAAATAGCATGGCAAGCTATGTTGAAAAGCCAGCATGCAGAGGTGGAAAAACTGCAAAAAGATTTGAAACACTGTTTATCGGTGTTGAGTACTTTTGCTGATATTCCCTTTGCTTTGACACGCTTGAACAGCGAGGCTAAAACACACCTTAGTGCAGCTTTACCACGTATTTATCAATCATTACCAGAGGTGCTGCAGACTTATGTTGCCACCTCAGGGCAGTTGATTGAGTATTTGCCCAATCAGTTTGAGACTTTTATTAAACCTTAGTGTGCGTGCTGCGCCATGTAAGTTGTTTAACCCTAGATTTTCGTTATTAATATTAAGGATAGTATTGTGAGAAGAATAAGTATTTTGGGTTTACTCTTAGTCACTCAGACTGTGTTGGGTAGTCCAGAGATTGAGCGTTATGGGTTATTGCCAAAAATTCAACAAATGACCATTTCACCTAATGGTGAACAAGTGGCGTTTCGTATGGTCACTCTCGAGCAAGATATTGTTACTGTGTATGCGGTCAATCCTGTTAAGACATTGGCCTCCATTAATGTTTCCAGCGTTAAGCCTCGTAGTGTTAATTTCATCGACGATATGAATCTCCTCATGACGGTATCTAAAGATACAACTATTCCTGGTTTTCGCGGTGAATTCGAACTTTCAACCGCCATGGTTTACAACGTCGAAGAGAACAAATACAAACAGTTATTGATCCCAGGAAAGGACGGCGTTTACGCGGGACAACCAGATTTAGATAGGATTGTCGGGATTTCACCAGATGGTAAATCCGTATATATGCCTGCTTTTTCAGGGGAGCCAACATTTACAATGGGGCGGCAGATTATGCCTCCCATGTCTTTGTTTCGTATGAATATTGATGGCACAGGTCGGGCAAGAATTCACAGCCCAGGTAAGGGACAAGTGAGGGATTATTTTGTCGCCAGTGACGGCGAAGTTTTAGCTCGAGAAGTATTTGATGATGCTGACAATATGCATAGTGTTTTTGCTTTTGATGGGAAAAAGCCCCTCGAAATTTTTTCAGAAAATACGCCCTATCGCATTAAGAATTTTATTGGTGTTAGCCTTGATGAAAAAGACCTTTACATGCTTGATGATAATAATGATTCGAACCGATGGGCGATTTACAAAATTGCACTAGCAGACGGCAAAATCGAAGGGCCTCTTTACGATAGACCTGATGCAGATATTGTTGGTCACATTACTGATAAGCAAAGAAAAGTATTAGGTGTAAGGTATTCTGGATTTAATCCGAGTTATACCTTTTTTGACACGGATCTCGATCAGCGGGTACAAGCTATTTTAGCAAAATACCCTAAGCACTCAGTCTGGATTGAGGAAATTTCACCTAATCGGCAACACGTGCTTGTGCGAGTCGAAGGCTCTCAATATGCGGGCGAATATTATCTTTATTCAAAAGGTAAAGAGGTGGTTTTTATTACTAATAGCCGTCCTGAAATTCCCGTTGAAGAGATACACCCTATAACATCTATTACTTTCTCAGCTAGAGATGGTTTAAAAATTCCCACCTTATTTACCATACCACTGAATAGAATTGACACATTTAACAATCTGCCTGCGGTGGTATTGCCACATGGTGGTCCAGAATCATTCGATTCTATTGGGTTTAATTATCTTGCCCAAGCCCTTGCCCAGCAAGGTTATTTGGTTATTCAACCGCAGTTTCGTGGCTCAATTGGTTTTGGTTCAAAACATCAGGCCGCCGGATACGGCGAATGGGGAAATAAAGCGTTACTTGATTTAACCGACGCCGTTGATTTTTTTGCCAAACAGGGCGTGCTCGATAGAGAGCGAGTTTGCATCGTTGGTGCTAGTTACGGTGGTTATTCTGCACTGGCTGGTGGCGCATTTGCCCCTGATATATACAAGTGTGTGGTGTCGATAAACGGGATTGGTAATTTAGACGATATGCTCAGTCGAACGGGAGATGAAAGCGGTAGTTCGAGTTCTTCTTTGGAGTATTGGGAGGCGCAAATTCTCGGCTTTGGTGATAAGGATAAAAATGTGGCGAAACAGCGCTCGCCAGAGTTAGCTGCATCAGCATTTAAAGCTCCGGTGTTATTAATTCACTCAGAGAAAGATGAAAACGTGCATCCAAGGCAGTCAGTTACTATGTATAACGCTTTAAAAAAAGCAGGAAAGGACGTTGAAAAAATCGAACTTGAAGGTGAAGACCATTATTTATCTCATGGCGAAACGCGCTTGAAAGCACTTAAAGCAACGATTGAATTTGTCAAAAAGCATATTTGAATCTAGTTCAAGGGCAGGGTAAACAGATATATTAGTGCTGAAGTTTATCCTGACTCTAACGGTACTTTTTAGATAAGAAAACACGTTAATTGAGCAAATATGCTATGAAAATCATCAGGTTATTAGTTTTATTGTCCATTGCTTTGTATCTTAGTGGGTGCGCGGTTAAAAGCACTCTTCCGAATAATGTAGTGGTTGAGTTTAAAAAAATTGGGGTTGTATCTCAAACAGCTGCAACCCTTTATAAGCAACATGTTGGCTTAACCATATTCGGTAATGACTATGAACCTCAGGATATACTCGAATGGAAAATTGATGAGGTTTATGCAGAACAATTAGCGTCGGAATTACAGTCCACTTTAAACATAGAGCCAGTGATTCTGAACAAAGCACAATTAGACTTCGGTGAAGTAAATAGTTTAACAGGTCCATACAGTGCGCCAGCGTTTTGGGGACCAAATTTTAGTGCGATTAAAGATGTTACCTTGAAAGCATGCGTTGAATATAACCTCGATGCGTTATTTATTGTGACGAGATTTCAAACCAGTGATTTTATTGGAATGACGAATCAAAAGTTGGAAGGGGCTGGGATTTATTCCCGACGTGGAAATTCAGTAATTCATTTATTATCCAAGATCGGGGTTATGGATTGTAAGTCAGGTAAGGTTTTAGCAGTAGGTACTTTAAAGAATGAAAGCGCCTCTAGTGAGTCATTTTTGTATCAATATCCTAAAGCACAGATTGACAGTAAACTGGCTCAAAAAGCGTTTTCTGAATGGAATCAAGAGGAAAAGGATAATCTTAGGCGTACACTTTTGGACTTAGCAAAAGACGCTTGGCGGGTAACACTTCGATCAATGTTTCCTAGTAGTAAGTCTCCAAACTAGGGTTGGTAATTACTTTAATATTTACCCAAGTTCCCTCAGAAACGCTGAAACTCGTATCTTCAGGTTGTTTGGGTATAGATTTACTAATTGCGATCGTATGTAGGATGCACTCTCAAGATCAGGGTAAACATATACATTTTTGCAGAAGTTTATCCTGACCCTAGTTGTCCTTTGTCTGTAGCTCGAAACTCGTCGCTTTCGTTTAATTCACTTTCTTTTTATTGATCAACAGTTGCAACTCAGCATCAAAGTCTTGGGCTGAAATCACTAAACCTTCTTCGTCATCGCTGGGGAATACCGCGATTGCTACGTTGTCGCCTTCGAGGCCATAGGTCCAGCGGGTGCGCCAGGTTTTTAGGTCAATGGCGATGGCTTTACAGTCGGCCCACTCTCCGGTGGCCCATGCTTGGGCAAAGGCTTCGCTTGGCCATACTGGGGCGCAGTCTTCATCGTCGGTATTAAGCATTACACAACCGTCATTGTCGGTAAGTATCCAAACTTGCTGCTGAGTATAGGTAAAATAAAACGTCATTTTTCCTAAAATCAAAATACATGATGCC
>NZ_JANQVQ010000066.1 GCF_030730205.1 Paraglaciecola sp.
CCGCTTTTTCATATCGAGTATTTTGGGGCAAAGTAGAACATCTGCGTTATTACTAATAGCAGCATTACTGGGCCGTTCTCTCTAGCGCGGTGGTGACAGCCCAGTAATGAATGTGTAATAAATAGGTCATTGATCCGTCATTCGAGTGTAATTTAACTGTCACACCCTACTTTTATCCTGACTAAAATCAAAATGTTAGTAAAGGAT
This sequence comes from Paraglaciecola sp., assembly GCF_030730205.1. Taxonomy (GTDB): domain Bacteria; phylum Pseudomonadota; class Gammaproteobacteria; order Enterobacterales; family Alteromonadaceae; genus Paraglaciecola. The sequence goes on from NZ_JANQVQ010000066.1 coordinate 208, forward strand.
AACGAATGAAATTGGGTAAACAGATCTCTTACACAGCTATCGCTATAGCACTAAGTACCGCTTTAACCGGCTGTTTTTTAGATGGCGATGAAGGAGCACCAGGTCCAGTAGGTGAACAAGGCGCTGTGGGTGCAAGTGGTTCTGATGGCGCAGACGGTCAAAACGCAAGCGCTGGGGTATATTTAGAACTGATTGGCCGAGCCCAACTTAATCCAAGCAATCCCCTCGGTGCGGCTGAAATAGTACAATTCCATGCTGCCAGCAAAATGATTTATGCCATTAATAGCGCTGCGACGCAACCCACGGTTGAAATGATAGATGCATCAAGCCTTACAAACGAAGCGCTAAGCAATCCACTTACTGCCGATAACATGACCGCCAGTCCTCTTGTATTACCCACTTCGGCTAATAATATTCCGCTTGCTAGCCCTACAAGTGTCGCAATACATGATGATTGGATGGCTGTAGCTGTGCCCGCCGCTGCAAAAGCCAATAACGGATTTGTACTTTTTTATAATGGCCTCAATGCTACAACACCGGTTTTTGTCAAAGCGGTAGAAGTGGGCAACTTACCAGATATGGTGACGTTCAATGCTCAAGGTAATAAAGTGCTCACAGCCAACGAAGGAGAGCCTAGTGGTGACTATGGCGTTGATCCTGAAGGCTCAATTTCAATCATTAACTTGGTAGATAACGTACCTGCAGATGTGGCAATAGCGCTAACGTTCAGCGCTTATAATGATAAACAAGCTGAGCTTGAAGCGATGGGGATGCACTTTCCTAATCCAACTGGGCGCACCATTAACGGCAAACTCATCAACACCACCGTTGCACAAGATTTAGAGCCAGAATACATCACTATTAGTAACAATATTGCTTATGTCACTCTGCAAGAAAACAACGGGCTTGCCATCGTCGATTTGAGTGATAACTCTCTTACCATCAAAGGTTTAGGCTTTAAGGATTGGAGTAAGTACCAACTTGATGGGATGGAAGACGGTACAGTGAGTTTTGGTCAATACCAAGATGTTTACGGTATATATATGCCTGACACCATTGCATCATTTACCTGGAAAGGCGCAAGCTTTGTTATAACAGCCAATGAAGGTGATGCTCGTGAATACTTTTTCGATACCCTGAACGAGGCGGGTGAACAAGACGAAGACTTATGTATTGCGGCTGGGGGTCAAGACTTCGATTCAGACGATGGTTGTTTAGCGTTCACTGAAGAAACCCAAGCCCGTCGTTTAGATTACGCACCCAGCTCAAATCTTGAGATGATTGCAGGCGGCGACCCACGTAATTCAGACTTTACTGCTCACCCCTTAGGCCGACTTACTGTCAGTAAGGTGTTAGGAGACCAGGATAAAGATGGTACTTATGAAGCGATTTATGCCTACGGTGCGCGTTCATTTACTATTTGGGATAGCAACGGAATGGCCGTATTTGACTCAGGGGATGACTTAGAGCGCATTACAGCTTCCATTCATGGCAACGCATTTAATAATGAAAATGATGAGAATACGGGCGACGGCCGCTCAGCTAATAAAGGGCCAGAACCCGAAGCTTTAGCCGTTGGTCAGGTTGGTGACCACACTTACGCGTTTATCGGCACCGAACGCATGAGTGGCATTTTTGTTTATGACATCACTAACCCCTACGACACTAAATTTGTCGACTACGTGATAAATCGGGACGTAACCGAAGGTGGCGACCTGATGGGTGATCTAGGTCCTGAAGGAATGGCTTTTGTCGCTGCAAACGACAGCCCAACAGGGGAACCATTAGTGATTATCGGAAATGAAATTAGCGGCACAGTGGCAGTTTGGCAAGTGAGAGCCAAATAAAGCGACGAGATTCGAGAAAAATGAGACCGAACAAAAAAAGGTACGACACTGCTGTCGTACCTTTTTGTTTATTCTATAGGGGCACAGCTAAGAAAGTGACGGGCCCTCTTTTAATCACTCAGTTGCCACAAAAGACACCTTTACCCGTTTAGCTGCTTAACCAAGGCTTTTGCAACGGCATGAGCACTACTTGGGTTTTGACCAGTAATCACTCGGCCATCTTCAATCACAAATTCTTGCCATGGCTGCACTTTTCGATACTGACTGGCCGAACGAGTTAACGATTCTTCTAACAAAAATGGCACATCGTTAATAGTACCGTAGTCAATCTCCTCTTCGCGAGTGAACCCTGTTACGGTATGGCTGGCGAGTAATTTTTCACCTGAGCTCAATATAATTGGTAATAAACCGGCTGGGCCATGACAAACCGCTGCCAATACTCCACCATTTTCGTAATGTTTAGCCGCCAAACTAGCAACTTCTTGGTTACTTGCTAAATCTGATAGCAAACCAAAACCACCTGGATAGAAAATCGCAGCGTAATCAGTCACCGACACTTGATTTATCGGTATGGAGTGATTCATGCGGTTTTGAAATTCTGTATCAGCCAGTACCTCACTATTGACTGAATCTCCCTCAATATCGGTGCCATAGATGGGCGCTTTACCACCCTTAATGGAAGTGATGTCGTAATCAAAGCCGTTTTGAGTAAACACATGTAGAGCATGGGTGATTTCTGGCGAGTATGTACCATTGGCTTGCTCAGTTGTACCTAAGGTACCGTGATTGGTAACGATGACGAGTATCTTTTTCATTTTGATTGCTCCTAAAGCATTAGTCCTGCTTGAAATAATGAAACCAGTGTAGTTCATCCCCATACAAATGATAATATAGCCAATCAGCAAATTATTTTTGCTATATAGCAACAATAAAAACAGGACTATTATGAATAGCTTTGAAGGTATCATCGAATTTGTGGCAGTAGCAGAATCTCAAGGGTTTTCATCTGCAGCCAAACGACTTGCCTGCAGCACAAGTCATATCAGCCGTCAAATTTCACGACTCGAAGAGCGCCTAGCTTGCACTTTATTTGCGCGAACTACGCGGCAAATTCACTTAACTCAAGCTGGCCTCACTTACTATCAACAATGTAAAGAACTGGTGCATGGCTTAGAGCAAGCAAATGAACAAGTCAGCTCTCAGCAATTCCAAATTAACGGCACACTTCGAGTGAGTGGAGCAGGCACGTTTTGTGAGCAATATGTGGCACCAGCCTTGATGCAGTTTGCTGAACATCATCCTAAACTTTCTATTGAAATGGACTTTAATACTCGCATGGTTAACTTTATTGATGACGGGTTTGATTTTGCTATTCGCTATGGTGAACTAAGCGACTCTAGTCTAGTCGCTCGTAAATTAGCCAACAGACCGATGATGGCAGTCGCAAGTCCTGCTTATTTGCAACAATATGGCGAGCCCATGCAACCAAGTCACCTAAAAAATCATCGATGCATTATTTCCAACAATGATCATTGGCTATTTAGTCAAGATGGCACTCAAGAAAGTATTAAGGTTAGTGGGCGGTGGCGCAGTAATAATGCCCACGCCGTAGTCAAAGCCGCAGAACAAGGTTTAGGCATTGCCTATATGCCTAAGAGTAGTTTCACGCAATCAATCGAATTAGGATTACTACTACCCGTATTGAGTACGTTTTGGGGGAAAGGCGCAAGTAGTTGGATAGTCTATCAGAACAAGCGTTTTTTGCCCCTTCGCGCTCGTTTGGCTATTGACTATTTAGTGCAATATTTTGCTACGTGGAGTGAATGAAAAAGGTCGATTTTCTTTGGCGTTACTCGATTAATACCTCAGTTTTTTCGCAAAAAAAAAGACAATACGTGATGTTATTGCCTTTATCATTTCGTGGAAATCGAATTTTTGTAAATATAATACGCTCTTGCTCTAAGCTTGCGGTTTGAACTTGTCTGCTTAGATATCGTACTTGTCTTTCATCAAATAGCCATATGCCACATCAAAAGCAATTTGTTGAAAGCCTTTTAACCCCGTCTCAGCAAAATCCACTGGCACCGGATTACGCTTTATCGCCTCTTTAATGGCAGTGGGTGCCATTATCACTGCGTCTACGTCCGCAATGAGTTCAAGCGCGGCTTCTAATTTAAAGCCTACTGCACCGCCGGCAAATTTGCCTTTCATAGGCCGCTCGCGGATGACTATTTTATCAATTTTGTAGTCTTGAACGAGTTTAGCGAACGTTGCTTGAAAGTAACGTAAATCTTTACTTGTTGCATTTTTAGGTAAAGATATTTTGCGCGCGCGACAATCTGGAATTTGAAATAATTCATTCTCCAACGATAAAAAACATACATTTGCATCGTTGGCACTTAGTTCTACACCAATCACTCTCATCTTAATTTACTCAATTTTAATTACTTCAACAGTTGCGGTGATTATAAACTACAAGCCCGTTATTAGGGCTAACAATTTAAATGCTCAGCAAAATTACTTACCTTCAAACGCTAGTTTCGTTTGTCACCGTTTTAATATCACTGGCAAAACACGGTTTACCAAAGAAATAGCCTTGACCAATACGGCATCCTAGCTCATACAATTTTTCAGCTTGTTCGGCGGTTTCGATGCCTTCGGCGATGACATTTTTTTCCAAGCTTTGGCACATTGATATGAGCCCTTTTACGACCAATTCATTGCGCCTATCGTCCA
>NZ_JANQVQ010000067.1:0-1189 GCF_030730205.1 Paraglaciecola sp.
AAAAGCATAGAAATTATCACTTTTGATATTTGTTCTCCTATCCGTCTTACTTAATACCCCTGACATATTTTTACCTAAAACGTGGCTATAAATTTTAGTGATTTTAACATTATAGTGAATGAGTAACTCCCGAATTACTCTAAGTTTAAGCCCCTCTGAAAGTAACTATTCTCTGTTTAAAATTAATTTTTTGTTAAATATATGTTGATAATTGATCATTTGCAGTTTATAAATACAAAAAGACAACGTTGTTTAAATGAGTTGTACCCAGACATAAACAGGATGAATGCATGACAAACCTAAAATTGAATCAACTTTCGTTAAGTATTAGGACAGTATTCTTAAACTGTTCGTTATTACTGATGATCCCCGGCATTGTGCACGCCCAAGAAGTTGATATCCAAGAATCTCAGAACGTGCCATCGAGTGAGGCAGGTAAAGAAAATAACGAAATTGAAGTAATACAAGTTAGCTATGGTTACAGCTCTGTAGAAAAGTCAGACTTAACTGGTGCCATATCTACAGTGAAGTTGGAAGAGGTGATTGATTTACCAGCAGGTAACATCATGCAAAATTTACAAGGCAGGGTGCCAGGTTTGCAAATTACGACTAATGGTAACCCTAGTTCAGGCGCGACGGTGCGCATTCGTGGTCAGGGCTTAGGTCCATTGGGTAACAATGATCCCCTATACATTATTGACGGCATTCCATCAAAAAGTGGTTTGCACGAAATAAATAGTAATGACATTGCAGATGTGCAGGTGCTTCGTGATGCTGCCGCTGCCAGTATATATGGCTCTAGATCAGGCAATGGCGTGATTGTCGTGACAACTAAAAAAGGCAGAGAAGGTTTAGACTTTAACTTTAGATTCAATCAGACTTTTGAAGATTTTGACTATGATCTACAACCTCTAAACACTGCGCAACGCGCACAATCTGTGTGGCAGGCTGCTATCAACGATGGTTCTAACCCAGACCGAGCGAGTTCTTTGTATACGTTTGACTGGAACAAGGATTATGAAAATCCTGAATTATACCAAGTGATATTGCCAACCTTTACTGATCCAAACGGTGTGCAAAGACCCGCTGATACTGATTGGTTTAAGGAAGTTACCCGTTCATCTCAAGTAAGAGACTTTAATTTATCTTTGGCAGGAGGCAGTGACCGTTCTCGTTTTTATACCTCACT
>NZ_JANQVQ010000067.1:1289-4768 GCF_030730205.1 Paraglaciecola sp.
GCGAGCTTTTTTCTGGAATATTCGCCTATAAAAGACCTTAAACTACGCAGTAGTGTGGGCATTGACTATGGCCAGTTCAATTTCAGAAATTTTCAACGTGCCTATCAGGCAGGTACGCTAAATTTTGGCGACAACCTTACGGTTGAAAACAATTGGAATCGCAGCATCGTATTAGCCACTACGGCTGAATACAAATTGTTGTTAGATGATAAACACAAGTTTACCTTCTTAGCAGGTGTTGAGCAGATTGATTTTAAAACCGAACTATCACGGGGTATCGGGTCTGGCTTTGCATCAGATGACCGCGACTTCGCGTTTTTGTCTCAAGCAACTGATGATGTAAGGGTTGAAGGTTTTGGTGATGAATGGACTCTCGATTCGATATTTGGTCGGATCGACTACAGTTATGACAAACGTTATCTGGCTGGGTTGACTCTGCGCCGGGACGGTTCATCTAAGTTTGGTGAAAACAACCAATATGGTAATTTTCCCGCTGTCTCAGCCGGTTGGGTGATTAGCAATGAAGATTTCTTTGATGTCGAATTTATTTCCACCCTTAAACTGCGCGCAAGTTATGGTGAGACAGGTAATCAGGAAATTCCAACCAATGCCACAAACACGACTTATCAAACCCGATACGCTACTCAATCACTGTTCACCAATGCACAAGATGAAGGTACCGCTTACGACATTACTGGAGCCAATGGGGGGACGTTACCGTCTGGTTTTGTAAGAGCGCAGACCGGTAACCCAGATTTAAAGTGGGAGACCTCGACTCAGAGCAATGTGGGTGTAGATTTCCAACTTTTTAGCACCACGGTTTATGGTAGCGTGGATTATTTCAATAAAGAAACCAAAGACATACTTACCTTAACCCAACCCATTGCGACACTAGGAGAAGGGGCGCAGAAATGGGTTAACGGCGGGACGATAGAAAATAATGGTTTCGAATTCATCATCGGCTATGAAGACTATTTGGATTTTGATTTCTTGGACGATGAATTGAAGGTCGATGTTAGTTTCAACATTTCTAAAGCAGACAACGAGGTTATTGCTTTACCTGAAGATGTAGTGAATTCATTTGGCGGAAACGGACAAGATAAAACTATTCTCGGTCACTCTATCAATTCTGTTTATGGTTATGTCGCTGATGGACTGTTTCAGAGTCAGCAAGAAATAGACGAGCACGCCACTCAGGCAGGAGCAGGGCTGGGACGCATTCGATGGGCAGATCTGGATAAAAACGGCGTCATTGATGAAAATGATCAGGACTTTTTTGTTAATCCCGATCCTGATTTTATCTACGGTTTCAATTTCACTCTCAATTATAAACAGTGGGACTTCAATATGTTTTGGCAGGGCGTTAAAGGAGGCTCTGTAAGAAATAACTGGCGTCTGTTTACTGATTTTACCTCGTTAAATATTGGTTCGAATTACGGTTCGCGTGTGTTGGATGCGTGGTCGCCTGAAAATAGTGACTCAACGGTGCCGGCACTCACCTTGGTAGATAACAATGGTGAAGGGCGACAGTCGAGTTTCTTTTGGGAAGATGGCAGTTATTTAAAGCTACGTAATTTGTCTGTGGGTTACCGATTCGAAGACAAACTTTTAAACGACTACGGCATTCTGGACGCTCGTATTTATCTTCAAGGTTCCAATTTACTGACCATCACACCTGACGGAACCTTAAGTCAAGACCCTGAGGCACCGAACGAAGTCTTTCCGGTCCCTCGACGAATCACTATCGGCATAGATGTGAGTTTCTAAGTGACTTTATCCCTTAGCATAGACAGATTAACGATGAAAAATCAGAGAAAAATCATGAAAAAAATGTATCAATTATTTGCAAGTAGTTTACTCGCGATGTCGGTTTTATCGTGCGGAGGCGGCGACCTTGATGTTCCACCCAAAGCAGTATTAACCGAAGATCAAGTAACCAGTGCTGAGAATATCGACGGCTTGGTCATTGCCGCTTATTCTTACTTGGGCAATGACCATTACACCTCTCCGATGTTTTTGTGGCCAACAGGAAACCTACGAGCTGGTGATGCCCATAAAGGCGGGAATGGTCCAAGTGATATTTTTGCTTACCATGCCCTATCTATGTTTGCACCCTTGGTGCCTGATATGGAATCTTTTCCACCAGATTTAATCGATTTAAACGATAAAAAATGGACACGAAATTACACTGGTATATCTCGTGCGAACGCAGGATTGCAGGTTATTGCTAAAGCGGGTGCATCAGCTATTCCTAATGCAGCAGAGAAGCAAGCAGAACTAAGATTTATACGTTCAATTTTTTACTTCGACTTAAAAATTCATCATAAACATATCCCCTGGATAGATGAAAATATGACGCAAGAAGAAATATTAGCAACGACTAACGTTGATCTCACTGATCAACAATTGTGGAATAAAATTGCTGATGATTTTCGCTTTGCCTCACAAAATTTGCCTGATGTCCAACAAGACGTAGGTCGTGCTTCAGCCTTGTCTGCCAAGGCTTATCTGGCTAAAACACTGCTATATCAAGCCTATGTGCAAAATGATACTCACGAGGTAGTGTCGATTGATAGTGATAAATTGAATGAAGTAGTTTCACTGGTTAGTGAAATCGAAGCATCTGGTGTCTACGGTTTACTTGACGATTTCGGTAACAATTTCCAAGCTGCTTTTGACAATAGCAAAGAATCTGTATTTGCTATTCAGCGTTCACTCAACGATGGCTCCCCTGACGGTCGTGGTTCATGGCCTACGGCGCTGAATGCTCCGCAGGCCGGTGGGTTCGGCTGCTGTGGCTTTCATGTGCCGACAGATAATTTCGTAAACGCTTTTAAAACGAGTAACAATGGTTTGCCCTTATTTGTGACTTATAACGACGCTAATTACAACATGCTGTCGGACCAGGTTGACCCTCGCTTGGATCATACTGTTGCCATGGAAGGTAAGCCCTTTAAATATGATCCCACCTTAATTCATGGGGGAGATTCTTGGGCTCGCGCACCTGGTATTTATGGCAGTTTTAACAGCATGAAGGAGTTGGAGCATCCCGATTGTGACTGTCGTGGCGAAAATGGTCCTTTCCCAATATTTTCGATGAATACAGTGTTAGTTCGCTATGCAGATGTGCTGTTATTCAAAGCAGAAGCATTGATTCAACTAGACCGTTATGAAGAAGCATTGCCAATTATCAATCGTCTTCGCACCCGTGCAGCTAATAGTACAGGTATGTTGAATAATGCCAGTATCTATAACATTAAACCCTATAGCAGTTTTGCCAATAAAGAAGAGGCCTTTAACGCTTTACGTTGGGAACGTCGTTTAGAGTTAGGCTTAGAAGGACATCGCTTCTTTGACCTAGTGCGCTGGGGTGTGGCTAAAGAAACCTTAGAGGCTTATTTCGACGTTGAGCGCACTAGAAAGCCTTATCTTGAAGAAGCGGCATTTACTAAGGGTAAACATGAGTATTTACCTATACC
>NZ_JANQVQ010000068.1 GCF_030730205.1 Paraglaciecola sp.
CTAGTTTCTTCAATTTATCTTCCTTTTTAATTCAGTAGTTGAGGCTATATGCTGCACAACGTAACACACTTAGACTGGTTTGAAATTGGTATGCAGGGCTAGTAATTTGTCTACTGTAGTGCTTAAAAAGTTCGAGTAAAAACGTAAGGAGATGTGTGTTGTCCTGAGCTGGTTTTTATCAAAGGTAATTTATGATAAAAACCAACTGCCAATTTAGGGCGTAATTAAGGCAAACTCAGCGGCTTTACTGGCGTGAATTGCCGCCGTGTCAAACAGACGAGCAGGTGTCATGTTTTGCTGTACTAACAAACCTATTTCAGTACAGCCCAGTATGATTGCTTGCGCCCCATCGTTTACCAAGTCATCAATGGCCGTTAAAAAAATGTCTTTTGACACAGGTTGGATAATCCCTAAACACAGCTCTTGGTAAATAATAGAATGCACTAACGATTGTTGGCGTTCAGAGGGTACAACGACCTCTATGCCAAACTTATCGACTAAGCGGTTTTTGTAAAATGTTTCTTGCATGGTAAAGCGCGTACCCAAAAGACCAACTTTGGTAATATTGTGTTGTTGCAGTTCAATGGCTGTTGAGTCGGCAATGTGGATAAGTGGAATGTCTACTGCAGCGCTAATGTCATCGGCTACTTTATGCATGGTATTAGTACAGATCACCAAACAGTCAGCGCCTGCTTTTTCAAGAGTGGTCGCGGCCTCAATCAACACTTTTGCGGATTGTTCCCAATCACCTTGTTTTTGCATTTGTTCAATTTCGGCAAAATCCAGACTGAACAAGATAATTTTTGCTGAATGAAACCCGCCCAGCGTATTTTTAATGTCGCGATTAATCTGCTGGTAATAACTTACGGTAGATTCCCAGCTCATTCCACCGATTAAACCTATGGTCTTCATTTACGTTTAATTACCAAATATAAGCCAATACAAGCAGCGACAACACCACCAATTAAATAACTCATTGTTTCATCACTGTACTTACCAGTTAGGGTTTCTGAAATTTTTTCCACTGCTGAATCGGCCTGATTAAATCCAAAATACAGCAGAAATGCCGCCACTATAAGCAACAACAAGCCTGTTATTTTAACGTGTGGCACATGTATTTCCTTTTGATATTATCAAGCAACTCGCTTATTAAGCGCTGATTTGAGCACATAAAAAAGCCCGTCTCAAGAACGGGCTTCGAATAATATTAAGAAAAAGATATTCTTCTACTGTTTGATACCTTCAACGTTCAAAATAAGGTCAACATATGTTGAAGCAGGCCCTAAATTATACGTAATACCGTAGTCAGCCAAAGCGATACGAGTGGTTCCTTCAAAACCGGCACGGTAACCACCCCATGGATCTTTACCTTCACCGATTTTTTGGGTATCTATCACAATCGAATTGGTTACACCGTGTAAGGTAAAATCACCCATAATTTTAAGGTTGCCATCGCCCAAGTCTTCTACTTTGGTGCTAACAAACTTTGCTTGAGGAAACTTACTTACATGCAAGAAGTCGTCTCCTTTAATGTGTTTATCACGATCAGCGTGATTAGAATCAAAGCTTTCTGTATCAATAGTCACTGCCACTTTGGATGCTTCGGGTTGGGCCGCATCATAGCTAAAGGTGCCATCAAACTTGTTGAACCCACCGGTTAACCAAGAATAGCCCAAGTGCTTTATCTTAAAATTGATCGAGGCATGCGCCCCTTTTGTATCAATGACGTAGTCGGCAGCAAGGGCACCAAAGCTTAAAAGGCTGAGTAAACTGGCAGCAATGAGTGTTTTTTTCATGAGAGATCCTTTTTTTGATTAATGGGTTTTATCATTCGTTTGAGCGTTAAATCTTTATCTATAAAATGATGTTTTAAAGCCGCTAGGGCATGCAGTGAAACAAGAGCAATAAGTGAATAGGCTACCCATTCGTGAATCTCTCCGGCTAAATCTTCTTGATTGGCAAAAAGCTCGCCCAAGGAGGGCACAGTAGCCCAATTAAAAATATCAATTCCCCGGTCATCAGCAGTTGAAATGAGATACCCACTGATAAATAGGCTGAATAAACCAAGGTACAATAACAAATGGACAAGCTTGGCGGTTTTTTGTTCCCAACGTTTACCTACGCCTTGTGGTGATATTTGCATCAGCTTTGCTACTAAGCGAATAGCAATAAGCAGCGCTAATAATATTCCTACACTTTTATGGTAATGAGGCGCGTCTTTATACCAAGCATTATAAAAGTCTAAATCCACCATCCATAAGCCTAAAATAAACATGCCAATAATAACGATGGCACTCAACCAATGCAGGGCGATTGCCAACCAACCATAGCTTAGGTGTGAATTTTTAAACAATGTGACCTCCATGCGATTGCAAATGTGAATTATTACTATATTCATATTATTGCCATAAATAAACGGCTAATTTTGAGATTATTTGTTCGATTAATTCGAACTAATTGCTTCAAGATGTTGGATTGGTAAAAAAAAGAGAGGCAGGCTTGACTGATTTTTATACAACTATATACTGTATAAAAAAACAGTTGTTATGTATTGGAGTTAATATGCCTTACACTCAATCTAATCAAAACAAATCGTATCACCTTTTGGATACCGTCCCTGTGCCAAGGTTCAATGTAGCGAGCCCTTCTTTTATTGCTCATGAATCAGGCAAAGTTTATGATGATATTTTGGCTCGCATGGACAAATTGCGAGCACTGGCAAGATTGCAGCAGAAAAGTCAAAGCCCCTCTGAACGTCAGCAATTCAGTTTTACCTTTAAATGAATTGCGCAATATTAGCTAAGTTTTTTGCAGCGTATTACGGCACACTTCGTGTCTTAATGTAGTTTTATGATGTATAGGGGCGACGGTGTTGAAGGCGTATTATCAAAGAAGGCTTGATCATGTCTTAGGGTATATTGATGCTAATTTAGGCCATACAATCGGTGTTGCAGAACTCAGTGTCTTGGCTAATTTTTCTAAGTTTCATTTTCACCGGTGGTTTTTTGCCAATCTGGGCGTGAGTGTCGGTAAGTATTTACAGATAAAACGCTTTAAATATGCGTCTTATCAACTTGTTTTTCGCTCTCATATCAGTATCACCGCTATTGCCTTGGATGTCGGATACGCAAGCACAGCCAGTTTTTCTAGAGAATTTAAAAAAATCTTAGGTTGCAGTCCTTCGTCCTTTCGAAACCAGCCTAATTGGGAGCACTGGCAACACATTTTTGATCCGATGTATGGGCCAATCAAAACCTATTTAATGCAAAAAGATGAGAACGATATGCGCTCTATTCAAACCTTCAAAGAAGTTAAAATAGTTAATTTTCCGCAAACCGCCGTTGCAGTTAAAGAACATCTTGGTGCCCAGCATCACGTTATGGATTCAGTGGCGAGTTTTATCGAATGGCGAAAGGCCCATGGTGTTTTGCCAAATAAAAGTGCAACGTACAATATTTTTTACGATGATCCTGCGCTAGTGAAACCGCAAGACTATCGGCTGGATATCTGTGCAGCGACGGAGATAGAAATTGCTGAAAACCCGCAAGGTGTTGTTGCTAAGATTATTCCTGCTGGCCGCTGCGCTGTTTATCGTCACAACGGCCCTGAGATTTTGTTAGGCCAAAAAATTCAGTATCTCTATAGTCAATGGTTAGCCGCAAGTGGTGAAACCCTGCGTGACTTTCCTTGTTTTATTGAGCGCGTCAATTTATTTCCAGATGTGGCCGAGCAACAATCGATTATTGATATTTACTTGCCTATCGAATAACAAACGCTTCTACTGACAACTACTCCACGGTGTTGTTGAGTTGATGAAGCTGTTTTTTTAAATAGCGGCTATAGGCCCAGACCATCACTAACAACCAGATTGCTCCAATAGGTACAGTCCAAAAAGCCGTGTTGATTGAAGAGAAGCTCGCCCAAAAACCCGTACCAAATGAGGCCAGTTGCACGCCCACTGACGAGCCGATAACACACATCCCCGACAATATTGGCCCTTTGTCACTATCGATATCCATTGCACTTGATAACATCAAAGGAAATAATGCCCCTAACCCTAGGCCAACCAATAGGTTACCCAAAGACATAAGTTGAGGCTCAACCGCTAATTTAATAATAAAGGCGCCTAGTGCCATAATACCTGCCAATATCAACATCAAGCGATGAGGTGACAACCAGCGCAGTAAAGTAGAAAAACCCAAACGGCTGATAACCATACCCGCGGTAAAAAAGGCGAACACCATACGCGCCTCTTCACCGGTAAAGCCTCGACCTTGTTGAGCGTAACTGACAAACCAATTTGCATTACCAAATTCAACTGCACCATAGCCTACCGCCGCTAATGCCAAGAAAAAGAAAATGGGGCGTTTAATAACTTCGCCATAAGACAAGCTTTTTCGCAGTTGTGGTTGGGTGGGAATGGCGAACTTTTTACCGCGTCGTGCAGCATACCAAGCGTATGCCGCTAAACCCACCATGGCAATTGCTAGCCATCGCAAGGGCCATCGCCAATCATGTTCGAGTAAGTATAGGGCTGAGATATAAAATGGCGCTGCCAGCGTGCCCAGACTAAACATAAAGTCCATTAAGCCCATCATAGTGGAACGACGGCTAGCATGCAGACGTGCAATCATGGTGTGGCCGATGGTGAACAAACTGGAGCTAATAAATCCCAATAAAAATGCACCGACTAGCAGCCAATGCCAGTGACTCACACTCGCCATAAATAATAATAAACCTGCCACAGAGAGCGATAAACAGGCAAACAGCGACATAAAGTCAAATTTTTGAATGTATTTTCCGCCGACAAAGGCACCAGCAATTGCACCGATAGAAATAAGCGTAAAAAACGCGCCACTGACCAACTCATTCATGGCCAACGTTTTGGCTAGGTCAGGCAGCATTATCCCCCATAGGATAAACACCATACCTAAAAGGAAAAAACCAATAAAAATGACAGATGTAGCGGTGCGACGATTCATATACCCTCCAAATTAGGCCGCTATTGTATAGATCTGAATAAGCAGTAGATAGGGGAGTCAAAATACTAAGGAGCCTCTTTTTCCACTTCGTTAATAGTAAGTCAAAAAAGCTTAGGTAAGGCGTTACTAATTTGCGTAAAGGCTGTTAAAAAATCGGCTTTTTTCTGCTTTTTTGCGGCAAAGGGAGTGTTTTTCATAATCGGATTTTCTAAGGTCTATATTAAAAATCTATTAAACTTTTGGGTTTTGATAGCGAACGTGTTGTCGATCGTTATCCTACCGAGAGTGCATAAGTACTAAGTGGCGCGAAAGTACTATTTTAAATAAGATAGTAGAGTAATTTTCTGCAAAGAACGTAAACTACAGCTAATTATTGACGGTCGCATGTGGCGACCTATTTTTAGGAAAATTATGATTAATAATGATGTGATGCGACGCGTTCGTTACATACTCGATTTTAACGATAAGCAAATGATTGAGGTCTTCGGTCAAGCAGATTATCCGGCAACGGTCGAGCAACTGCATGGGTGGTTGCGCAAGGACGATGATCCTGCTTTTGTGGCCATTAGCGATTTACAGTTTTCTTTGTTTTTAAATGGTTTAATTAATTTAAAACGGGGCAAACGTGAAGGTGTTGAAGCGCCTGTTGAACGTCGTTTAACCAATAATATTATTTTTATGAAATTGAAAATAGCCTTTAATTTACAGGCGGAAGAAGTACTCGAAATGATGGCCTTAAGTGGCTTTAAAATTAGCAAACCAGAGCTGAGCGCATTATTCAGAAAGCCTGAAAACCGCCAATATCGTTTATGTAAAGATCAAATTTTACGTAACTTTTTGAAAGGTTTACAAATCAAAATGCGCGGCAACGGCGAAGAATAATAATTAAAGTAATCTTAATGTAGGTTACTTTATTACGCAGGCGACTCAAGTCGCCTGATGATTCTTATCTTCAATGGTAGATTTCAGTCGACGTAAATCTCGGAAGGTTAACGCTCCACCAAGGGCGATAATCAAAGAACACACTCCCCCCAACATCGCAGCATTGACTGGCCCTAACGCCGCCGCCGCAGAGCCTGCACGAAAATCACCTAACTGGTTTGAACAGGCAATAAAGATTGAATTGACCGCGCTGACACGGCCACGAAGTTTGTCTGGTGTATTGTGTTGGACCACCGCACTGCGAATAACAACACTAAACATATCTGAGGCACCATAAACAAACAGGGCAACCGCCGAAAGCCACAGAGTAGTTGAAAAGGCAAAGGTTATGACGGATAACGCAAAAATGCCTAAGGCAATAAATAGCGTGTGGCCCGTATGGGCAAATTCACTTTTAAAATGCGATAGATACAAGCCAATTAATACGGCGCCTATCGCTGGCATGGCCCTAAGCATACCTAAGCCAGTAGGGCCTACATGCAGTATGTCTGCTGCATATATTGGCAATAAGGCCACAACACTGCCAAGTAGTACAATACATAAATCAAGGCTGAGGCTACCTAATACAATTGGATTAATTTTTAAGAACCGAAATCCACCCAGTAAATCTTTACGCCCTGCCTGCGAATGATTGGCTGGACCTATGGCGGGCAGCCTTAGAAAACTGATGAATGCAACAAACGACATGACCACTAGCAACCAATACACAAGAAGGTCAACCCAGGCGATCATTAATCCTGCCACAAAGGGACCGACAGTCAGGGCAATATTCCATACTGTACTAGTAATAGCTAATGATTGATTGAGTTGATTTTTAGTGACTAAATTGGGCAGTATTGCTTGTAAAGCGGGCGACATAAATGCTTTGCCAGTGCCATAAACACTGATTAATAACAGTAAGTGCCATTTATTGAATGTGGGGTCTTGCATGATGACTGCAATGCTTATTACCACTGCAAGTTGCACCAAGGCCCCACAGATTAAGATTTTCTTACGAGAAACATGATCGACCACCCAGCCAGTGACTAAAAATAATGCAAGAACAGGGGTAATTTGAAACAGTCCGACTAGGGCCAAATCAAAAGGATCTTTGGTCGCTTGATATAAATGCCATGCTAGTGCCACCGACATCACAGAGTCGATAAAGCTAAATGAGGCTCTGCCCAGCAAGAAATGAAGAAAAGGCGGATGTTTAAATATGCTGGATTTCATGTGTTATTACCCTGAGATAAGGTCATATAAAATGAAGTCATGATCTCAGAAATATCTTCTTGTCTATAAAATTAAGCATGCATATTAATGAGTAAATTTGAGGTTATTGAATGATTGAATCTTTGTCTAAATATTTAAAAAACTGCGTATTTCATCTTTTCTGGCTAAACCATCCTGATATCCAAGTTCAATTAACTCGCGGCAAAATTCTTTTTCAAATAATAAATAACTCAACAAGCTAGAGTCCGCTTTGTCGTGTAAACCTAACATACGTAGTAGTAATTTTATGCCTGAGGGCATGGTAGTAAAATGTCGCGCGGCCATTTCATTAAAGCTAATGCTGGGATTAATCACTAAACACTCTATGGTTTTCAAAGAGGTTTGTTGGCGCTGCTGATAGGTCATGTGGGCGATTGTTTGATTAATGCGTTCCATGCGCTCTAAATCTGAGCGCAAGGTATCGGCAAAGATCGTATCAAGTAAATGACCGGCAATAGCAATACTGCTGGGAAAACGTTTCATATCAGTGAATCGAGACATTCTTTGAGGTTGTTCAACGCCCACGACCATTATTTTTCTCGCCCCTAAATGAATAGCTGGACTTAAGGGAGAGAGTTGGTGCACCGAGCCATCACCTAAATATTCTCCGCCCATCTTTACAGGCGGAAACAGTAAAGGTATGGCTGATGACGCCATTAAGTGTTCTGAGTTAATGGTGCACGCCATTCCTCTGCGCTGCTCTCTGTACCAAGCTTGTAAATCGTGATGACCTTGGAAAAAGCTAATAGAATCGTGGGTGGTATAACTGGATGCATTCACACATATGGCACGTAAATGTTCTGAGGCGATGTTTCGGTCGATGCGATGAAAGTCTAAATAGTGTCTGATCAGTCGGCGCAAAGGTTGGTTATTTAATAAACTGGCCGCTTTTTTCTGATGCTGTTCGGATTGAAAACTGCGTAAAAAGTTACGAGAAAGATGAAAAAATACATCTCGAATACCACTGTCATATACATGACGAGTGTTAAAGTTTTTCCAAACAGATTCGAGTTTTTTTACCCCTAAATGGTAGCAAGATGCATAACAAGCAAGGCCTGTGGCATTAAATGCGCCAGCCGAGTTGCCACATAGTATAGGGAAGGGCAGGCCATGGTTGCGTGCTAAATAGGTGGATATCGATTTAAGCACACCCAGTTGATATGCGGCTCTTGCGCCACCGCCAGAGAGTAATAAGGCGTATTCATTACGTTTTAAAGTGGTTTCTGTACTCACAAACTTACACACTGTCCTTCTGCTGCGGCGAATAAAGAAAGGTCTGCTTCGGCTAACGCTATCACGTCTTGGCAATGTTCTTCAATGGCTTGAATTTCAGTATCGGTACGAATGTGGTCATGGCTGTATAGTGCCATGCGTTTCGCTCGACTAGCGAGAGCGAGTTTTACTGCTTCTTCTGCTACCGAATGCCCCCAGCCTGCTTTTTGTGGCATATCCGCGATCATGTATTGGGCGTCGTGAATAATTAATTCTGCGTCTCTGGCAAACTCAACCCAATCGAGAAAATCGGTGGCTTTTTTGTAAGGGGGATACAATTCGTTGTCGGTAATGTAAACCATCTTTTTGCCATTCTCTTCAATTGAAAAAGAGCTACCACTGCCAGGATGATTCATTTGCAATCGACTAATTTTAGCTGAGCCAATTTGCCATGTGTCGGTACCTTCGGGTTTGACTACAATCTGAATGTTGGAGGCCAGCGTGGTGTAGTCTACAGGAAAATAGCTGCCGCTCATTTGTTTAAGGATTGCGTCATGTTCAGCCAGTGACGTTTGCCCCGGTGTGATAAATATATTGCGTTTAGGCTGATAAATAGGCGAGAAAAAGGGAAAGCCTTGAATATGGTCCCAGTGATTATGAGACAGTAATAGATTGATATCACCACTCTTGTTAATGAGTTTTTGACCTAGATTTTTAATGCCGGTGCCAGCATCAAGGATAATGTCAGAGCCATCCTCAAGTTCAACATGTACACAGGCTGTATTACCGCCATACTTAATGAAATTCGCACCCGGTGAGGGACAAGAGCCGCGAACGCCATAAAAGGTCACTTGCATAGGTAGTTCTCTCAACTTGGTACGTTAGGTTAGCGTTAAGTCAGCTTAAGATGTGATAAACAATAACACCTGAGATCAACAGTATAAGTATATTTTACCTATCATGGGTATTTTAGTTGAACAAAACCGCCGTATGTTGACGACGGTCTTATTTTATCAACAGTGTTACAGTTGGCTAACAAATTCGTTAACGGCACTTAGGTCTAACATTTGTTTTTCGCCGCTGCGGCGATTCTTATATTCAACCTTTTGCTCGTCTAAGTTCCGCTCACCAATAACAATAGTATGGGGAATACCGATTAGCTCCATATCATTAAACATTACACCAGGACGTTCTTTTCTATCGTCTAGCAATACGTCGATACCGGCCGCTTTTAAATCAGCATACATCTTTTCTGCCACTTCTTGGATACGCGGTGACTTATGCATATTCATTGGAATGATGGCAAGTTTAAAAGGGGCGATAGCGTCTGGCCAAATGATGCCATATTTGTCGTGGTTTTGCTCAATGGCTGCTGCAACGATACGAGACACGCCAATACCGTAACACCCCATGGTCAATACTTGAAATTTGCCATTTTCGTCTAACACGCCACAGTTCATGGCTTGCGAATATTTATTTCCCAGTTGGAAAATGTGGCCTACTTCAATACCCCGTTTAATATCTAGTGTGCCTTGACCATCAGGTGATGGGTCGCCAACTTGTACGTTGCGAATATCTGCCACAGTAAATGAGGCTACATCACGGCCCCAATTTGCACCGCTATAATGATAATCGGTGTCATTTGCGCCACACACAAAATCAGCCAGATGTGCCGCACTGCGATCCACAATCACCGGAATAGTTAAACCGACAGGACCGATAGAACCAATGGTACAATTTAAACTTGCTTCGATTAGTGCTTCGTTTGCCATGGTCAAAGGGCTAAAAACGCCCGCCTGTTTTTCTGCCTTGATTTCATTTAATTGATGATCACCACGCACGACCAAAGCGACTAAACCTTGTTTACCTTGCTCATCTGGTGTACCGAGTACAATAAGGGTTTTCACTGTTTGAGCCGCACTAACATCTAAATAGGCACACACTTCTTCGATAGTGCGCTGTTTTGGGGTAGCGACCTTGCTGAGTTCTTGTTGTGCATCAGGGCGCTCACCAGCAGGGGCAAGTGCTTCAGCCATTTCAATATTGGCAGCATAAGTTGAAACCGTGCTAAAGGCGATATCATCTTCACCTGATTCTGCCAGTACATGAAATTCGTGTGAGCCCGTCCCACCGATTGAACCGGTGTCTGCAATAACAGGACGATAATCAAGGCCGATCCGCTCAAATATGTTGCAGTAGGCTTGATACATATCTTGATAGGTGAGCTCTAAACTGTTTTGGTCCATGTGAAATGAATACGCATCTTTCATGGTG
This sequence comes from Paraglaciecola sp., assembly GCF_030730205.1. Taxonomy (GTDB): domain Bacteria; phylum Pseudomonadota; class Gammaproteobacteria; order Enterobacterales; family Alteromonadaceae; genus Paraglaciecola. The sequence goes on from NZ_JANQVQ010000068.1 coordinate 10,662, forward strand.
AATTCACGACCGCGCATAATGCCAAAACGGGGGCGCACTTCATCACGAAACTTCGTTTGAATTTGATACACATTTAAGGGAAGCTGTTTATAGCTGCTTACTTCGTTTTTAATTAAGGCGGTTACCACTTCCTCATGAGTCGGGCCCAAAACAAAATCACGGCTATTACGATCTTTTATACGCAATAACTCTGGACCATATTGCTCCCAGCGTCCTGATTCTTGCCATAGATCAGCAGGTTGCACTACTGGCATTAGAATTTCGATAGAGCCGGCTTTGTTCATTTCATCACGCACAATCTCTGCCACTTTGTTCAACACTCGTAAGCCCGTAGGAAGCCAGTTATATAAACCCGCTGCGACCTTGCGCACCATACCTGCCCTTAACATTAACTGATGACTAATGACTTCTGCATCAGCGGGGGTTTCTTTTTGAGTTGCTAATAAATATTGGCTTGTGCGCATGCGGTTCTGTATCTCACATAAAGGATTGAAAAAACGGCGGCTATTCTATCAGCAGCAACCCAAGGGCTAAAGGCAAAAATAGCCTAATTATGGGTTTTGCTGAATATCAATGACTTGGCACTTGTCGTCTATGACGTGCCATTGAATATTTAAGTCATACAAACTCATGCCATACACCTTATGTTGCTGTGATTTACCGTGGTAGGCCGGTCTGGGATCTTGCCCTAATACATCGTTGATCGTAGCCTTTAAGTTGGGATAGAGGTTCTGCCAATGGGCTAATTGCGCTGCCGCTTTAGTGCTAAAGTCGACTTGCACTAGTTCAGGCTGGCTTTGGGCAAATCCCCCAGTGGCATGGGGTAAGGCGTCAGCGTAAGGCACATAAGGCTTTATGTCTAATATAGGGGTGCCATCGAGTAAATCCATGCCACTGACCACCAATGTTAACTTCCCTTGGTGGTGTTCTACTCTGACAAATTCCACTACCGACAAGCCCATATTGTTGGGTCTAAACGTGCTGCGGGTGGCAAATACGCCAAGTTTTTTATTCCCACCTAAGCGAGGCGGGCGAACCATGGGCGACCAACCTTGCTCTGCTGTTTGATGAAATTGAAAAATAAGCCATAAATGACTGAACTGCTCAATTCCCCTTAAACAATTAGGATCGGCATATTCAGCTAAAAACTCGATAAATCCTTCGGTATGTTTGGCTAGGCCAGGCTGTCGAGGGATGGCAAACTTTTGTTTGTAGGGTGTACGAATAACAGCGATGGGTTGCAAGGCGAGGCTCATAGGGACAACTTATGGAAAACTGCTTAGTTTATATTATTGTTTATGCGCCTATGGTTGCGCACGTTGAGTGGGAATTCAACTTAAATAGCGAGCATCTCAGCACAGGCCAGTGCTTAACCTTCAATATTAAAAAGCATAGGTAACTCATAACTGAACTAAAAGGTAGATAGAAAATCCTCAGCCCTTTGGTTAACATGCTCAGCATCACACCTAGCTGTAAGTCGCTAGCGTATTTATTGGCTCGTAAGCTGAGCTACTTTTTAAGGATCGTGTATTTGTGTTTGTACTTTCGTTAACACCCTCGCAGTTAGTGTCATCCGCATTTTTAACGCAGCTAGTGGAGCAGGGCTTAGCTCAGTTTACACTGACAAATTTGCAGCTCATTAGTTCTGCCGCTGTAGCTGGCAGCATTGAGCAAGAGGGCAGTAACACGGTATTTAAAACAAAGCCTGATGAGCAAACCTTAGTGGTATTTACCGAAGGTTTGAATCTACAATTAATAACGCAGCTCAGCGAGCAGTTAAACGCCCAACTCAATATTGCCTATTGGTATGTGGTAAAAGTGGACGGCAAACAAGATTTTGCACTCGCGGCCAAAGTGGCTGTAGTGAATGACGATGAGCTTAAACAGCAATGTGAACGCATCGCAAACCGTTTTAGTGTGGAACTGTGCTTGGTAAAGCAAAAGCCAAGTTTAGACGCGGCGGGTTTGTTGCTTATGGACATGGATAGTACGGTTATTGCTTGCGAGTGTATCGACGATATTGCAATGCTGGCTGGTGTAGGTGAACAAGTTTCAGCGGTGACAGCACAAGCTATGCAAGGAAAGTTAGATTTTGCCCAAAGTTTGCGTACCCGTGTAGCGTGTTTAACCGATGCCGATGAAAGCATCTTACAAACAGTGCGTGATGCCCTGCCTTTAATGCCTGGCGTTGCTAATTTAGTTAAGGTGCTAAAACACTATAATTGGAAGGTTGCTATTGCATCCGGTGGCTTTACTTATTTTGCTGATTATTTGGCAGAGCGCCTAGAGCTTGACGCCGCAATGGCCAACAAGCTTGAAATCATCGACGGTAAATTAACGGGGAAAGTGGACGGCGATATCGTTGATGCCCAAGTAAAAGCGCACACCTTACTCGCGTTAGCAGACAAATGGTCAATTCCCCACAGTCAAACCATTGCAATGGGCGATGGCGCAAATGATTTAGTCATGATGGATGCCGCTGCCTTAGGTGTTGCTTTGCACGCCAAACCTATTGTAAGAGAAAAAGCAGACATAGCGATTCGCCGTGGTGGTTTAGATACGCTTCTGTGGATTCTCGGGGCGTAATCCTGTTTTAGCTTTAGCAGCGACTGCCTTATAAATGTAAAAGGCAGTGGGCTGCTAAATGTGCAGTGTAATTTTTACCTATCGCAGCAAACTTTTCACTTTTTCATCCTATCTTTTGTCGAAATTTCAACTTTGATGATCAATCACCTTGACCCTTTACTCGTTGTAAACCGGACCTTAACCTAGGGCTAATAGCACCAACTGTTATCGCTTATCCAGCCTATAAGGTTAACTAGGCGTGTGGTAGTACTCTGGCATCTACCTTGCAAACTGTCTTGTTCAACAGATTTGAATGTGTGGCTAAATGCCATCAAATAAATCTAATTTAAGGAGAACAGTCATGGTATTAACGGTAAATGATGAAAAACACCCAGGTAAAGTGGCTGGGGTATTTGAACAAGAGTCGAGTGCTCAGGCGGCAGTCAACCTGCTTAAAAGTAAGGGGGATTTTACTGCAGAAGAAGTCGCTTTAGTCGTACCCAAGGATGAGAGTTTTGCGCAAAAGGTTGAACCCGACGACAAAGGTATTGGTCGTACGCTCATAACATCTCATTTAAGATTCGGCGCGGTTGGCTTAGCACTTGGATTGATTGTCGCGGCTATTTTGAGTCAATATGGTCCAGCGCTCACCACCTCCAGTCCAGTGATGGTTTTTATTGCCCTGGCGATGGGAGGCACATTTCTTGGCTTAATGCTTGCGGGTTTAATGACCTTACGCCCTGACCATGATGGTGTTATCAATAAAACCCGCCAAGCGACCAACAATCATCAATGGACGGTTATAGTACAAACCAAAAATGATGACCAAAACAAACGGGCTAGAGAACTCTTGGGTAGCGCCGCACTTTCAGTCAGCGATACGTTTTAAGGCCTACATCTCTCTAAGCCTAATTACGTCAAACTGGTTTGGCGCGAGTAGGTTGTAAAGCCTGTTTTTTAACTTCTTAACAATTGCTCAATGCCGACTTTCTGAATTTTGTGGGTGACTGGAAATTTATGATTATCGGCAATTTTTTCTTCGCTAAATTCGTAACGTCGCATTACTTCATCCGTTACATCGACTAAATCGCCAACACCGGTCACACTCCACAGCTTTTCTTCCAGTTGTTTGGCTTTATGCAGGGCATAAACGCCGACGTAATTTAATTCTGACTGCATTTTTTCAATATCTGGGCGCCCCGTTTTTGCAACAAATACTTTTAAGGCGATAAATTGCCCGTGTAACAAGGCTTGGGAAATAAATTCGCGGCGTTTTTCATGTTTAATAAATTGCTCTGATACCAAGCTTTTTATGGCATCACTTAACTGCTCTTTACTTGGATCAAAGGCGACAAACACCTCACGCATAATGGGTTTTTCGTTGGGCTTTAAGTTATGCATGGCGCTGGGAATAAAATCGTGTTTACTCATGGTGTTGCGATATAAGGGATAAAGATTTAAAAAACCGCTTTCTGACTTATAGTGCAACAAATTCGTTAGGCGATTGGTAGTGGCCCAAGTTGCGGTAGCGTCGGGCACAAAATCTATATCTTCTTTACGTAAAAAATACGCTACGTTCATCACATTTCGGGCGTAAATGTTGCGCAGCGCTTCACCAATGCCAGGTACTTCTTCTTCGTCACGATAAGCCCGTAATTTAGAGCGGTTAGCTTTTATAAGCGCATCAAAAAAGTGTTTAGCGGTAGTGTTGTGTTCGTTCACTAAGGCCTGTAGGTGCAGCACGCTGTTATCTCTAGACAGCTGACGAACATAGTAAGGCAAATCTGCTAATGCATATTTTGTGGTGACTTTCTGTAAGTTTGGAAACGTGATTTTGATTAAGCTATTTTCTTTGGATTTAAAGGGAGTATCTAACTCGATACGCAGGCCCTGGGTAGAAAAATCTTCGGTGTTTCCTTCGTAATTATGTCCATCAATATTCACTGTGATGGGAGTGCGCAACAAAAATCGCGTTTCTCGTCGTTGGTTAAAATATTTAAAACGATACACCGTCACTGTGTCGGGTAAGCGATTGCGAGGGTGGCCAAACATTTTTAACTGAGGAAGTTGGTCACGACTTATTTTTAAACGTTGATAATATTCGGTGCTGGTGTCGTCAGTGATATTCGTTAATAAGGCGACATGACTTATATTTTTTAAACGTGACATCAAACGCGGTGCGGGTTTTTGATTTTGCCTTTTTACTGACTCGTTAATGGTATTGGCAATAGACAAAGGTTGATAGCTTTGCTCGGGCGAAATATCGGTCAGTTGTAATTTATAAATACGCCAACTGACTTTACGCGAACCATAGGCAAAAAAGAGATGTTTAAGATGGGGGGCAGCATCAAGCTCTTGTATTGTGGCCGAATAGAAATAAATTTTGTCGCCTTTGACATGATTAAACACATAAATAAAGGTCTCTTGTTGACCTTTGGGTAAAGATAAGCAGTGTTTGATACGCGCATCTGATAATAAGTAGCCAATCTTAAGATCTTGAATTTCGTTTGCCCAATATTGAATTTCTTCGCGATTACAGTCATTGGCTAAGGCGTATTTGGGATGATAGCCCTTTTCACTCTTTTCGATAAATACCGGAATAGAGGTAAAGTTAGGAATATAATATTGCTCGTAGGTTTTGTTTTGAATTGCCTGAAAGGTGTTGTCTAAATTCACCTTATAACGGCGTTTATTGCCGTGAATAAAACTCTCAAAAAACTTATCAAATGTGGGGTTAGGTGCATCTTGTACCCTTTGTAAGTTTAAGCGTTGATCATCTTTGGCTCGTTCAATACTGCCAACGGTATACGCAATGCCTTGGCGCTTATCAAGGGAGTACTCTTTTTCAAGCCCTCTGAATTGCACAGTGAGTTTTTCACCTACTTTAACTAAATGCTCTTTCCCTACTTTTACTTTTAAGCCACTGACTGAAATATCAATCGTGGTTGCCTGCATGCTTTTGTTGGCATCATTAAATATTTCGATATTGACAGAAAAATTCATGCGCTCTTCAGCACGTTGAGGAATATTGCCAAATTCAATGAGTGGCGCTAAATAAAACTCTTTTTTGATGGCCTGAGGCGCAGTTTGCGCTTTTTTTTGCTTGGCTAATTGTTGTTCTTTTCTATGCATCACCCTGAAGTTATTTTCAGTATTGGTGACCGCTTCGTATACCCCAATGGTGTATTCGCCAAATATTCTCACCTGCCTCTCTAAGGTTTCTATGGCGATTTCATCGAGGTAATGGTCTCGACCTTCATGCGTGTACAACTGGCACTTCCCGTCAACTAAACCCCGTAAGTCAATTAATCGAATACACGGTCTGGCTAAACGTTTTAGCTCCATCTTGAGTAAAAAACGCTTTTGTGGTGGCACATTCGCTGCAACTTGCAACAACACCTGATTAAATTCAGGTTCATTGATCATTGGCTTCAGTGCTTCAATAATTTCGTGATATTCTTCTAGGTCTTGGCTCATATCATCTTGACGTAGGGTTAATGCATTAGAATGTGCTTTAAATGTGTTTATCGGCCAGTAAACTAAATAGTTGAAAAACCTTGTAAATCGTCCATTTAATTTGCGTCCTTTAGCAATCTAAAATACGCCAACCTATAGATGATAATCAACCTGTATTGAGTACTTATTATCATGGCAAAACGTAAGACTTCCTTTGTATGTTCTGACTGCGGAGCAGAATTTCCCCGCTGGCAGGGGCAATGCAATGATTGTCAGGCATGGAATACTATCACTGAGTTTGTGGTCTCATCCGCTAAAAGTTCTGCCGTGAGGCAAGGTGGCGGTTATTCGGGGCAAACTCTGGCGCAAGTCGAAAATTTACAAGACATTGATTTACAAGCGTTGCCACGGATTTCTTCTGGTTTTAAAGAGCTTGATCGGGTTCTAGGGGGGGGCATTGTGCCTGGCTCTGCCATGTTGATAGGCGGTTCGCCGGGTGCGGGCAAAAGTACCCTCTTGCTGCAAGTCATGTGTTTAATGGCGGCAGGGCGAAGCGCACTATACGTAACAGGTGAAGAATCTTTGCAACAAGTTGCGATGCGGGCAGAGCGATTGGGCTTAGCAAAAGATAAGTTAAAGCTACTGGCCGAAACGAATATCGACACTATTTGCGAATTAGCGCTGCAGCACAAACCTGACATCATGGTGATTGACTCAATTCAAGTCATGCAAGTGGCTGAGGTCCAATCAGCGCCGGGCAGTGTGTCGCAAGTGCGTGAAAGTGCCGCTTATTTAACCCGTTTTGCCAAACAACATCATATTGCGATGTTTTTGGTAGGGCATGTAACCAAAGACGGTAGCTTAGCCGGTCCGAAAGTTTTGGAGCATTGTATTGACTGTTCAATGATGCTCGAAGGAGAGAGTGATAGTCGCTATCGCACTTTACGCAGTCAAAAAAATCGCTTTGGTGCGGTGAATGAGTTAGGCGTTTTTGCCATGACGGAGCGCGGTTTACGGGAAGTCAGCAACCCTTCGGCGATATTTCTGAGTCGCGGCGAAGAGCAGTCTCCCGGAAGCATCGTGATGGTGGTGTGGGAAGGGACGCGTCCATTATTAGTGGAAATTCAGGCGCTGGTGGATTATTCACAGATGGCAAATCCTCGAAGAGTCGCGGTGGGTTTGGAGCAAAATCGCTTGGCCATGTTACTCGCTGTCTTGCATCGTCATGGCAACGTCCAAATGAATGATCAAGATGTATTTGCCAATGTGGTAGGTGGCGTTAAAGTGGCAGAAACCAGTGCAGATTTGGCGCTTCTATTATCTATTGTATCGAGTTTTCGGAATAAACCCCTAGATAAAGAGTTAATCGCCTTTGGCGAAGTGGGGTTGGCAGGGGAAATTCGCCCTGTTCCGAACGGCTCAGAACGCATAAGTGAGGCGGCCAAGCACGGTTTTAAACGTGCTATTGTGCCTAAAGCCAATGTGCCAAAACAAAAAATAGCTGGGATTGAAATAGTCGGTGTATCACGTTTAAGTGAGGCCTTAGAAGCTCTATAAGGTGATTGTCTGCGAAGCCAGTTGTGTTGCAACGCTTATATGATGGGGGTTAAAGCACCGGGCAAGTTAAAAAAAGTCCTACCACACCAGCGAATAGGCCATAGATGAGCACCACCAAAGCAGTCCGTTTTAAGATATATCCTTCTTGATGAGTGAGGGATAAAACAGAGGCGACCGCTACAATGTTGTTTATGCAAATCATGTTGCCCATTGCTGCCCCTACCGATTGCATTGCTAAAATAGTGCTGACATCAAGGCCTTGCTCGGTAGCAATGATTTGTTGCACTGTAGCAAATGTCAGGTTAGAAACGGTGGCTGAGCCTGAAAAAAAGGACCCTAAGGCGCCTAAAAATGGAGCGAACCAAGGCCAATGTTGTCCACCCAAACTCGCCAAGTGTCGACCAATTTGATTAACCGCAGACGCTTGCTCACCCAGCATCATTAAATTGACAAACACCAGAGCGCCCATCAAGGCAATGACCGGTTTTAACATACTTGTTTGGGTTTGTTGAATAACCCTAAGAAAAGCCTTTTTTCTAAACCACACAAGGCTCAGCGTGCCGACAACTAAAAAAGGAATAAAGGATGGTACGTACAAAACGCTATGCTGCCATGTGACTGCAGTGCCTAAAATATGTTGCAGATTAAGCACTAAGGCCGCGCTAATACTGAAATCTCCCATAATGCCTAAATTAATATGCCAGGCCGGTTCGGTAAGTTGTAACAAAGGTTTTAGCCCTAACTGGGGAATGCGGGTCAGCACCAAAACCAATATCGTTCCCCATAGAGGAAAGCTAGCCTTGAACAATACGTAAAACGATATGTTACTTTGTGGTTGCACCTCAATGGCTTCAGGCCCTTTAGACAAGCCGATTTTATACTTTGCTAATAGTAAGGTGATTACTAAGCCAAGTAAGCCGCCGAGCAAGGAAGGAAATTCAACGCTTATTCGGCTCAATGCTAAGTAGGGTAAGGTACAAGCAAAGGTTGAAAGTAAAATAAAACCTACGTTTTGCCATAGGAGACGTTTTTGCTTCAGTACCAACGATAAGGCAATCAGCACAATAAACGGGGCAACGCTGGTGTTGATAAGTGCTGACTTCCAGCCAACATCAGCAAGTTGTTGTGGAAGGAGGTCGACAAGAGAAAGACCAAACCAAATCGGGGTTCCAACGGCGCCGAATGTCACCGGAATAGAATTCAAAATAAGGCAGCATATTGCTACCCGTAAGGCTGGAAAGCCTAGACTAACTAATATTGGTGCGGCAATGGCCGCGGGGGTGCCAAAACCACTGGCCCCTTCAATTAAAAATGCAAAGGCCCAAGCAACGATCATCAATTGCGCAACAGGGTTGCTACTAATTTGATTTAGCCATTGCCGAATAATATCTAAGGCACCCGTCTCTTCCATACAGCGAAACAGAAAAATCGCCCCCGCGATGATAAGAATGGGTGTCCATGCTTTTAATAATCCAGCGACTACGTTGGCGTTCACCAAAGTGAAGTCTTGGCCAAACATCAGCAATACAACAAAATAGGCAACCACCGCGCATAGTGGCAAAGCGTAATTGGCGGGTAAGTTATTCTTTTTGCTCATTAAATAAATCAGCAAAAGGATAGGAAAATAGGCAAATCCAAGCGTTAGCATATCTACCGTTTTACCCCCTTATTTGTCGACAATAAGAATTGCAGAGAGGCTAAATCAGTTTTTAGCCCCGGAGTAAAGCGGCAAGATCCCGTTGCAACAGATGCTCGTCACTGAGATTAAGCGCGATAAGGCTGCGCAGGGTAGTGGCACTATCGATATCTAACAAGGTGCAGTGAAAGCCTATTTGTTCTTTATCGATGTGGCTAATGTGACCCTGCATAACGATAGATGTACTTGAATCTTGCAAGGTAAAGGATAATGTCATTTCGTCACCCGGTTTTAATTGGGCACCCGCAGGCACGTTAAGTAGGGCGCCTTTAAATGAAAGATCAATGATCTCCGTCTGCCATTGTATACCTGCAGTGAAGAGAGTTGCCTCAGTACAAAAGGGGACTCTGTTAAAATGTCTACGTTCCATTTTGTGAGCACCTATCAAATTGAATACTATGAGCATAACGGTTTTTGACCGTTTTGTATTGTTTTATGCCTTCACATTGTTGTCGCTTAAACGTCTTTCATTTGCAAACTAATACACAACGCTGAAGCACTAGATAATGCAAATATTGCAAACACTGCCGTCAGTGAAAATTGCGCCAATAGCGCACTGAGTAAACCCAGGAGCAGAAGTAAAAATCCGATGATGGTATTGCTCACCGCCACATAGCGGGTACGTTGATTACCGTTAGCCATATTAACCAAATAGGTTTTGCGGCCTAATCTGACGCCTTGATGAGTCACGGACAATAGAAAAAATAAAGACATCACCAACCAGCTATTATTTGATAGACCTAATGCATCTATAACACCACCACTTAGGCACAATAAAGTGACAAGTAGTGCAGTAATCACAATAACGCAGCGACTAGAATTGTCGGCTAACTTACCCCACACAGATGCACTAACAAAACTGGCTAAGCCGCTGATTACGATAAATAAGCCCAAATTTGTGTAGTGGTTATCTTGCTGATTGGACTGCGCTAAAATAATGAAATAGGGAGCACTTAAGCCAGAACTCATTAGTAAACAGCGGGTAATGACAAATTGCCTAAATTCCTTATCGTCTTTGACTATATTAAGGCTTTTTAGGGCATGTAAAAAACCGTTGTCACTGCCTTCGGTTTCACCATCAAATTCCCTAACCAGCTGATAAAGCGCAGCGGATATAAACCAACAGGCTGCGGCGCCTACCAATAACCACGGTAAATTTTCTTGCATATTAAGATCAAAAAGCAAGACAAAACCTACGACCATGCCAATAGCGCCCGCCGCTGTGGCTGCATACCCTGACAGGCTACCTCGTTTTTGTTTAGCAATGGTTTTGCCTAATACATCTTTAGACGCAATTGAGCATAGGCCCCTGGCCAGACTGAAAACAGACAACAATGCAATAATAGCTAAACCACCGGTTAAGTCCCGTAGGTTCAATACTACCCACGCCATTCCCGCGATACTAAGAGCTTGAATACAGGCACCTAACACATAAAAGGTCTTGCGTTGAGCGAAACGACGGATAACACCACCGATAAACAGTTGTGGAATAAGTGAGCCTGACTCTCGTATCGGAACCAACAAGCCACTCAGAAACACCGGCGCACCGATACTGGTCATCAACCACGGCAAAACAACCTTAGCACTCGCCAAGGCATCCGCTAATTTACTAAAAAACTGACTACACAAAATCAAGGTAAAATTACCGCGAACTACCTTGCAGGCATCTTCGCTAATGTCTTTACAGACTCGTGCGTCTTCTTCATCGTTGAAGACTTCGGTTAATCGTGAAAGGTGATCTGTCATTATCGATCTGATATTACTGATTAAAACACCTATAGTGCCGATAATTTGAAAGTGTGTCGATGATATATTGTGGCTCGTCTGACAGGCTTGCATCCGAGTCATAAACGGCAGAAAAAAGCCCCAATGATGTGGGGCTGTATTTTGTAAAACTTAGCGCGAACAGGGCTTAATGAATCAAACCACGGCGTTTTAATAAAGCATCGGTACTGGGTTGTTTACCTCTGAATTCGGTATAGCTTTGCATTAAGTCTTTACTGTTACCGATAGACAAAATTTTCTGACGGAAATCATCGCCGTTCTCTCGTGTCATACCACCTTTGTTTTGAATGTGGGCAAACGCATCTGCGGCAAATACTTCAGTCCATAAATAGGCGTAGTAGCCAGCAGAGTAGCCCCCTGCAAAAGTATGACTAAAATAAGCCGATTTATAGCGTGGCGGGATAGGGGCGTAATCTAAGCCATGTTTGGCAAGGGCTTGATGCTCAAAACTAGCGACATCACTTATGTTTGTATCAGCGCTGAGCATGTGCCATTCCATATCAAGTAGAGCGGCGGCTAAATATTCAACTGTGTCGTAACCTTGGCCAAATTTTACTGAGTCGAGCACCCGCTCGAGCAACTCTGGTGGAATGGTTTCGCCCGTTTTATCGTGTAGGGCATAGTTAGCAATAACGCTTGGCTCGATATCCCAATCTTCATTGAATTGTGAAGGAAACTCAACAAAGTCACGGGCAGTCGAAGTACCCGCTAAGCTGGGGTATTTCACCTCTGAAAACAAACCATGGGCAGCATGACCAAACTCATGAAACAGTGTGGTGGCCTCATCAAAAGACAGCAGAGTAGGTTGACCACTGGTCGGTTTAACAATATTGAGTACATTGAACACCACTGGTTTTTCATCAAGTAAATAACTCTGACTCACAAAGGCATCCATCCATGCACCACCGCCCTTTCCTTCACGAGCATAGGGGTCAAAATAAAATAAACCTATGCTGCTGTTATCTTCATTGAAGACTTCAAAAAGGCGCACATCTTCATGGTAAACCGGTAAGTCCGTGCGTTCTTTAAAGTGAATGCCGTAAAACTTTTCCATCGCGAAAAACAAACCATTTTCTAGTACGGAATTGAGCTCGAAGTATGGTTTGACTTGGCTATCATCCAGGTCAAACTTGGCCTTTCTGACTTTTTCCGCATAGTAAGCCCAATCCCACGCTTGCACTGGCCCATCAATTCCATCCGCTTTCATCTGTACTTCAATATCAGCCGCTTCAATTTTAGCTTTTGCGAGTGCTTGAGGGGCGAGGTCGTCAAGAATAGCGAAAATAGCGTTTGGCTCTTTGGCCATTTGATCGGCCGTGGCATAGCTCGCCCAATTGGGATAACCCAATAAACTGGCTTTTTGCGCGCGTAATTTAACTAACGCTAATAATACCGGACCATTACTGTCCATGGCGCGATTAGCTGAGGTTTGCCAAACTTTTTGACGCATTTCACGATTAGATAAACTGGATAAAATGGGTTGGCGAGTCGTATTAACCAGAGTGATCAAATAGCCCTCTTTACCAACGGCTTGGGCCGCTTCGGCTAAACCATTGATATCAGCGTCTGATAAACCTGCGAGCAAGGCTCTGTCTTCAACGATGATCACATCATTTTTAAAAGAGGCCATGAGGTTTTGTGAAAATTCCGTTTGCAGCGTAGAAATCTGTTCGTTAATGGCGCGCATTTGGTTTTTTTCTGCGTCAGTTAATTTAGCGCCAGCCCGCAAAAATTCATTGTAATAAAATTCAACCAAGTGTTGATCTTCTGCATTTAAGGCGGCTTTTTCGGCGTAAATCGCTGCAACTCGCTCAAACAGATTCGGGTTTAAATAAATATTATCTGAATGCGCCGATAACTTGGGGGCTAATTCTGCTTCAATTTTTTGATATTCAGGGGTAGAGATGACACCTGATAAAGGAAAAAATACCTGAGAAACACGCTTAAGCAAGGTATCAGAACGCTCCATCGCTACTAGGGTATTGTCAAACGTCGCGGCTTCGGGATTATTCGCGATGCGGGTTATTTCAGATTGTTGTTGTGCCATGCCTTCAGTGAAAGCCGGCAAATAATCCGCCATCGTAATTTTGTCAAACTGAGGAGCTTGGTCAAATAGCGGACTTGGGCTCATAAAAATATTCGTGTTTTTGTTTTGCATAGCGCCTGCTTGTTGTGGCTGATTAACAGCATCGGTGGAAGCTGAAGGGGAACAGGCTGAGATTGTCAAAGCGGCACTGATCGCCGTGGTTAGAAGAGCTTTACGCATAGTTACTCCATCGCATAAGCACCGTTTTATTTCGTTTACGGTTTAATTATTTTTACGGAGCGGCACTCTAGCACGCGTTGGTGAAGTGCTCAATTACCGAAAATAGCCCGAGCTAGCACGCCCCCTTAAAAGCGCAAAGGTTTACAAGCCGCAGTGCAGACAACGCCTCATTAGCTGTTAATTAAACTATTGATTATTGGAGAAAAGGATAGATTTACCAGCAGCAGGCGGGCCTGAATTGGGGGCAACCAAAGACCCACAAGCTTTGTAACACAGTATGTCAGACCTAAACCTTACAACATGTTGGTTGACTTCCTTTTTCCAAAGGGACATAAAAAAAGGCCAATAATTGGCCTTAAATCAATACGAACTGAAACTTAGTTAGCGGCATCTTGCACTGCTTCACCCGCACTTTCGATATCTTCACCTGCACCTTCCATTGTTGCGCAGCCTGCCAAGCCAACAAGCATAACCAGACCAAGTGCTAGGGTTTTTAAAAAGTTTGCATTTAATAATTTCATGATAAGTGTGCCTCTTGTTTAAGTGTTTTTACTCTACTGTTTACGGTAGTCTTTAATCACACCTATTTGATTGCAAATAGTAGACCAGAGGTAGAGGCTTATTTTTAAAGGCTTGCAGAGCCATGGTGCGTTGAGATTGGATGTTTGAGTGTAAACTTTACAGCAAAATTACGTAGGCTTTACACAAATTAGTACGGTGGCTGGCTGCTGCAGGGCTGTAGTTAAAAAAGGGGGATGGCACAGCAAATTCAGCGCCGCGTGAATCATTAAATTTGCTGCATAGCGGTGTGTTTTATTCTTTTCGTTTATTGGCAATTTTGTTCAAACTTTGAATAACTTGGATCTCATGCTCAATGGTGTTCATTTGCACATTGGCATCGTCGGCTCTGGTTATTCCTTGGTTGGCTCTTTGTGTTGATTCTTTAGATAAAACAGACAAGTCATTGAGATCTTGGTTTAGGGATTTTGAACTGGTTTCAATTTCAACCAATAAATTGTTAATGTTATCGATAGCCTGTGAGATCCCTTTGATGGAGACCGATACGCCATCAATGGTTTCTCCGGTTTCTTTAAGGCTTGACTGGGTACGCTTCGACAAGGCCCTTACTTCGTCAGCAACCACTGCAAACCCCCGGCCCGCTTCACCTGCTCGAGCGGCTTCAATTGCCGCGTTAAGTGCCAGTAAATTAGTTTGTTCAGCGATGCCGCCAATTGATTGAATAATGTTAACAATTTTTTCTGCGCTGAGTTTGAGCTGCTCCATACCTGCTGTTAAAGAGGCACGTTGTCCCTCTTGTTGGCTGATACGAGTCATAAAGTCGACAAACTGTTTACCGATTTCTAATTGTTTACTGCCTGAAATACTTGCTTGTGATGCAACGAATCTCAGCTCTTCTGTGGATTGTTCTAATAAGGGACGAAATTTTTCACTTTGGTGAATAAGTTTGGATTGCAGTTCACCAATTTTTTGGCTACTGACCAGTTGAGTGCTCAGGTGATAACTGGAGAACGATGCCAAATGAAATGGAAAGTTGGTGACGTAGTTGTCATAAAACGTTTCATTAGGTTTGACTTTAAAAAAGGCGACGGCAGTTAACGTTTGATTTTGGTGAGTGCCGAGGAATTCTCCAAAGGTAGAAAAACCACACACGCCAACGCCATCGAACGTTTTCACTTTATTCAGTGCATTAGGATTGTTTACCCGTCGTAAAATACAATCGTTGGCAATGATGGTTTCGGCTTGCGACGGTTTTCCTTCCATGAATTTTTTGTAATCTCGCTGGGTTGACTCAGCAAAGTCTTTTGCTTTAACCAACAGCAGGTTTTCACCAAAGCTAAGATCACTGAAAAAATGAATGCTACCGTCTTCATTCACTTTTGAAACAGAGCGTATGTAAATACTTTTTTCAATATCAATACCGAAGGAGTAGTTGACTAATTTTTCTTCGAGTTGGCCGATGGAGCATTTGAAATGCTGACTGAGAAATTCAGCGGGCGGTTTAATTTCCATGTTGTGGTCAAGCACAGAATGCAAGGTTCGAGTCAAGGGGTCAAAATCAACCACGGTATAACTCAGGCCGGTCGGCTCGAAGTTATGGCTTTTCATTAAGCCAAAACGGTACTCTGCTGATAATTTACAAAAACACAAAACCACTTTGTTGGTTTGTAATTGGCCGTCTAAGCTTAAATCGGCCACTTTAAAATCTAATTTTCCGCCGGCGCTACCACCAACAAAAAAACAGGGGAAGCTTTTGCTTTGATACAGGGCTTGAGTAAAAAAATCTTCGCTGGCCGTTACGCCATCAAAATAAGTAAGCGCAAGTGTATCGTCACTGTGAATATCAAATGGCAAGCGTATTTGCCTAAGTTGCTGTTGGATTTTTTCAATTCGTTGTTTGACGCTAAATGTGGGATGACCCGCTTTAATATCGGCGCTATGCAAATCTACCGAATGAACTGAAACCTGAGACAACATCCCTTTTGAAAAACTTTGCAGTAAAATGGTATCCCAACGATCAGGGGTATCGTGATAAAGACTCGTTTTGCCACCTAATTCACCGGCCGTCATAATACTAATTAGGTGTTTAGCAAACGGCATCGCTTGTTTGAGACTTCGTGAGACCTGCTCAAAATTACAATGAGGCGAGACATATGCAAGAACCAAACTTGTGCCTTCGGCGAAACTAAGGCTGCTTAGTTTTTCGGGGCTTATTTCTTTACTCGAAATGATTAATGACGCGGAATTTGTGACTTTAGCATTTGATTGTTCGGTATTTTTCTTACGTTTAAAAAACATCATTTCATCCTAGCAAAGAAAATTTTAGTAGCGCTCACCCTCAGTGTAGAGCCTATATAAAAAAAAACGCAAGCCTAAGCTTGCGTTTTTTGTTTGGCATAGTAGCTGCCGCTTATTTGCTGATTTTCTTGTATTTCAAACGGTGCGGTTCAACCACGTCTTTACCGTACGTCTCTTTCAACCACGCCGCATATTCGGTGTAATTACCTTCATAGAAGTTAATTTTGCCTTCGTCGCGGTAGTCCATTATATGGGTGGCGATACGATCTAAAAACCAACGATCGTGCGAGATAACCATGGCACAGCCAGGAAATTCTAATATCGCGTTTTCCAACGCACGCAAGGTTTCAACGTCTAAGTCATTGGTAGGCTCATCCAGAAGCAATACGTTGCCACCGGCTTTTAGTAGCTTGGCTAAGTGAACACGGTTACGCTCACCACCGGATAAGTCTTTCACAAACTTTTGTTGGTCCACCCCTTTGAAGTTAAATCGGCCACAGTAAGCACGGCTATTTAACTCAAAATTACCAATGCGGATAATATCGGAATCGTCTGATATTTCTTTATAAACGGTGTTGTTGCCGTCCATATGATCGCGGAACTGATCCACACTGGCGAGCTGCACAGTGCTACCCACATCGATAGTGCCTGCATCAGGTTTTTCAATGCCAGTGAGCATTCTAAATAGCGTTGATTTACCCGCACCGTTAGGACCAATAATACCCACAATAGCGCCTTTGGGCATTTTGAAATTTAAGTCATCAATTAATAGTCTGTCGCCATAAGATTTTTTAAGACCTGTGACTTCAAACACTTTTTCACCTAATCGCTCACCGGGTGGAATGAATAACTCGTTGGTTTCATTACGTTTTTGGTAATCGCCAGTGTTAAGCTCTTCAAAGCGCGCCATACGAGCCTTGCTTTTTGATTGACGACCTTTAGCATTAGAGCGTACCCACTCTAATTCGGTTTTGATTGATTTTTGACGGGCGCTTTCGGTTTTTTCTTCTTGCTGTAAACGGGCATCTTTTTGTTCTAACCAAGAAGAATAGTTACCTTCCCACGGAATACCTTGTCCACGGTCAAGTTCGAGTATCCATCCGGCTACATTATCTAAGAAATAACGGTCGTGAGTAATGGCTACCACAGTACCTTCGTAATCATGTAAGAAACGCTCCAACCAAGCTACGGATTCAGCATCCAAGTGGTTGGTGGGCTCGTCAAGTAGCAACATGTCGGGCTTTTCAAGTAACAAGCGGCACAAGGCAACACGGCGGCGTTCACCACCTGATAATTTGCTAACGTCTGCATCCCAAGGGGGTAAACGCAGGGCATCGGCGGCACGTTCTAAGGCATTTTCTAAGTTATGGCCATCTTTGGATTGAATGATCGCTTCTAATTCACCTTGTTCTTTGGCAAGGGCATCAAAGTCAGCATTTTCCTCGGCATAAGCGGCGTACACTTCGTCTATGCGTTTTAAGGCATGGGCTACATCAGCGACGGCTTCTTCAATGTTGCCACGTACCGTTTTTGTTTCGTCAAGCTTGGGCTCTTGCGGTAAGTAACCAATTTTTAAACCCGCTTGAGGATTCGCCTCGCCTTCAATGTCTTTATCGATGCCCGCCATGATGCGCAGCAGGGTAGATTTACCTGAACCGTTTAAACCCAAGACACCAATTTTGGCACCGTGGAAAAAGCTCAAAGAAATATTTTTAAGAATATGTTTGCCGGGTGGGACAACTTTACCCACACGGTGCATGCTATAGACGTATTGCGCCATGTTTAAAACAACTCCGTAGATTTTTCGCCATTGTATACTCAAATCACCTCAAATGACGAGTCATTACCATAGAAACAAAGGCAATTTGAGGAGCGCTAGTATAGGGCAAAATGCGTATTTAAACACGGGGCGAGCGTCGTATTTATGGCAATGCTAAACACATAAAATCGTCAGGGGCGAAAGTAACGTGGAATAAAAAAGGCGACTGATTGTCGCCTTAATAGAGGAATATTTAGAAGTTATAGGTAAATCGTGCACCAAACTCGCTGGCGTCATTACTCATCACCACTAAGATGTAGTCGCCTGTATTTAAACGAGCATTGTCATAGCGTTCGTCAAAAATGTTAGCTCCATACAATGACGCTTTCCAATCACCCTCTGCAGGGGTATATGAAATATCAACGTTGACTAATTCACGGCTATCGATTTGCGTTAAACGGCCGGGGTCTGAACTTGGCTCACCGTACATTTTGTCGCGAAAAGAATAGTCTAAGCGCATATTTACGCTGGCACCGTTACTGAGTTCAAACTCGTAAGAGGGGCTAATTGAGGCCGTGTATTTAGGTGAAAGCGGCGCAACGGGCTTAATACCGTCTTGTTCTTTCACATCCACGTCGATATAGCCAACACTGGTATGCAGTTTGAAGTTGTCAGTGAAATACGCGGTGCTTTCAAATTCAATACCACGAGAGGTTTGTTCAACCACTAAGTTAGTCGTATTAAAACCGCCTTCTGAAGTCGTGCTGACTTGATAAGGTAAATCGTCAAACTCAGTGTTAAATACCGCAATACTCATGCTAAAAGATTCTGTTACGTTGCCCTTTAGACCCATTTCATAGTTTACCGCCGTGATGTTTTCAGAGGCGATAAAGCAAGCGGGATCACCAAATAAACAATAAGGACGGGCAGGGAATTGACCAGACTGATAACCACTTTGTACGGTGCCGTAAACGTTTAATCCGTTTTCTAAGGTATAGTTAGCCGAAAGATCGTAACTCACTTCATTCCAATCATCTTTAGCCAACGTGGGGCCAATACCGACATTGGCACTGGCTTCTTTTTCATCTTGGGTATACCGCAAACCTGCTGATACTCGTAGGCTATCCGTTGCATCGTATCCCACGTTGACAAATACCGCTTTGCTGGTGGTTTCTTGTCTCATATCCAATAAGTTGCCACCGGCATTGAAACTCGAATCCTCACCCTGTAAGTTGCTACCTTCTTCGTTAAACCAATACAAACCAGAAACAAAGTCCACATCACCTACGTAACCATTGAGCTGAAATTCGATAGAGGTTTGATCAGCTTCACCCTGCTCAGGGTAATGATCAAGAGCATAGATAGTGCCGTCATCATCCAGACCTGCTTTGTACTCAGAGCTTCTGCTACTGACCACAACTTTTGACGCTAGCGTATCAGACCAATTCCAATCTGCCGTAAGTGATAAGCCACTGGCCTTGTTGCTCACGGTTGTAATGGCTTTGGTGCCGGTGGCGTTGTCGTAGGGATCTGCCGCCACATCGGTATTACGTAAAGGTCCAGAGGGCAAAGGTGCGCCAAATCGAACACCTGTATAATAGGCCCCAGTGGGGACTTCATCTATTAATGTAGTGTAGGGCCTTAAGCCACCTTCACCATCATTGGCATCAGCGGTAAACACTAAACTAAAATCGCTGCTTGGCGCGTATTTGACCGACAGGCGACCATAGAGGTCTTTAGTTTCACCTACGTCATATTCGGCATCAGGTACATTGATGAATTCGCCTAATCCATCTCGCGCGTTGTAGCCTGCGTTCAGATTGAATGAGAAGTCATCATTCATGGCACGATTTACAAATACATCGGCTTTCATGCGACCGCGCGTGCCAAGTTGGGTCACTACTTTTGCCACAGGCTTGGCATCGGGTTGTTTGGTGATGATATTAATGGCACCACCGATAGAGTTACGACCGTAGAGTGTACCCTGTGGCCCACGTAACACCTCAATACGCTCGATATTGTTTAGGTTCCAGTTCTGTCCCACTTGACGTCCCAGATACACACCATCCACATAAACGCTTACGCCAGGATCGGTGGTAATCAAATGATCTTGTAAACCAATACCCCGAATAAAGGGGTTGGCTGAAGACGTGTGGCCAGCAGAAAAACCAGTGACGTTAAGATTAGGAACGAATTTACCTACGTCAGTTAGGTCGGTAATACCCTGAGCTGCCAATGCGTCGCCACTAAAGGCGCTAATAGCGATGGGGACTTCATAAATGACTTGTGCTCGCTTGGTTGCTGTAACGGTAATCGCTTCTATTGCGTTATCTGCTTCTTGATTTGGGGTTTCTTGCGCAAAAGCATTACCGTTGAGTGCCATAATTATACTGACACTGAGTAGGGTTTTGGTGGTTAAAGGTACTATGCTAGATGTGAGTTTGGTCACAGTTTACTCTCCATGTTTATTTTTATAAGTGTTCGTGTATCGAGCCTTTGCAGGCCACGTTATTTTGCGAGCCTTGGGGCTCCTGTTGTTACAATGAGAGCGGTTTTTGCTCTGAAATAGTAGCGCGAGTCGCTTTTAAAAATCCACTAATTTTAAACACTTAGGGTGTAAAATTCACTAAATGTTGCGAGTGTCAGCTTTTATAAGGTTTCTTCAGAACCAATAAATCGGCTGAGTAGACTAATTCGTCTACCTTACGCGCTGCAAGCGAAGGGGGGATGGGGCAATGACATTGGCAGGGTAAACAAATTTTTAGTTCAACATCAGGCTATGGCCATAAAAAAGCCCCGCAAGGTAAGACCTTGCGGGGCGTAGTAATGTTTAATGCTAACGATTAAAACGACATATTGTACTGAGCACTTAGTAGAACAGCATTGCCTTCAGATTTAAACTGCCACTGACCGCCTAAATTGTCCATTTCGGTAAAGTGTTGTTTTTCACCCTTTAAATACGCAATGCCTACATCAATCGATGCGTCGTTAGCTAGCGCGTAGTTTGCACCAGTACTGAGCCATAAACGGTTCGTGTCGGGTATAGAGATAGACATGTGTTTATCAGCAGGGCTTTTGTCATAGGCGATACCCGCACGTAAGGTGACGTCTTTGTTTAGGCGATAGTCAGCACCAAGGGCATAACGCATGGCGTTTTTAAAGCCTTCTTCTTTGGCAAAAACTTGCGTACCGTTTGAATAAGCCTCAAGCGATTCAAAGCTGCTCCACTGCGTCCATAACACACTGTAGTGAAGCGCTAATTCTTCATTTAGTTGGTGTGAACCTGAGAATTCAGCGCTTGCTGGTAGTTCAATATCAACTGTACCTGGAATACTGCTTCCAGCTAAACCACCGATGACGCTGGGCAATTCATTTGAATAGTTCCCCTCGAAGGTGATATCGGTTGCTGCGCGGTAGTGCAATCCTAAGCGATGGCCAGGAGCAAGCTCATAGGCAAAGCCAATGTTCCAGCCATAACCATAATCATCACCTTCTAGATTTACCGCTTCGTCACTGGTTGATACACCTAAGGTCGAACCATAAGCCGATTGCAAATAAGCAGGCAACCCGGCTCCGGCATGACGAGTAATCTGAGCATCAGCATATACGTAGCTCACGCCAGCGGCGACAGTGAATTGTTCAGTAACTTTATAAGAAAGTGCTGCATTTAAATTTACCGTGGTAATTTCTGTTTTACCGGCGAGCTGGCCAGCCGCGTAGTCATTTTCAAATTCAGTGGCCAAACCAAAATTAGAAAACAAACCCAAGCCAAAGGCGAATTGGTTATCAATGGGCATCACAAAATAAGCCGCAGGCACAAGTGCAGAAGGGGCAATGCTGTCATCGTTCATGGCGCTTGGCGTTGAATAAGCGGGGGCGCTTTCGCCTGTTAAGCTGACATCTGGAATAACGTAAGTGGCGGCAATAGAAACTTGCTTTGTGCTAAATTGCGACATCAAAGCAGGATTGCGAGCGATGACTGATGCATTTTCAGCAATGGCTGCTTCACCTGCAAATGCGCGACCAAGACCAGAGGCACTGTGTTCTGCTAATTGGAATGCGGCAGAATATGACTGCGTAGCAAAGGCCGATAAAGCCACTGCGATTAAAGAATAACGAAACATTAACTCACTCTCTTACTGATTTTAGTTGAATATGGGGATGAAAAAATAGCGCGGCATCCTACCGAAAATTAAAATTATTAGTAGTGTTTTTATGCTGTTTTTACGCTAATTTTACGTAACAAAGCATGTTTTATGCGATTTTCTTAAGCAAGGTCGACAAGCGAACAGTGAATTTTTACTGATGTGTCAGAAGGCGTGTTCAGCATTACGCATATTTTTTACATAAATTGATTGAGGAGTAATTAATGGAGCAAGGTTTATTAGAAAAAACCGGAAAAACGCTGCAGCAATGGAAAACCATATTAGCTGCTCAGCCTGTTAGCAAACACGGTGAGATAATGGCTTTTTTAAAAGGTGAGTGCGGTTTAACTCACGGCTATGCAAATTTTATTGCCCTTAAATTTAGAGGTGCCGATGCCGCCAGTACGAATGCTGATGAATTAATTGCTCAGCAATACCAAGGCAAAGAAACGTTGATGCCTATTTATCAAAAATTGCATCAATACATCAGTCAACTTGCCGATGATGTTGATGTTTCAGCTAAAAAGTCGGCGGTGTCTTTTAGGCGCAAACGCCAGTTCGCGCTTGTTCAGCCAAGCACCAAAACACGGATCGACTTAGGGCTTAAATTTAATGATAGAGCGATATCTGGGCGCTTAGAAGGTTCAGGTCCGTTTGGTACAATGTGCAGCCACCGAGTTCAGCTCACCGACATCACGCAAGTTGACTCAGAGTTATTTGCCCTAATTAAAGCGGCCTATGTTGAAGCCGGATAAGGTCTCCCTTGGTATTTATCACCCCACAAAAATGCATGTCGATAGTGTGAGTTTGAGCTAATCAACTTGGTTTTAATTTTCTTGCCGCTACAATGCCTGCCTAAATTATGATGAGCTGGTTGGAGATTTGAATGAAGTTGGTTTCGTGGAACGTAAATGGTATTAGAGCCGCAATGAACAAGGAGTTTGCTGAGTCTTTTGCCAACATGAATTGCGATGTGTTGTGTTTACAGGAAACAAAAGCGCAAGACGAGCAGGTACAAGTGGCACTTGCCGAAATCGATGGGTATCAAATATTCACTAATTCTGCGGTAAAAAAAGGTTACTCTGGCACCAGTATTATTACCCGCGTGGCACCTTTGAGTGTCACTATGGATATGGGCATTGAAGAGCACGACCAAGAGGGCCGAGTTCTGTGTGCCGAGTTCAGTGATTTTTACTTGGTCACGGTGTACACCCCTAATTCAGGCAGTGAGTTAAAACGTTTGGCATATCGCCAACAATGGGACGCAGATTTTTTAAGCTATTTGCAAGCGCTAGAGAGTCAAAAGCCGGTGGTAGTATGCGGTGATTTAAACGTAGCGCATAAAGCCATTGATTTAGCGCGGCCCAAAGCCAATTACAATAAAAGTGCGGGTTTTACTCAACAAGAAATCGATGGGTTAGATAATCTGGTGAAGGCTGGATTTATCGATAGCTTCCGCCACGTCTACCCTGAGCAACAAAAATTCAGTTGGTGGAGTTACCGTGCGGGTGCCCGCGAGAAAAACGTTGGGTGGCGCATAGACTACTTTCTTACCTCATCCAGTTTGGCCAATAAAATTCAAGATGCAGAAATCTATAACGATGTTTTTGGATCGGATCATTGTCCGGTTGTTTTGCATCTAGCAGATTAAATTTAGCCAAATAGTGGGGATGCATCTTGGTAAGGGCTAGCGTAGTATTTAGGTTTAGTCCCCGATAAGAGCGCCCTATAATGATAAAAAAAGCCTCCTTGGCAATGCTTTACTGTTGCTTTACTTGCTGTATTGCGCACGCACAATCCAGTGTAGAAAAACAATTAGTTGAGTCGGTAAACCAGCAGCTTAGTCAATCGCAAGCGCTATTAATCGAAGCGGTTAATATTAATAGCGGTACACAAAATTTTGCCGGGGTTAAACAGGTTGGCATGCTGTTTAAACAGCAATATGATGCCCTAGGCTTTACCACTGAATGGCTTGACGGTAGCGAGTTTGAGCGCGCCGGACACTTAGTGGCTACCTACGAATCGGCGACGCATCCTTCAGCAGCCAAAATAATGTTAATAGGGCATTTGGATACGGTCTTTGCCAAGGACGATAGCTTTCAGCAAGCCACCATTATCAATCAAAATACGATTGCTGGCCCCGGTATTACCGACATGAAAGGCGGTAATGTCATTATGTTGGCTGCGTTACAAGTTTTGCAACAACATGGCTTGCTGTCAGCGATGAATATTAAAGTGGTCTTAACCGGTGATGAAGAAGCCAGTGGCCAGCCTTTGGCTCAATCTAAACAGGCATTAATTGACGCGGGAATATGGGCTGATATTGCGCTGGGGTTTGAAGATGCTGACGGTGATATTAATACTGCTGTTACCGCGAGAAGAGGTTCGGTAGCTTGGACCTTAACGACAACAGGCCAAGCAGCACACTCGTCACAAATTTTTACCGAAAAGGTTGGTTTTGGTGCCAATTTTGAATTAGCTAGAATTCTGAATGCTTTTCGTGAACAGTTGTCAGACATTCCCTTACTGAGTTTTAATCCTGGCGTGATGGCAGGGGGAACCCGCCTTAAAGAAACGGCTGCCTCTACATTTGAAAGCTTTGGCAAAAGTAATGTGGTTGCCCAAACTGCTATGGTCAAAGGGGGATTGCGCGCCGTTTCTCCAAACCAATTAACTGAAACAAAAGAAAAAATGCAAGCCATTGTGGCAGAGCATTTACCCCAAACTGATGCCAGCTTGGTATTCGATGATGGTTATCCTCCGATGCAGCAAACCCAAGGCAATGTGGATTTGTTAGAGATGTACAGTCAGGTAAGCACTGATCTTGGTTTTGCAAAAGTGACTGCGGTTAATCCGCGCAATGCTGGCGCTGCCGATATTTCTTTTGTGTCTGATCATGTCACCATGGCCATTGATGGTTTGGGTTTAATGGGCACCGGTGGTCACACAAAAGATGAAACGGCCGATATGACAAGCTTTGCACAGAATATTCAAAAGACCACTGTGCTGTTATATCGTTTAAGTACACAACAACAATAACTAAGGCACCTCAATGACACGTATTAAATGGGGCATCATTGGCCCCGGTAGTATCGCTACTACCTTTGCTACTGCACTTGAGCAATCGAAACAAGGACAGCTCTATGGCATTGCTAGCCGCTCAGCTGAGCGCGCAACCGCCTTTTCTCAACGTTTTGCGGTTTCTAAAATTTACCATCAATACAGTGACTTAATTACTGATCCTGAGGTCGATATACTCTACATCGCCACACCTCATAGTCATCATTATCAGATTGCCAAAGCCTGTCTTGAAGCCGGTAAACATATACTGTTAGAAAAACCGCTAACGATAAATGCAAGCCAAACTCAGGTTTTAATTGAGTTGTCACAGTCCAAAGGCCTCGTATTTCAAGAGGCCTTGTGGAGCCGTTTTATGCCTTGTTTTGCCAAAGTAAAAGACTGGCTGAAAGCAGGTAAAATTGGGGCCTTACAATATATTCAATCCGATATCGGTTTTGCCTTTGCTGACAAACCCCAACATCGATTAAATGACCCGCTATTAGCTGGTGGTGCTCTGTTAGATCTTGGCGTCTATAGCATCAGTATTAGTCAGTTTTTATTAGAACAAACCCCTATTCAAGTGCAAGCCACCAGTCAACTTGCGGCCAACGGGATCGATAAAACCACCCAAGTTAATATGCGTTTTGCTCAAGGTCAGTTGTCACAATTTAGCTGCTCAATTACGGCAAAATGCACTAACACCATGACCCTTGTGGGAGAGCAAGGCCGAATTCATTTACCTGAGCACTTTTGGGTAGGACAAGAAGCGCAATTATTTCAAGACGGTGAATTAGTTGAGTGTGCGCGCTTCACTCACCCTGTTAACGGCTTTGAATATCAGATTGAAGCGGCCATGCAGTGCATCTTTCAGGGTAAGGTATGCAGTGACTTGATGCCTCACGCCGACAGTTTAGATGTTATGCGCGTGATGGATGAAGTACGTAAACAAATTAATTTACGCTACCACGACGATATTGAAAATATATAAAAAAAGGCGCCAATAAGCCTATTTAGTCAGCGAATTTCCTCTTAATAACAAACGCTTAATTGATTATGCCGTTTGTGGCCTAACTATTGAATAAGAGCCTAATTATTCAATAGTGAGCGCTATTTCTGCGTAATCTGCACTCCTAAAGTGCGGATATCTGCTGTTTTACCAAAGCTTGGTTTGTTCTGGTGCATACCATCTCCCGCTTGGTTTTTGAGAGGTTATATGGAACAAAATTTATGGCTTTTGCTGTCGACTATGCTGGTTTTCTTAATGCAAGCGGGCTTTTTGTGCTTAGAAACAGGGCGCACTCGCAGTAAAAATAGTATCAATGTTGCTGCAAAAAACATCGCCGATTTCTTAGTCTCTGCCGCCGTTTTTTGGGCCGTGGGCTTTGGTCTTATGTTTGGTGATAGCGTGCTGGGGCTAGTTGGTAGTAGTGAGCTATTTTTTGGTGACACACAAAATGTCAGGCAAATTTGTTTTTTCTTATTTCAAATGATGTTTTGTGGCACGGCAGCTACTCTTGCCTCAGGGGCTGTTGCTGAACGAATGACCTTCAATGGTTATCTTGGTATTACTCTCATTTTAAGTTTAGTTATTTATCCTGTGACCGGCCACTGGGCCTGGGCATCTGCCTATATGGGGCAACCAGGCTGGTTGCAAACTATTGGTTTTATCGATTTTGCCGGTTCTACAGTCGTGCATTCGGTTGGGGGCTGGGTGGCGTTAGCGGCGATTATTGTGATTGGCCCAAGAGTAGGGCGCTTTCAAAGGGGGTTGCGGTTGCCACAAGGGAGCAATCTACCGATGTCTGCGTTGGGCACTCTGCTTATTTGGCTCGGATGGTTTGGTTTTAATGGTGGAAGTACCTTAGATCTGAACGAGCAAGTGCCCATTATATTATTGAATACCACGGTATCTGCCCTTTTTGGCGGCTTAATTGCAGGATTATTTTATTATGTAAAACACCGCTATTTCGATGTGGCTGAGATGCTAAACGGCATAATTGGTGGGCTCGTTGGTATTACGGCATCGTGCCACGCAGTGAGCCCTGCTGAGGCCGCGCTAATCGGCATGATTTCAGGCATTATCGTTATATACGGCTCTGAGATGATGGTGCGTTTGGGATTAGATGATGCCTTAGGTGTGGTTCCTGCTCATTTAATGACGGGAGTATGGGGAACGTTAGCCGTGGCATTTTTCGGTGCGCCAAGTATGTTGGGCACTGACCTAAGCGTATGGCAGCAAATTGGGGCACAATTACTGGGCATCGGAGTTATTGGTTTTTATAGTTTTGTTATCAGTTACTTGTTGATGCGGCTACTCAATTATTATGTGCCCCTGCGCGTTTCTAATGAAGACGAAGAGCGAGGGTTAAATGTCAGTGAACATAATGCTAATACTGAACTCATTGATTTGCTCAGTTCCATGCATCAACAGGAAAAAGAGGGCAACTTTACAACGCCCGTACCGGAAGAGCCGTTTACTGAAGTCGGGCAAATCGCCCGCCGCTACAATCAAGTAATCAACCGCGTTAAACTTGAAATTGGTGAACGAGATAGTGCAATTAATCAATTTCAATCGAGTGAAAAACGCAAAAGCGCCATTCTTGATTCATCAATGGACTGCATTGTGTCTATTGATCATCAAGGGCATATTCTTGAATTTAACCCTGCGGCAGAACGTACTTTTGGCTGTTTAAAACATCATGTGCAAGGACGTAATTTTTTTATTATGTTCTTGCTTGAGAAAGATCAACAGCAAGCCTTAGATAGCCTTGAGCAAATGTTTACCTTATCTCAAGGTTTGCTGTTAAATCGGCGGAATACAATGCAGTTGCAACGTTCTTCAGAGCATAGTTTTCCTGCTGAAATCACCATAACAACTACCCCCCTTAATAATGGGTTGATAACGGAATATACCCTGCACATTAGGGATATTACACGGCAAACAAAATTGCAGTCTCGGCTGAAGTTTTTAGCTTATCGTGACCCGTTAACCAGTTTGTACAACCGCACTTTTTTGATGGAAAAATTAAACGAGGCCCTGAACACAGCCCAGCTCAATGGATTATCCGTTGCCTTACTTTTTTTAGATTTAGATAAGTTTAAAAAGATAAACGATACCATGGGCCACAAGGCGGGAGATGAATTGTTGTGCGAGGTGGCGCGGCGCCTCAATCTTGTTTGTCGTGAGGCAGATATTATCGCCAGATGGGGCGGTGATGAATTTGTGGTGCTGATGAGTGGTACGATTGATCAAGCACTCGTTAATGCCAGAGCCGCTAGTATTTTAGAGGTACTTCGCGAGAGTGTTAGCGTGCAAAATAAGTCCTTTAATATTCCTACTAGTATTGGCGTCACCTTGGCGGTCGGGACCGAAATTACCGCAGATAAAATGATTCAACATGCTGATATCGCGATGTATCACGCCAAGCAAAAAGGGCGCGACAATTATCAAGTATTCGAGCCTGAAATGGCGCAGTTGGCCAGCAAGCAGTTTAATTATGAACGTGAAATGCGTGAAAATTTAGATTCTGAGCAATTCTACTTGGTGTACCAACCGAAAATTTTTCACACAAAAGATAACGTTGTGGGCTTTGAAGCGCTGATTCGCTGGGCGCATCCTGAGGAAGGCTTTATTCCACCCAACGAATTTATTTCAATTGCAGAAGATTCGAATTTAATTATTCAACTAGGTGAGAAAGTTATCCGTGAAACGCTCAGGCAGTTATCGCAGTGGCGCGCCCAAGGCCTAATTATCGTGCCAATATCAGTCAACTTATCGGGTAAGCATCTGATTTCTGAAGTGCTTGTGCCCTTTATTCGCGAGCAGCTTGAACATTTCGATATCGCAGGGCATTACCTTGAAATAGAAATAACCGAAGGCGTTTTAGTGCATGATATTGAACGATGTATCCAGGTTATGGCAGAGATTAAATCATTGGATATTCGGATTTCCGTTGATGATTTTGGCACAGGCTACTCATCACTCAGTTATTTAAAACGCTTGCCTTTAGATGTCCTTAAAATAGATCAAACTTTTGTGCAGGAATGTGACGTCACCGAGGAAGACAGAAAAATTTGTGCCACGATTATTAGTCTGGCCACTAGCTTAGATCTAAATATTGTAGCGGAAGGTGTGGAAACACAAGGCCAACTTGAGCAGCTTAAAAGCATGAATTGTGACGTATTTCAGGGCTATTTATTTTATAAACCCTTGTTTGTTGAAAAAGCCGCGGCATTATTGATTTCATCTGATGCAGCTATTGAAGTCATCGACTAAGGTTTCTTGCGTAGAACCAGCGTGCAAAAGAAGCATTCAAATATGAAACAAGGGATGCTTTTTCTGCGTGTGTCACCATTGCTTGGGTGTAAAGTCGGGCTATTCATCCTCTACCGATAGTCTTTTATGTCAATTAGCACATTATGTAGAGCAACGCTCAAACCGTTGCTTGTGACCACCATGGCTTTTTTATGCGCTCAGGTTTTAGCGCAAAATCCATTAGATTTTGGCAGTAGTATTAAAACCGCTGATCCCTCTGGCCACGTATGGCAAGACGGCAGAATGTATCTGTACACCTCTCACGATCAAGAATGCCAAGCAGATTTCTGGATGAAAGATTGGTACGCGTTTTCGTCCACTGATTTGGTTAATTGGACTGACCACGGCCCTATACTAACAGTGGATGATCTTAGCTGGGCTGACAACTATGCTTGGGCACCCGATGCGGCCTACAAAAATGGCAAATATTATTTAATTTTTCCTGCAGGGACAGGCCACAAAGATCGCGTAAATCCTGAACGCAGTACTAAGTGGATGGGGATAGGCATCGCGGTCAGTGATTCACCTACTGGGCCTTTCAAAGATGCCATTGGTGCACCGCTTTGGACAGAGCCTTATGCCAATGATCCTAGTTTATTTATTGATGATGATGGCCAAGCCTATTTGTATTTTCACGGTAAGAATGCCGATTATCAGGTGGCTAAGATGGCCGATGATATGCGCAGTGTTGAAGGTGATCTAGTGAAAATGGACATGGGTGGCTACGAGCCTAAAATGGAAGGGCCTTGGGTATTTAAGCGTCAAGGACTCTACTATTTTACGATGCCTGAGAATAACCGAGAGCTTGCCTATTATACGGCTACGTCACCCACAGGCCCATGGCAGTACAAAGGGGTATTCATGCAAAGTGAGGGGGGTAACAATCATCACTCTATCGTTGAATACCAAGGTCAATGGGTTTTGTTTTACCATCGATGGTTAAGCCGCAATACCCAATGTGCAAACAGGCAGAAACAGCGTCACAGCGCGGCAGAGTATTTATACTTTAATGAAGATGGCACGATCCAAGAAGTTAAGCGGACGGAGGAAGGTGTTGGAGATTTTATGAATAAAGTGCTTAACGATTAAACCAAAGGCTCGGTTTTCGAGTAATTATTATTGGTGAAGTTAACTGTTTACGCGCTTAGATAGAAGCGCCAACAATGCGTTACAACATTTGGTTATGGTTCATGGCGCTTTGCAACTATACAAAGCCATGAAAATGACTAGAATATGCGCTTCTTTTTTCGCCCCGTCTTTTTTGCCAAAATGAGTTAGAGGATAGCCGATGCTGACACGTAACATGAATATTGCTGATTTCGATCCCGAATTATATCAAGCGATTCAAAACGAAAACCAACGCCAAGAGCATCATATTGAGTTGATTGCTTCAGAAAACTACTGTAGCCCACGTGTACTTGAAGCCCAAGGCTCTCAGTTAACCAATAAGTACGCTGAAGGTTATCCTCATAAACGTTATTATGGCGGTTGTGAGTATGTTGATATCGCTGAAGACTTAGCCATCGAACGTGCAAAATTATTGTTTGGGGCTGACTATGCAAACGTTCAACCTCACTCTGGCTCACAGGCCAACTCTGCGATTTTTATGGCTCTGTTAAATGCGGGGGATACGGTTTTAGGGATGAGCTTAGCCCACGGCGGCCATTTAACTCATGGTGCTTCGGTAAGTTTTTCAGGTAAAACCTACAACGCAGTACAGTATGGATTACACCCTGTAACGGGCGAAATCGATATGGCTCAAGTTGAGGCTTTAGCCCTTGAACACAAACCTAAGATGATTATTGCCGGTTTCTCGGCTTATTCGGGCATTATCAATTGGCAAGACTTCCGCGTAATAGCAGACAAAGTAGGCGCCTATTTATTTGTTGATATGGCTCACGTTGCAGGTTTAGTAGCGGCTGGTTTATATCCTAACCCACTACCTCACGCCCACGTTGTTGCTACCACAACCCATAAAACCCTTGCGGGTCCCCGTGGTGGTTTGATTTTGTCTTCTTGTGGTGACGAAACCATCTATAAAAAATTAAATAGCTCAGTATTCCCAGGTAACCAAGGTGGTCCTTTATGTCATGTTATCGCGGCGAAAGCGGTCGCTTTTAAAGAAGCCTTAGAGCCAGAGTTTAAAGTGTATCAACAACAAGTGTTGCTTAACGCCAAAGCAATGGTGGCGGTAATGCAGGAACGCGGTTACAAAGTGGTATCTGATGGTACTGACAACCATTTGTTTTTATTAGATTTAATCGATAAAGACATTACTGGTAAAGACGCTGATGCGGCCTTAGGTCGTGCACACATCACCGTTAACAAGAACTCCGTACCTAATGATCCTCGTTCTCCTTTTGTCACCAGTGGTTTACGTATAGGCTCGCCAGCTATTACTCGTCGTGGTTTTAAAGAAGAACAAGCCAAACAAGTGGCAAATTGGATTGCTGACGTGCTTGACAACCTAGGTGATGATTCGGTTGTTGAACGTGTTAAAGCCGAAGTGGTTACCTTATGTGAAGCGTTCCCTGTATACGGCTAAGCATGACGTAGTCAATGTGCTAATAGTAGAAAGCCCCGTTATCGGGGCTTTTTTGTAGCACTATCACTCAGCCCTGCAAAGGACGAGTGACGTGCCAGTGATTAATAAAAATTAATCTTACCTTCAATACCAAAAATGCGCGGAGAGTTAACAATACCGGTTAGGTTGTTGAAATCAATTGCGCCTTTCACGTTATGCTCGTTGGTAATATTTCGACCAAAAAGAGCAACACTGTAGTTGTTGGTAAAGTTTTCGTAGCCGATACGTAAGCCGCCTTCTACGTTACCATTTGTTTTAAATTCAACGGAATCATATAAGAACAGACTGGTTTCACCTTGGTATGCCCAATCGGTATAAACGTAAACCTCACCGTCGTCACCCATAGGCATAGCGTAACGGGCTGTAACGTTAACAATCATTTCTGGTGCTTGCGGGAAGGGATTACCATCAATCGAGGCTTTAAACCCGTCAGGACGCGGATCAAGCACAGTACAATTACCGGTAGAGTTAAATGCCGGGTTCGCACCGCAAGGTAGTACCGTTAATGTATCATCTTGAATTTCAGTGTGGTTGTAACTGTAACCCGCTGTTAATACTAGGTTGTCACTGACTACATATTGAGAGTCAATTTCAAAACCGTAGCCGGTACCCTTGTCAGCGTTAATCAAAGCGGTATTGTTGCCGTCACCACCAATGGCTGAAAACTGCACATCATCAATCACATAATAAAAAGTAGCGACGTTTAAGCGCAGTGAATTGTCTAACAAGTCTGATTTAAAACCCACTTCGATTGAGTTAATGGTTTCAGGTGCAGCCACTGAAGGTGCGCCCTCAAAAGCCACGTCACGGCCCTGAATTGTTTGTGCTCTAAAACCATTAGCTACACGGGCAAATACCGACGTTTTATCATCTACGCGATAGTTTGCGCTGAGCTCCCAATTGATTTGGTCGTCATCAACATTAATGTCAGCGTAGTCTTGAATGCTGGCATCGCCGGTGACCAAAGCAAAGCCGTTAACGTTTTGCTGGCCCACACGCAATGATTTTTCATCATAGGTATAACGAAGGCCACCGGTGAGATTTAATTTTTCATTTACGGCGTAAGAAAGTTGTGAAAATACTGCCCATGTAGTGTTTTCATGAAACACGGTGGTAGCGCCATAGTAGCCGTCGATACTGGTGACATTGAAGGATGAGTCATAGTAAAACGCGCCTGCTTGCCAGCTCAATGCATCATCAGTATCGCTAGCAAAACGTATTTCTTGGGTGAACTGCTCTAAGTCATCTAAGTTATCTTGGGTGACCGCACCAAAGGCGATAAAGCCAGGATAAGTGAGTTCTTCAGTGCCATCACCATTGATATCAGCAGGCGCAAATAACGACACGCCACCATCGATGTCTCCAAGACTCAAGCCTTCTGCTTCTTCATACGCGGTGATAGAAGTCAACGTCATGTTTTCAAGGCCAAATTCTAGCTTCAGCGATGCGCCATAATTTTCGTATTTTTGTGGATTATTGTCTGGGCCATTACCGTCGATATCCGCATCATAATACACCACGTCTCTAACGTAGTTTTCGTTTAAGTCGTTACTGCCTTTCGTGAAAACGTTGGCACGAAATACGGATGCTGTGCCATCGAGTTCACGACCATGAACATTCAACAAAGCAGAAAAATCGCTAGAAGGTGAGAACAACAACTGTGCCCGCCACGCTTTTTCGTCAAAGCCACCAAAGGCGTCTTTTTCACCGGTGTAGGCGTTGTTAATCCAATCATCACGGTTTTGCGACAATACTGATACTCGGCCAGATAGGTTATCAGCTAAACCACCGCCTACCGCCCCTTCAAAATTAACTGTACCTAGATTACCTAAGCCCAATTTTGCGTATGCATCAAAATCTTCAGTGGGTTTGACTGAGTCAAATTTAATAATACCAGCGGTGGTGTTACGTCCAAAAAGTGTGCCCTGTGGGCCACGGATCACTTCAACTTGTTCAACATCAAACAGCGGGAAACTTTTTAAAATGACGTTTTCTTTTACTACATCGTCCATCACAATCGAAACCGGTTGTGATGCCGCAAGATCGAAATCGGTGTTACCCAAACCACGAATATAAAAACGCGGGGCGACGCGGCCATTCGATGTTTCAGCATACAAACCTGGAACGCGTACCGCTAAGGCTAAGATATCGTCACCGCCGGAGAACATGCTCTCAAACTTTTCACCGTTTAGTGTGGCGATTGAAATGGGCACCTCTTGAATGCTTTGAGTGCGTTTTTGTGCGGTAACCGTAATTTGCTCAAGGGCATTATCATTATTTTTTTTGCTTGTTTCTTGCGCTTGAGCAGCGTGGCCAAAGAGGGCGGCTTGCACACAAATGGCGGCTAATGCTTTATTAACGTGTTTCATTTTAGAATACCAATAGTTGAGGAGTGTGATAAATACTGCGTTAAAAACTAAAATATTTGGGGCGCGAATCATACTCGAAGGCACTGAGATTGTAATCTTTTGGCACTATTTATAATTTTTATACATGTCGTTATTTGGCAAATTATTCTTCCAATAGACCCTGCGCTATCACACTTTTTAGCACTTAAAATTTGGCTTGAGGCCTGACAGGGAGGCCAAAGTGGAGAAGCGTAATTGAATTTCACGATTAAAATGCCCACTTATTACTTGGGGTCTGTCACTTTGAGCGTTTTTTTGCTAGTTTATCCTCACTTTTTAAGGCCCTCAGAGATTGCTATGTTTTGTCCATTTTGCGCAGTGCAAGAAACCAAAGTGATTGACTCACGATTAGTCGCGGATGGAACGCAAGTCCGTCGTCGTCGTGAATGCACGATTTGCAAAGAGCGTTTTACTACATTTGAAATGGCTGAACTGGTGATGCCGCGCATTGTAAAACGGGGTGGTTCCAGAGAGCCCTTTAATGAAGACAAGCTGCGAGCTGGTTTACAGCGGGCGCTTGAAAAACGCCCTGTGAGCACCGAACAAATTGAAGAGTGCATCAGCCGTTTGAAATCCTCACTTCGCGCCACTGGCGAACGTGAAGTCGATAGTCAGTTTTTGGGTAACTTGATTATGGATGCGCTTAAAGAAATCGATAAAGTGGCCTACGTACGCTTCGCTTCTGTCTATCGCTCCTTTGAAGATATTCGCGAATTTGGCGAAGAGATTGCGCGCTTAGGCGATTAACGTTGGCTAAGAAGGCGTACCAGCCGTTCATTTTGGACTCAACATGTTAAATCAATTTAATTCAGTCGATGCCCGAATGATGGCCTTGGCTATTCAATTGGCCAAACGGGGTCAATATACTACCACGCCAAACCCAAATGTTGGGTGCGTGTTAGTCAATTCTCAGGGTAATATTGTTGGGCAAGGCTGGCATCAAAAAGCCGGCACTCCTCATGCTGAAGTCCATGCCTTAAAAGAAGCAGGAAGCAGGGCAAAAGGGGCTACAGCCTATGTAACATTGGAACCTTGCAGTCATTTTGGGCGAACGCCACCCTGTGCTAACGCTTTAATAGAAGCGGGAGTGAGTCGAGTTGTCGCGGCCATGGTGGATCCTAATCCCTTAGTGGCAGGCAGCGGTTTGGCCAAATTAACGCAAGCGGGTATCAGTACGGCTCATGGCTTGATGCAAACACAAGCTGAATCATTAAACCGTGGCTTTATCAAACGCATGCGTACTGGGCGACCTTGGGTAACCGTAAAACTTGCGGCAAGCTTAGATGGTAAAACTGCCTTGGCAAACGGCCAAAGTAAATGGATAACGGGGCCTATGGCGCGGCAAGATGTTCAACGACATCGCGCTCGCAGTTGCGCTATTTTGTCGGGCTCGGGCACGGTACTGGCTGACAATCCTGCACTCAATGTTCGTTATGCAGAACTGGGTTTAGACGAAACTGTTCTAACAGAAGCAAACTTAATTCAGCCCCGTAAAGTAATATTAGATGGGCGCAATCAACTTACACCGGATTTAACCTGTTTACAGTCTACTAGCCCGACCTTACTGATAAATAGTCGACCTAATCCCTTGCCATTCTTTGCCAATGTGACGCAATACCAAGCACCTGCGGTAAACAATCAATTGGATTTACATGCTGTTTTTAATTACTTGGGGTCACAGCAAATCAATAACCTGTGGGTTGAAGCAGGCGGCAAGTTAGCAGGGGCATTATTGCAAAGTAAATTGATTGATGAGTTGATTTTATATCAAGCGCCCAAACTTATGGGTAGCAAAGGGCAAGATTTATTTGACATTGCGCCTTTAACTAGCATGCAGCAAGCGTATTCTTTGTCGTGGTCAGATGTTCGTCAGATTGGTACTGATCTGAAGTTAACAGCAACGATAGCTTACGAATAGTGGCAAAACATTATAGAAAGAGAAACTATGTTTACGGGTATTATTGAAGATATAGGCGTGATCCAAAGTTTACAGCCAAGTGGTGAAGATATAAGGCTCACCATTAAGCCACATAAACTTGATTTAAGCGATGTGGCCTTAGGTGACAGTATTGCAAATAATGGCGTGTGCCTAACAGTGACAGCCCTAACCGATGCAACCTTTAGTGCTGATGTGTCTCACGAAACAATTAAACGCACGGGCTTTGCTCACTACCAAGCCGGTAGCAAGGTTAACCTAGAAAAAGCCTTGCAAGCTAATGGCCGTTTAGGCGGACACATTGTCAGTGGTCACGTTGATGGTGTGGGTGAAGTATTATCGATTAATAATGTGGGCCGCTATGTCGAAATTTGGTTAAAAGCCCCTGCATCATTAGCTAAATATTTGGCTGAAAAAGGCTCAATCACCGTGGACGGCGTGAGTTTAACGGTCAACAAAGTAGACGGTAGTCATTTTTTGATCACCTTGATCCCCCACAGTTTGCAAGAAACCATCATCGGTTTGTATAAAGTGGGTACTAAAATCAACTTAGAAGTTGACGTTATTGCACGCTATCTCGAACGCCTGATGCTGGGTGATAAAGCGGCCGAACACAGTAAACCCGATCAGAAAAAAGACATCAGCATGGCGTTTTTAGCTGAAAACGGTTATTTGCGTTAAGTACCGCAACCATTAATTGAAACACAATAAGAAAATATCCTATGCCCTTAAATACCACCGCAGACATTATTGAAGATATCCGTCAAGGCAAAATGGTCATCTTGATGGACGATGAAGACCGAGAAAACGAAGGCGACCTGATCATGGCTGCTGAGCATGTCACGCCCGAGGCAATCAATTTTATGGTGACTCACGCACGTGGCCTCGTGTGTATGCCTATAACCGCAGAACGTGCCAAGCGTTTAAATTTACCGCTAATGGTTGATAATAATGGTGCGCAGTTTTCCACTAATTTTACCGTGTCTATTGAAGCGGCCGAAGGTGTCACTACGGGTATTTCAGCCGCTGACCGCGCTAGAACAGTATTAGCAGCGGTAGCAGCGGATGCTAAAGCCAGTGATATCGTCCAACCGGGTCATATTTTTCCACTTATTGCAAAAGAGGGGGGGGTACTAAATCGCGCTGGTCATACTGAAGCCGGCATTGATCTACCCCGTTTGGCGGGTTGCGAACCTGCATCTGTTATTGTTGAGATCTTAAACGATGATGGCAGTATGGCCCGCGGGCCAGAGTTAGAGGTGTTTGCCAAAAAACACCAACTCAAAATTGGTACAATTGCCGACTTGATCGAGTATCGTAACTTATACGAAACCACCATTGAGCAAGTGGCTAAATGTAAACTGCCCACTGAATACGGTGATTTTGATTTAATCACCTTTAAAGATGTGATTGATAATCAAGTACATTTTGCGATGTGCAAAGGTGAAATTAACGGCGACAAGCCTACCTTAGTGCGTGTGCATTTACAGAACAATCTTAGCGATTTGCTCGGTTCAAACCGAGGCATAGAACGCAGCATGAGTTTGCCACAGGCCCTTAAGCAAATTGGTGAACAAGGTGGTGTGCTCGTATTATTGGGCAAAGAGCAGGATGTATTGGGGCAACTCAAGCAGTTTGAAGCTGAAGATAAAGGTGAATTGCCCACCGCCGCACCTCGCCAAGGCACATCGCGTACTGTTGGTGTGGGCAGTCAAATACTGGCTAGTTTAGGGGTTAAAAAGATGCGTTTACTGAGTCGACCTAAAAAATACCATGCATTATCAGGATATGGCTTAGAAGTAGTTGAATATGTTGAGTAACAATTTCACGCTAAAAGTGTCAAATGTGGCTTGCAACTCAATTAATGAGCAAAAAATCGATTAAATCTTAATACGGTTGTGCTAAACTGCGCGCCGTTTTTTCAAGTAAGGCACAGTACATGAATATCATTGAAGGTAATATCCGCGCAACAGGCAAAAAATTTGCGCTAGTTGTTGCTCGTTTTAACAGCTTTGTTGTAGAAAGTTTGGTTGATGGTGCATTGGATGCGTTAGAGCGCCATGGCGAGGTCAACGAACAAGATATCACCTTGGTGCGTGTACCCGGTGCATATGAATTACCCCTCGCTGCACAAAAGCTCGCTCAGTCTAAAAAATACGACGCCATTATCGCCTTAGGTGCAGTAATTCGTGGTGGTACGCCGCACTTTGATTTTGTTGCTGGTGAGTGTAACAAAGGCTTGGCTCAAGTATCTTTGCAGTATGGTATACCCGTAGCCTTTGGTGTGATTACCACTGACAGCATTGAACAAGCTATTGAACGTTCTGGTACTAAAGCAGGTAATAAGGGCGCTGAAGCCGCTGTCACTGCCTTAGAAATGGTCAATGTGCTTGCGAATATCGAAGGGATCAACTAGGTGAAACCTAAAGCCCGTAAACTCGCCAGAGAGCTTGCCACGCAAGCCATTTACTCTTGGCAGATGTCGAATAATCCGGTTGAGCAAATCGAATTGAGCATCGTCACGAGTAACGACATGAAAAAAGTCGATATGGAATACTTTCTGGAATTATTACGTTCGGTGGTGAAAGACTGCGCTGAACTTGATAAAAAAATTAAGCCCTTTTTAGGGCGCCTTCCCGAAGAGCTTGATCCAGTTGAAAAAGCTATTTTGCGTTTATCAACCTACGAGTTAGTAGCCCGTATTGATGTGCCATACAAAGTGGTTATTAACGAAGCAATTGAACTTGCGAAGACCTTTGGTGCCGAAGAAAGCCATAAGTTCATTAATGGTGTGTTAGACAAAGCCATCAAAACCTTACGTAAAGATGAGCTGGCCTAACATCAAACTCAAGAATGCGGCTCATCGCATTCTTGTTTTATTTCCTCACTAAAAAGTTGTAAAAGTGAAAGAATTTTCGATCATAGACTCCTTCTTCAAAGCGCAAAGTCACCAACGCAAAGATGTTATTTTGGGTATTGGCGATGACGCCGCTCTGACTACGATACCTCAAGGCCAGGCATTGGTGACAACCACTGATACCCTGATTGCGGGTGTGCATTTTTTAGCGAATGCCAACCCCCACGCTATTGCGCAAAAAGCCATTGCGGTTAATTTAAGTGATCTCGCCGCCATGGGAGCAGAGCCTGCGTGGATCAGTTTATCTCTCAGTTTACCCATTGCTAACGAAGAGTGGCTTAAAGCATTTTCGCAGGGTATTGCTGAAATGACGCAATTTTATTCCATTCAGTTAATCGGTGGCGATACGGTACAAGGGCCTTTGGCCATTACTATCACTGCTCAGGGTTTTGTTCCACCAGAGCAAGCTCTGTTGCGCAGTAAAGCAAAACCGGGCGATTTTATTTACGTGACCGGCTGTTTAGGTGATGCCGGAGCGGGCTTA
This sequence comes from Paraglaciecola sp., assembly GCF_030730205.1. Taxonomy (GTDB): domain Bacteria; phylum Pseudomonadota; class Gammaproteobacteria; order Enterobacterales; family Alteromonadaceae; genus Paraglaciecola. Next base: position 50,412 of record NZ_JANQVQ010000068.1, read on the forward strand.
GATATCTTGCTGGATAAAGTGACCCTGAATGACCCAGACAACGCGGATTATTTACTGTCACGTTTGCATTACCCAACGCCGCGATTATTAGCCGGAACAAGTTTGCGTAGATTAGCCAACGCGTGTATCGATTTATCAGACGGTTTGAATTCTGACATCCGCCATATCCTAAAAGCCTCAAATTGTGGCGCCACTATCCACGTTGATAAACTGCCCTTGTCTAAAGCAATGCGCGAGAGTATTGACCCGCAAAAAGCCAGACAATACGCCTTAAGTGCGGGTGATGACTACGAGTTGTTGTTTACCGTAAGTGAAGAACAAAAAGGAAAGTTAGAGCTGGCTATGGCAAGCACTAACGTGGGTATTACTTGTATTGGGCAAATGAATGGTTTAGCTAATAAACTTGAACTGCGTCTTAACAATGCCTTACTAGAAGAGCAGCCCAGTGGCTATCAACACTTCTAGTCGTATTTCAGTTTTTCTTACAACAAATTGGCCTGCATATGCAGGCTGAACTGCGTCAAAGAGTCTCATTGAAAAATCCTGTGCATTTTTTAGCACTTGGGTTTGGTAGTGGTTTAGCGCCTAAGGCGCCTGGTACCTTTGGTACTCTCGCGGCCTTACCCTTGGTGCTAGTGCTCGGTTTATTTACCAGCTTACCTATTTATATCGCGCTTTGTGTGTTGTTTAGCCTTGCGGGAATTTGGTTGTGTGGCCGCACTGCCGAAGATATGCAAGTGCATGACGATTCGTCTATCGTATGGGATGAAGTTGCTGGCATGATGATCACCATGATTGCGGTGCCGCTTACTTGGCAAAATGTCGTGCTTGGTTTTATCTTATTCAGACTATTTGATATCGCCAAACCGTGGCCAATAAGTTACCTAGATAAACATGTACACGGGGGCTTTGGTATCATGGTTGATGATGTATTGGCCGGGGTGTTTTCGTTAGTCTGTGTGCACCTTTTCCTTGCCTCTCCTTGGTTCTAGTTCAGATTTTAGTTTCGTACAATTCATTAATATTTTTGTTTTAAGCTTAGTTTTTTCTCTCTTTATTGAACTAGTTATGTGCATTTGCATCAAATGTAACTATAAGGTTAATAAGCCTTTGCAACTTTCCCTTTTAACTGAAGAAACTAAGTCATGGCAACGTTAAGTAATTCAACTCTCCACTCCACAGCACCTAAAAATGGGTTTGAGCCAGCGAAACCCATTTTGTATATTCTGTTAGATATTTTGGGTGTGTTAATGATATTTCTCGGTTTAGCTCAGCAATTTGGTAAGGGAAACGTACTCCCTGACGTGATGAATATTCACTACTCTGGGCTAATTATGATGAGTTTAGGGTTGGCCTTAACCCTGCCATTTTTTGCATGGACAGTAAAAACCTGTAGTAAAATTCTGAATAATATTTCAATTTAAGACCAGATGAGGGCCAAAATCGTCGTAACTAGAGTGTCCCAAATTTCCTATGAGTAGCGTGCAAGTTTGCCCATTCTGCCAACTACATAATGCATGTGGCATTGATAAAATTGAACAATGTTGGTGTGTGGTACAAACCATTCCGGCTGCTATGATATCTCTGTTGCCCGCAGAACATCAAAATACGCACTGTATCTGCGCCTCGTGTGTGCAGGCATTCAATGCTAACCCAGATACTTTTTCACTGGTATCGCACAGTAAGTAAGCTCAACTTAGTGAGTGCAAGCCAAACATATTTCCTTCGGTGTCGACAGCTAAGACAATAAACCCGTATTCACCAATCGACATCTTATCACGCTGGATTTTACCGCCGGCTTTTTCAACCCGTGCAGCATTAGTGGCACAATCATCAACGTTAAAATACACCAAGGTGCTGTTGCCGCCTGATGGGAACCCCGGCATGTATACCAGAGCACCACTGGCACCGTAGATATCCATATTAGAGGCAAAGCCGTACATGTTGATTTCTGCAGGCCCCATGGGCTTGAGTTCAGTTTCTAATACAGTTTCATAGAACTGTTTCGCTCTAGACATGTCTTGTACGTATATTTCAAACCATGAGACGGGATTTCTGATCAGTGGATTAGACGCCATATTCTATTTTCTCTTAGGGTAAAAAGGTATTTCTAGAGTATCACCGCGTGTTTGTCGAATTTAACTCAGTTTTAGTTCATTGCAGCAGAATGTATTGAGAAGGCTCAAGCTTAAATAAAACGTTCATACAAAGATGCGATGCTTAATGGTTGAAAAATTAGCCCAAGGCAAACAACCACTATGAAACTTAATTCCATTAAAACTCGCTTAGTTCTGATTATTTCAATCTGTTTATTTGGCATGCTGATCTTGGTTGTAAACCAAATTTATAACACACAGCGCTTAGTTAAATTAAACAATCAAAACAAACAGTTACTAAAATTGAGTCAGGGTTTATTGCAACTTCGTCGTCACGAAAAAGACTTTATGCTGAGATTAGATCCTCATTACATCGAGATGTTTCGACAACGAGCAGAGCAGTTTAGTGAGCAGATTGAGCAGATAAAATCATACTTTGATGAATTTACCCAAAGTGAAAGGGCGTTCAACGAGTTACACTCCAGTTTTGTGTTGTATCACAGTCAATTTCTCGCGTTGTCGAGATTGCAACAGCAAATTGGACTTGATGAAAATAAAGGTTATCAAGGGCAATTTAGGCAGGCCACCCATGCGCTGGAACAAGAATTGATTGCGCAAAAGCGCGTAAATATGCACATCGTCTTACTGCAAATTCGCCGCAGTGAAAAAGACTTTTTACTGCGTAAAAATAGGCAATATGTTGAGCAAGAACAGCGTCTTTATCAGCAACTTCAAGCCGCAATGCACTCACTTGAGCCAAATGACGAAGCCCTATTACAAGGTCACTTAGATACCTATCAGCAAGGCTTTATGCAATTAGTTGCCGCTTATCAAGAAATGGGCTTAGACCATAATTCGGGTTTACAAGGTCAGTTTCGTCAGCAGGCGCATGAACTAGAAGCTCAACTGAATGAGGTAAGCCATCAATTTGAAATTTTGATCAGTGAAGCTGAGTATCAAGTTGAGCGAAACAGTTTGCTGATCATGGCTGTGACATCGTTGATACTCATGGTGGTATTACTCAGAAGTTATCTTACTTTTCAGCGCGCGTTTCTAAACTTCGTCATGTTTTTTTATCGCTGTAAACGGGAGTATCAGCACATGGACAGCAACAAACTGGGCTTTGCAGAGTTTAAATATTTAGCGACTATTGCTAATGAAATGATTGACGCTCGGCGTGATATTGAACGTCAGCTGCAAGCAGCTCATCAGCATATTGCCAAACTCAAACAGGAACCTGAACAAATTTAACTGGGTCAAGTTGAGTGAAATGTTGAGTACAAAAAATCCGGCATATGCCGGATTTTTAAAACTGACTTAAGCTAGCTTTATAATTGTTTAGCGACCCATGACTCTATTTTTGTTTGAAGTAAATTCAGTGGTACTGGGCCATCTTTAAGCACTTGGTCATGAAAATCTCGGATATTGAATTTATCGCCCAATTTGTTTTTGGCGTATTCACGTAATTCCATGATTTTCAGCTTACCGATCATATAGGCAGTAGCTTGGCCGGGCATGGCAATATATCTTTCGATTGCTTTCACCGAGTCATTTTCTGGATTAGGGGTATTGGCCACCAAATATTCAATGGCTTGTTCTCGACTCCATTTTTTAGCATGGATACCTGTGTCGACCACTAAGCGACATGCGCGCCATAACTCCATCGCTAAGCGACCAAAGTCAGAGTAGGGGTCTTTATAAAAGCCCATATCTTTGGCTAATTCTTCTGAATACAAACCCCAGCCTTCAGTGTAAGCAGTGAACGAAGCGTATTTTTGGAATTCAGGGATCCCATCTAGCTCTTGCGCAATCGCTCGTTGCATGTGGTGACCGGGAATACCTTCATGGTAGGCCAGCGCTTCCATCTGGTAGGTTGGCATGTCCTTAGTATTGTACAAATTTGCGTAATAGGTGCCTGGTCGAGAGCCGTCTTTTGAGGGGCTTTGATAAAAGGCTTTACCAGCGGATTTTTCTCTAAAGGGTTCAACTTGTTTAACGACCATGCGGGCTTTTGGCAACAAACCAAAGTAATCCGGTAGCATAGACTCCATGGTATCAATCAAGGCTTTGGCTTCAAGTAAATAGGCCTGCTTACCCTCATCGGTATTGGGATAGTAAAACTGCTCACTACTACGCATGAATTCGAAGAATTCAGTTAAGCTGCCTTCAAACTTCACGGTTTGCATAATATCTCGCATGGCATTGTGAATACGCTCTACATTTTGCAAACCGATGTTGTGCACCTCATCAGCGGTTAAATCTGTCGTGGTAAACCATGCTAATCGATTAGCGTACCAACTATCGCCATCGGGTAATCGCCATACGCCGTCACCTTCTGGCGTGAGTGCTCTTTGAGTGTTTAGTGCTTCAATCAAAGATAAGTAGGCCGGTTGCACTGTCTCCAGTAAGGCGCTTTTCGCTTGTTGTAAAAATTGCTCTTTTTGCGCTGGCGCGATATCAAGCTTAGCTACTTTGCTTTGAAAATCTTGCCAAATGGTTGACGTATTATCTGAATCATCAAACGGGCTACCACTGATCACATTTTGTGAGGCTTGGATCATTTGATCATAAGACCAGCGAGGCGGAAATACGCCCAACTCTTCACGAATTTTTAATTGGTCGATCGTTTGTTTAAAAAGCTGCTCTGTGCCTCGTAAACGCGATACATAGTCTTGTGCATCTTTTGGGGTTTCGACTTTATGTATGTTTATCAAGAAGCTGGGTACCATGGTATGCACAGCACTGAACTGATGCATAATATAGGTGTGATGACGAAATTTATCGTTTGCCAGTTTGCGCTCTAAATCGATTTTAGCAATGGATAAACTCAGTTGTTCTAACTCTGTGAGTTTGGTCTCATCAAAGCCTTGTAACTCGGCTAAACGCTGTATTCTAATTTTCTGGGTTTGATCATTAGCTGCTTCATCGATTTGATCCCAACTATCGTAGTTCCACTTATAGCCGAGATAACTTTGAGACTGGGGTGAGCGTTTGAGATCTTGTTCAAACATATCTGCAAAATACGTCGCTAAACGGGTGGATTCGCTTTCAGCTACGGTGCTCACTGCGCTGGTAGCGTTGGCTGTATGGCTTTGATTTGATGTGCTATTTTCACTGCAACCGAGCATAGATAGTGCGAGTAAGGTCATGGGAAACAAAGTATTGATCTTTTTCATTTTAAAAGCCCTTTCATCGTTTTTATTGTAATGGTGTTTATCCGCTCTGCGTTTTTGGCCCCCTAGCACAAAACACACAAGCTGGATGATCGCCAAGACTTTAGCATTGCCAGTGTCGCTTTACTGCCGAAAAAAGATAAAGTGACAGCGCCTTGCGTCCAATTCAATCAGCTAAGTCGATTTTACTTAATTGAATGATGCAATAAGGGGGAAGCGTAAATAATAAGTTGCATAGAAAGAGCTGAAACTCTGTGACTGAGCCCCAGCTCAACAAGATTGGATCAAACCAACTAAAAGACCATACTTTGCCCGAGGCTTGGAACGAGCGCTCTGATGCCTTTATCAGTCCATAATTTTTGCGCCAGTGTTTCTAGTGCCTGTGGCTCGCCATGCACTAACACTACTTTAGGTGAGGTGTCGAAATGACTGAGCCATTCAATTAATTCGCTTTGACCGGCATGTGCAGAAAAACCACCCAGTGTTTCAATCTGAGCCTTAACGACGTAATCATCGCCAAACAGTTTTAAGCGCGATAGCCCATCCACTAATAAGCGCCCTAGCGTACCATTTGCTTGGTAGCCACAAAAAATAACAGTGTTACGGGCATCCCATATTCGTTGTTTAAAATGATGCCGTATGCGGCCACCTGTGCACATTCCACTGCCCGCAATAATGATTGCGCCTTTTTTTATTTTATTCACCAGCATGGATTCATCCGGTGAAACCGATAAAAACAAACGGGGAATAAAATCGCTTAAAATAGAGTGAGCATGAGGGCTGGCTTGTTCAATTTCGCTGCGATCAAGGGCATGAAACCATTTGTCATATACACGAGTAACTTCAATCGCCATGGGGCTATCTAACACCACTTGCCAGTTATCTAGTAAGCCCTCTTGATGTAAACAACCCAAGTAAAACAAGATCTCTTGAGTGCGCCCTACGGCAAATGCGGGGATCATAATATTGCCGCCCCTAGCCTCAGTGTCGCGCAAAATCGTTTTTAATTGATTAACGGTATCATCGATTGACTTGTGGTTGCGATCGCCATAAGTTCCCTCCATCAGGACTACGTCAGCCTGCGTGAGAATGCTAGGATCTTTCATTAATACCGCGCTTTTGTTACCTAAGTCACCGGAAAAAACCAAGGTTTTTTGTTCTTCGCGTTCAGTAAACTTTAACTCGACTATAGCTGAGCCTAGAATATGCCCTGCATCGTGGAAACAAACTGAGGCATCATCGGCTACGTGAAATGGTTTTTTATAAGGATGCGCGACACATTGACTCAGTGCTTGCAGTACATCTTGCTCGCTATATTCAGGTTCGAGCAAGGGCTTGCCTTTTCGGGCGAGGCGGCGATTTTCCCGCTCCAGATCGCTCATATAAATACTGACTGAATCACGCAACATGACCACTAACAAGTCAGCGGTTTCTAAAGAGCAATAAATCGGTCCGGTAAAACCGTCGTGTACTAATTTGGGCAACATGCCACTGTGATCAAGATGAGCATGAGACAGTATCACCGCATCAATAGAGGCAGAGTTAAAAGCAAAATGACCATCGCCTATACGCGCAATTGAATTTCCGCCTTGATGCATACCACAATCAAGTAATAGCTTTCCAAAACTTGCTGACTCGACTAAATGACAAGAGCCAGTCACTTCTTGCGCCGCTCCCCAAAAATAAACAATGGCCATCGTAGTTACCGCGAAAAGTTAACAAAATGTAAAATAACTATATCGCGCAATAAAACGGTGACTTTGTTTTAGATCAAGTTTGCCGGCTATATTGCTTGGCTTTGAGCACGGGCAGGTAGTTGCCGCTAAAGGCAACCTACCTTGCTGAATTAGTGCTTGCTTCGCTAAGCCCCAAGGTCTGCTTTAGCTCTTCGAAAAAGGGTGTTGCCTCACCACGAGCGTTATGGTTTAGCCGCTGATTGGATAAAGTAAAACTATCGATATTAAATAAATACTCACGTGCTTGAGTTAGATAAGCCACCACATCAGGCTCACTGATATCCGCTTCTTGTAATTGTTTGGCGTACTGCTGCGATGTGCCCAACTCGATTAATTCAGCCAACTTATTAAGGGTATCTAATTGCTTTTGCAGAGTTTTATTACGATCCAAGTACGTCTGCAACTGCTGCATCGCTCGGTCATCGGGTAGAGCCTGATGTTGTACTTGCCAATACCCATCGATATGTTTAAGGTCTACTGACTCCTCAATCCCCAAATCTTGCGCGACTTGTTGTAAGTCTTTACTCACGCTAAGCATGTTAAAATTGAACATGTTCTCTAGGCTCTGTAGGTTTAAGCTGGTATCTCCACTTTGAATTTGCGCTAAGGTGCTGTCCAAATCACCCGTGGCAATATCACGTTGCAGGTTGCGGATATCATTACCGACATCTTGTTTTTGTTTGGCGGCTAAACTCGCTAAGCTTGAGTCAGCTTTACTTGAATTTGAAATGTAATCAAAAAGTGAGAGCGGCGTGTTAAGTACTTGCATGTATCGTCCTAGGGTAACGCTTGTGACTTGCTTTGAGAAATACAGCAAAACACAGGCCATTACGCTTAATTAAGTCAAGCCCTCACTTAAAAACGATCTAAATCGTAATCTAGCGCTTACAAGAGCCTTATTAGCCAGACCTTATTTGTTTTACCTTTATTAGGACAATGACAACTGTGAATAGAGTTAACCCTAAAAAATTACTCAATACCAAGTGGACTGCAGTGATGCCAATAAATAAAGAAAAGCATTTTATCATCACCAAGGTCGAGTTTGACGAAGAAGGTGAAGTACTTGGATGTGTAATTGAAGCCATTATGAGTAAGCGCGAACAAGCCATTCAATGGCAAAACTTACAAGACTCAAATGTGTGGTTGCAAGGTTGGAAATAAGGAGGCCGTCACGCTATGCAA
>NZ_JANQVQ010000069.1 GCF_030730205.1 Paraglaciecola sp.
TTTTGGCGGTATTCATCAACTAAGCGTTGATATAGCGTGATAAAAACTCATCATGAGGCAGCATTTTGGCTAAAGGTTGTAATTTGGCGTGGTAAATTTTGTTCATGATCGCGAGCAGTTCTTCGTCACCATGGACTTTGGCGGCGGGGTGATAATCTACAGGTTTAATGCCCTGGCCCAGCATCACTTGTAGCCACGAGGCGTCTTTAAATATGTCGTTGCTATCATTAAAAATAGCGGCCGTCTCTTTAAATGCGGCTAGCTTTTGCTGCAAGCGCTCAGGAATAGGCATGTTGCGCATATCTTGCCAAAAGTCAGAGTCGCTGCGCTCATTAACATGATAGTGCAGGACGATGAAGTCACGAATGGTTTCAAATTCTTGTTTTGATTCTGCGTTGTACAGCTCAATCATGGCTTGCGAAATGCCCTCGTTAGGAAACATCTTTAATAGTCGTACTATGCCAGACTGAATAAGATGGATACTTGTTGACTCCAAGGGCTCTAAAAAACCACTTGAGAGACCTATGGCAACCACGTTTTTATGCCATTGCTGCTGGGTTCTGCCGGTTTCAAAGGTGATTTTTCGGGGATCACCTATGGCTGTGCTATCCAAATTGTTTAACAGAGTTTGTTCTGCTTGTTCGTCGCTCATGTATTTCGAGCTATACACAATGCCATTTCCGTTTCGGCTGGTTAGTGGTATGCGCCATTGCCAGCCCACTTTGTGGGCAATGCTGCGAGTATAGGGTAGGGTATGAGCAAAACGTTCTGAAGGTACAGCAAGCGCACTATCAGCGGGTAGGAGGTGTTCCCAGTTTTCATAGTTTACGCCTAGGGTTTTACCAATCAGTAATTTACGGATGCCGGTACAATCGATAAACAAATCACCGTCAATTTGTTTGCCACTTTTTAATTGCAGCTTTTCGATGTAGCCGCTGTCTGCATTGACTTTGATGTGTTCGATTAACCCTTCTGTTCGTGTAACTCCCCAGCGTTCAGCGAGCTTACGCAAGTATTGACCATATAGGGCCGAATCAAAATGATAGGCGTAGGGCATGTCATAGACCGGGTTTTGGGTATTAATTTTATTAAATTTACCTTGCTGACAGCTTAAGAAATTTAGGTCAAAATCCCACAAAGAACGCTGTAAACCGGCCCGTTGTGCTTTTAACCAAAAATGTTGAAAACTGCAAAAGCCCAAGTTGGCGCCAGGGGCCCCAAAAGTATGAAAATAACTTTCACCAGAAATGCGCCAATTCTCAAATTGAATCGCAAGTTTGATGGTACCGTTGGTTTCTCTAAGAAACTCTTTTTCGTCCAAACCTAGATACTTATTAAAAATTTGAATCGGTGGGATCGTCGCTTCACCAACGCCAACGATACCAATTTCTTGTGATTCGACTAACTCGATTTCGATATGTTGCTGCAGTACTTTACGTAGCAGAGCGGCTGTCATCCATCCTGCAGTACCACCACCCGCAATTACGACTTTGCGTATTGGATTTGTCATTATTTAGTGCCTTGTTAAATCAACTTCATTAGCAAAATGCTTGGATAACTCCTTTATACCATTGCATCTAACGAACGAAAACAACTACCAGACTGATGCACTTGTAGTTACACTCTTGGTTTTATTGCCATTCAAATAATTATGACCACGCCATTTTCTTATTCAATTACCTATACCCTAGATAAAAGCCATTATCTTGAAACTTACGACGCTTCAGCGGTGGCCATTAATCCTAAAAAAGCCTATCTCATCGCTATCGGTTTGGCCGCTCTGGGGTTCGCTATTTTGCTTTTTACCCAAATTGAACCATTTGCTGCGTGGTTTCTGATTGCCTTGGGCGGGCTTGAGGTATTCAGTATTCGCTTCCGTCGGTCTTGGTGGTTAGCAAGGCAATTAATCAGTAAAGCGGCCAGCACTGACTTAACGCTCACGATTGATGAAACTGGGGTTACCAGTCAGTCGATTCATGTTGAAAGTCATATTTCATGGGACGATATCTCTAAGCTAGAAAAAACCTCGCAAGGCTGGTTGCTCTATCATTCGGGTGGTAAAACGTATCTGTCGGATCGCTGTTTATCTGCTGAGGCACAAGCCTTTATTGCAGCAAAAGCCGTATTAGTATCTGAATAGGCTGAGGTTTTTTTAGCTGCGGGCGAGGTTAATTTAACGATAATGACTCGTCCAAGTGATAAGGTGCTACACAACATCTTTCCCTTGGACGAGAACTTAATATTTAAGCTGCCACTACTTGGGTGAGTGATTTATCCCCGTTAAATAACTCAATGATGGTGCTGTTTTGCGGTTTAATTTGCGTAGAAATATACACAATAGCCTGGGCGACATCAGCACGTGTTATTACCCAATCTTCCTTATTTTTTGGCCGCTCACTGGTAAATCCTGCAAGGGCATCGTCATTGGTTAATGTGCCTGGACGCAATATTGTGTAAGCCAGCCCGCTGTTTATTAAGTGCTCATCGGCCATGTGTTTGGCTACAAGATAGGGCTGCATTTTATCAGAGCCTTGACTTGGGTCATCGGCGCCAATTGAACTGACCATGACAAAGTGTTTAACCTTGTGCGCTTTAGCATAATCTGCTGCTTTGCACGCCGCCCAAAGGTCAATTAACAAGGTTTTGTCAGCGCCTGTGTTGCCGCCGGAGCCTGCGACAAATATAACGTTTGAGCAGTCAGTAAACGCGTGGCTAAAGTCTTTTTCTAAGTCACCTTCAATGATGTGTAAGGTGTCTGCTTTAATATCGGCAAGCTTGGTTTTATCACGCACTAGCGCGTTTACCACATGACCGTTGTTTACCATGAGTTGAGTGACCTGTTTTCCTATTTGACCACTTGCACCGATTATCAGTGTACGTTCCATTTACGCCTCCTTTTTAAATTAATGTATTTATTTACAATAACTTAGTATGTTTTTAAGCTTAAAAAGTTCACATTTACTTGTAAGCCAGTCGCGCCTAATCGCCTAATACCTATTAGACATGGACACGAATATTGAGATTTAAACCGTTGTAAAAAATTAATTAAAGAATGCTTTAGTCAAAATCCACTGCTGATAAACCAATTTTAATAAAGTTTTGCCCGGCGCTGATATGTTTAAATTACGTTAATTAGGCGAGGCTGCGGTCGGTAAAATACATCGAGACTTAGGGTGTTAACTGAACGTGGTTTTATAGTTTACCTTAGCTACTTCGAGCAGGTTTTAAACATGACACTATCTAGCAAATTTCGATTTTTAACATGTGTTTTAGTCTTGATGTCTTTTTCCACATTTGCACTAAGCGAAGTGCCTTCGGCAATAGCGAAGCAACAAAAGCACCGCATGGTGGTATTGAGCGATATTGAAGCCGATCCCGATGACGCGCAGACCTTGGTGCGTTTAATGTTATACGTCAATCAAATTGATATTGAAGGGCTGGTGGCAACAACGTCGGTGCACCAAAAATTAATGGTGGCACCTGAGTCGATGCATAAAATTATCGATGCCTACGGCCTGGTTCGTGACAATCTTGAGCAGCATGAAAAAGGCTTTCCAAGTGCTAAACATTTGCATGACTTAGTTAAAAAAGGTTTGCCCATTTACGGCATGCAAGGCGTTGGCGAAGATAAAGATTCGCCTGGCTCAGATTGGTTAATTAAGGCCATTGAGAAGCGCGACCCGAGACCTCTGTGGGTGACAGTGTGGGGCGGAGCAAATACCCTAGCCCAAGCACTTTTTCGCTTAAAACAAACTAAAAGCGCAGTTGAATTAGCTGCGCTCGTGAGTAAGCTGCGGGTGTATACCATTTCTGATCAAGATGATTCGGGGGCATGGATCCGCAAGCAATTTCCTACGCTTTTTTATATTGTCAGTCCCGGCGGATATGGTGCTGCCACATGGACAGGAATTAATACCTATGTTGATGGTATCGATAACACCACCATCAGTAATCCATGGCTAGCAGAAAATATTCAACAAGGTCATGGGCCACTTGGTATGCAATATCCAGATGTGGCTTACGGCATGGAAGGAGACACCCCAACGTGGTTAAATTTAATATTAAATGGCTTGAGTGATCCAGAACATCCTCAATGGGGTGGTTGGGGAGGACGATATGAACTATACGTACCCAAATTAGCTGACATGGATCCGAAGGGATTTACGGGCGGGGTACCCGTTGAACCAGAAACCAGAGCGATTTGGACGAATGCCACTGATACCTATATGCCCGCGTTATCCAGCGAGTATGGCCGCAGTCTTAAATTAAGCGATAAAAGTTTTACGGGCTATCGCACAACATTATGGCGCTGGCGCGATGAGTTGCAAAACGATTTTGCGGCGCGAATGGATTGGACTACTAAGCCCTATGCCGAGGCAAATCATCCTCCGGTACCCGTGCTTAATCACGAGCAAACATTAACGGTACAGTCTGAACAGTACTTTAATCTCGATGCCCGCAACTCTTTTGATCCAGACGGTGATAGTTTGCAATTTTGGTGGTTTAACTATCCTGAGGCAGGCTCCTTACCTGATGAATATATTAAGGTGACAAGTGCAGAAAATATGAATCGCGTGGCGGTTAAAGCGCCCAAAGTGACCAAGCCCCAGCAACTGCACTTTATTCTAAAGGTCACTGATCGTGGTACACCTGCTATAACCCGTTATCAGCGTGTGATCGTTAATGTAAATCCGTAACCGTCTTTAGCGCCCTATGTCAACACCTGTGGTTGAAAA
>NZ_JANQVQ010000070.1 GCF_030730205.1 Paraglaciecola sp.
CGTTTTTATTCCAATGGCTCAAGTCATCTACAAACTCTAAACGATTAAAAAAACGGTTTACTTCGTAAAGCTGGTCTGGGATGTCAGATGCTTTGTTATCTTCAAGAAGTTCTTGCCAATCACGCACACGTTGCGAAGCCGCATCCCCATAACGAAGAAGTACTTTTTGAATTAACACTTCGTTAAGTACAAACGAGGCGTTTACGCTTACATGCAGAAGAATTAAACCAAAAGTAGCAGACGCGATGCTTCTTACTAAATGTGTTTTAACAAAATTCTTATATGTTTTATTAGCAGTCATGCATTGCTTTAAAACGCCTTTACATCAAAAGAGTTCAACTAGGGGTAGTGTAAAAATGTTCAGTGTCACCTTTTTTATAATTTCACACACACAATAAACCAAAATTATTTCATCGCAAATCAAATTGCCAATATATGCGGTTTCAAACATTGAATCACTCACGAGAACTATTCTTTTTAAGTCTGCATAAAGTGACAGTTTTTGCCTATTTAAGTTTAATTTTACTTTTGACTTTAAACCTCAAAATTTTTAGGGATAATAGCGTCAAAATAAATTGAGCATATAGAACCCCAAAAAAGAAAATAGTAGATCAGTATCTGGTATTAATTTTGCTTTATGCTCGATTGGCATTTTAAATTATCAACATGAATGGCTGTGAAGAGGGATACTTTGAATAATTTTAAAACAGTAAATGTTGGTGGTTTGGATACAGCGTGTATCACCAGAAAAGAATTGGTTGATATCTGTGTTGAAAAAATCGATACCTATCGGGCTAGTGATGAGTTTTCTAAACCCTATGTCATATTTGATTCAAATGGTCATGGGATCTCTCTTGCAAATCAAAACTCAGTTTTTTTTCAATCTCTGACGCAAGCTGATCTGATCCACGCCGATGGCCAAAGTGTTGTAAGTATGTCGAAGTGGGTAAAAGGCCCTGATATTCCTGAGCGTAGCGCAACCACAGATACTATTCATGACATTCCTTTGTTAGTAACAAAAACCATTAAGCACTTCTTACTTGGTGGAACTAAGCAAGTTGTTGAAGCGTGCGCTGAAATTTTGTCAACGCAATATCAAAATTTTGCAGTTGCAGGTATCCACGATGGGTACTTTAACAAAGACACTCAAAGCGTCGACGTAATCAAAAAGATCAACGAAAGTGGTGCAGACATTTTATGGGTAGGTTTAGGCAAACCACTTGAGCAGGCGTGGGTTATTAAACACAAAGATGCAATTAAAGTTCCTGTTATTATTAGCTGTGGTGGTTGTTATAACTACGTCACAGGGGACTATGCAAGGGCTCCATTATGGATGCAAAATGCTGGTTTAGAATGGTTGCATCGAGCTGTCACCGAGCCCAAAAAGTTCTTATGGCGTTATGTTACAACTAACCCACATAGCATTTTTTGTGTATTAAAACACAAATACGCCAGTAAAAAAGCGATGTAATAATGTCAAATAAAGTCTTGTTTTTACATAAGTGCTTTGTAAAAGGTGGCGGTGTTGAGCGTGTTCATCAAAATCTTTCAGCAGCTTTGCAGCAACAAAACATCAATACCTGTTTTTTTGTATTACATGGCTACGGCGAAAGTGAAGCCGGTTACAATAGCCTACAAAATACTCAGCAAGCGCAAAGGCCTAATGTAAATGCAGGTCTAGTTAAAAAATTAAAAGCGGTTTTTGACTGCATCAAAGCGAATGAGATAGGGGCGATAATTGCAGCAACCGAACAAGCCAATATGGTCGCCTTTTTATGTAAACTACGATTCCCCCGTTTAAACATTGTCTATACCAGACACTGTGCTTTTGATGTTAGTGATCAAAAATTACCACCTTGGGCCATCAAATTACTTTATTCTCTATATGCGATGAATGGGCAAATTGTGGGTGTGTCAAAAGCATTGCAGCAACAAATAAAAGATACCCTGCTTTTTAACAAAAAGGCAGTGCATTTCGTGCCCAATGCAGTGGTTGACGACAGCATATACCTTAAAGCAGAAACCAACTCCGACAATTGGCAACATACTGATTACTTGGTTGCAGTAGGCCGATTAGTCGAACAAAAAGGGTTTGACCTTCTTTTAAACGCTTATGCTCAAGCATTAAGATTAGATTCGCAGC
This sequence comes from Paraglaciecola sp., assembly GCF_030730205.1. Lineage (GTDB taxonomy): Bacteria > Pseudomonadota > Gammaproteobacteria > Enterobacterales > Alteromonadaceae > Paraglaciecola. Next base: position 2,144 of record NZ_JANQVQ010000070.1, read on the forward strand.
TGCCTAAATTAATGGTTATTGGCGAAGGTGAAGATAAAAGCCAATTAGTCGCACAGGCTGCCCAGTTGGGTTTGACTGAACATGTTTTTTTTACTGGTTTTACCACAAATCCTTATTATGCGATAAAACGAGCTAAAGCCTTTATTTTGTCCTCTCGTCATGAAGGGATGCCCACCGTTTTAGTTGAGTCTATGGCATTAAACACGCCAGTTATTGCTTTTGATTGCCCTACAGGCCCTAGCGAACTGATAGTAAAAGGTAAAAATGGTGTGCTGGTACCTCATTTAGATGTGGCTGCATTAGCTTTAGCTATTAGTCAGTATCAAAACTTACCCCAAGAAGATATTAGTCATTATGTTCAAGATTTTTGTTACCCCAAGGTGGCTAATGCTTATCTTACTTTGTGTGAAGGGAATACCTAATGGCTAAGATAACGATAGTTTTACATGATCTCAGAGGTGGCGGTGCTGAAAAGATGATGGTGCGGCTTGCTAATCAGCTAGTTGAGAACGGCGATGAAGTTGACATGATCCTTATTACCGCGGGCGGCCCGAACAAAGCGTTTTTAAGAGAGTCAGTTAATCTGACTGAGCTTGATTGTAAGCGAACTCTTGATGCCTTTGGCCCATTGCGGCACGCCTTAAAAAAATCTAAGCCCGATGGCATACTTGCTGCTCTCACTCACATAAACGTGATTACTGCCATTGTGTGTTTTTCGTTGGGCTGGTTGCGTAAGCTTAGTGTCAGTGAACGTAATGCTTTTTCATTAGACAAAAAAGTTAATAGCAATAAAGTGATGAAGGCTGCCTATTTACTGGCGCCTTACATATACAGACTACTGCCCAATCCGGTTATAGCCGTATCTAAAGGCGTAGCTAAAGATCTGGTTGATACAACAGTTGTACGTGAAAAAGATGTAGTTACGGCACCCAACCCTGTCATTACTACTGACACGATTGAATCGGCAAAAGCGGCCGCTAAACACCCTTGGTTAATTAATAAACAAACAAAAGTTATTGTGTCGGTAGGGCGTTTGTCTTATCAAAAAGGTTTCGATATTTTGATTGATGCCTTTTATCGAATACACAACATGGTTGATGCGCGGTTGGTTATTTTAGGTGAAGGTGAATTACGGCCAGAGCTAGAAAGACAAATTGAAAGTGTAGGCTTAACTGACCGTGTATCGCTAGCCGGTTATTGTGATAATCCTTTAGCCGAAGTAAAACAAGCCGACCTGTATGTTTTATCGTCGCGTTTTGAAGGGAGTCCTAATGCTCTGGTCGAAGCTATGTCAGTTGAAACGGCAGTCATTGCTTTTGATTGCCCTCACGGGCCAACTGAAATATTAAACGGTGGTAAATTAGCCCCATTATTAGAAGATAAAAATGTACATCAACTGGCGCTGGCGATAGCCAATGAGCTGATAACTGAAAGCGCAACAGACAAAAAATCAACCTACCTTGAGGCGGTAGAACGTTTTACTTCACTTAATTCTGCCAAACGGTATAGGCAGCTTATTTTAGGTAAGCTAGCGTAATGAAAGTAAGTATCGAACAACTTAAACGAGTCTACTTGTTTACTGCCGTATTTTACTATTTTGGATTCATGAATTTTGTGAGTCGTTTTGTAAGTGGCGGTAAAGCCGAAGACCTGATGAGTGCCAATGCGGCGGGCTCGCTAGCAAAACAGCTTGTGGGCGTTTTGTTGTTAGGCTTGAGTATATTTTTGTTACTCAAAGTGAATAAAAAACTTTTGTACAGCATGTTAAAAGCCAGTTATTGGTGGGCCATTATCATTGGTTTTTTTGCCCTCTCTATTTATTGGTCTTACGAACCCAGTATCTCTTTTCGGCGCCTCATAGCTTTTATTACCTTAATTGTTGTGTCGTTTTGTTTGGTGTGTACGTTTGAGCCTAAATCGCTGCTGTATTTTTTAGCAAAAACGATTTTTGTTGCGGCTATTCTGGGGCTTATGTTGATGGTAATCGCTCCCAACATGGCCTTACAAGGCTCAGGCGATCGGGCGAATATGTTTGTTGGTATTATGGGCGACAAAAACGGTGGCGCAAGACTATATGCCTATGCAATATTAATTTTAGCTGGCTTGGGGCGTTACCAAACACGGCAAGATAAATTTAAGTTGTTTATCCTAAGTGTCTGTTTAGTGTTTGCCAATTCCGCCACCGCTATTGTTATGGTCGTTGCGGGCCTGGGGCTTATTCTTCTTTTTAAAGTATTGCATACCCGCAGCGCAAATATGAATTTAAGGCGGTTTTTCCTCATTACTGTGTTACTTATGCTAGCCAGTATGGCTGCGTATTTTTTGTATGCCTTTTTACTCGAGTTATTAGGTCGAGATCCAACGCTGACGAATCGCACTGTTATTTGGGAATTGCTCAGTGAAAGTATCGATAAAAAACCCTGGCTGGGTTACGGTTTTGGTGCATTCTGGAGCAGTGACGCAGTGTTGGGTTTTGTTGAGCGTTGGGGCTTTATTGGTAACGCCCATAGTGGTTACTACGAAACCTTATTAAATGGCGGCATAATTGGCTTAGTTTTAATGGTGCTTTTAAGTCTTAAAATTATTAAA
>NZ_JANQVQ010000071.1 GCF_030730205.1 Paraglaciecola sp.
TTATGATACTGCTATCATTAGCTTTAACTTATTGGGTCAACTCAAATTGGATTTTCTTTAGTGTCTTTATTGGGCTAAACCTTATTCAATCTGCTTTTACTTGCTGGTGCCCTATGATCACCATTCTTAAAAAATTAGGTTTTGAGGAATAAAATATGTTGTTAGCGGTTGGAGATTTAATCAAAGAAGTCAAACAGAATATTCGTTGTATAGATGCACAAACTGCGGTGGCAGAGCGTGAAGTTAATAAAGGTTTGTTAATCGATGTGCGTGAGCCAGCTGAGCATCAAACCAAGCCTGCAATGGGAGCTATTAATATTCCCCGCGGTTTGCTTGAAATGAAGATGATGGAATTAGAGAAAGATCCAACTCGGCCTATTTATCTGCATTGTGCAACGTCAGCAAGAGCTGCGCTCGGGGCTGAACAACTTAAGCGAGTAGGCTATGAAAATGTAACGGTTATTACCTGTAATATGGATGAAATTCAACGGTGTTGCGAGCAATAAGACTACAAACTAGATTAACCTGCAGCAACGCTCATTCGAAGCCTCGTTGCTGCGGTTGTTTATAAACCTTGTTATTTGCTGACTAAAAATCCATTGACTTCAAGCCAATAGATAAATGAATCAAACCACTTATTGCTAGTGCGATCGGGGTTTCCTAATCCGAAACCATGACCACCATTTTGGTATAAATGAAGTTCCACAGGAATTTTTGCGTCATACCACGATTTTATAACACCGAAATCACCACTAAATAAAAAATCGTCACTGGCAATGGCGGCAAACATGGGGGGCGCGTCTTTAGGTACCTCAACCGCTTGCATTCCACCGTATATAGGGCCAATAAAAGCTAGCTTAACTTTTTTAGACTGCAAAGTGGTTGCCATCGTCAACCCAGCGCCTGCAGAAAAACCAATCATGCCAATTCTGTTGGTATCAACCCCCCATTCTTCAGCGCGTTCGGTAATCATTTTATAAGCCGCTTCGACATCGGCAATTTGGTTATCTAAGTTCCAGCGAGGTCTTTTAGGCGCTTCTGCCGGCTCGTCTGATGAAGACATTTTTGCTGCATCGGCAAAACGTTGATTCATTTGTGATTCAAAGGCATCTAAACCGTCTATGGTAGGTTGTAATCTGTATTTTAAAACAAAGGCATTAATACCACGATCAGCCAAGGCCTGTGCTACTTCCCAGCCTTCATTTCCCATTGAAAGCCACATAAAACCACCGCCCGGTGCTACGATAACCGTTGCACCATTGGCTTTTTTCGGGTCAGCCAAGAAGGGGGTTAGTGTGGCTTTAGATATATTACGAGCCATGGGATCACCCCATTGTTTAAACCAAGACTCTTTTGCTGTTTGCCCTTCAACACCACCTGTATTTAACGGTATGGCATTAGATTCATCTGGGGATTTCATGTCATACATTTTGCCATCTTGGGCTAAAGCAGAAGATGAAGACACTAACATTGCCAACAACAGCAAAGCATAAACATTGTTGATTTGATTTATTTTCATTACGTTTCCTCCTAGGTATATTGATATTTAGATAAACATCCTGTCAGCTAGACTAATCTAATTCCTTAAATACCTAGTTAATATTTTCTTAACATATTGTTTACTAAATTAAGCTTATGGTGAGTATTCTTGAATTAAGTTGCTGCTTACCGTGCTATACGGGAATTATTCTTATGGGACTCAACCAGTTGTAAATTACAAATCAAAGCAGGGGGTGGGGTCAGCAGTGTTTATCTGAGCAATTTTTACAATTTTTGATTTCAGTTAGAATTGTACGTAACGTTATTCTCTCATTTTCATTAAGATGGTCAGTCTTATCTCAGTCTAGGTACCGTTAATAGGATAAAAATGGAACATCTTGTGTGGTGGCAGTACACATTAATTGGTCTGATTTTTGTGTGGAGTGGTTTTGTACGCAGTGGTTTGGGTTTTGGTGGTGCCGTATTGGCTTTGCCATTTTTACTATTGGTACTAAATAAACCGCTGGTATTTCTGCCAATAATCTCAGTTCATCTGTTAGTTTTTTCCAGTTGGATTGCATGGCAAGGTTCAAGATTGACCAAGCAACAAATCCATTTGGCTGTTGCACAGGGCAATGAACCAAATGACGCTCAAAGTAATATTGCCTGGGCATACTTGAAAAAAGCCTTAGGTATTATGATTATCCCTAAATTAATAGGTGTGTTTGGTTTACTTACCTTGCCCAGTGACATCGTAACCGGTGTGATTTTTGTCATTGTCGCTATATTTGCTGTGTCGTATATTCTTAATAAGCCTTTCTATACAAATAATAAAACGCTCGATACGATCTTTTTGATGATGGGTGGTTATGTGAGCGGCACATCATTGATTGGTGCACCGTTAATAGTTTCGGTATTTGCCACTAAAGTGCCGCGCCATCAATTGCGCGATACTTTATTTGTTTTGTGGTTTATTTTGGTCATGATCAAGATGACGTCCTTTGTCATCGCGGGAGTAGACCTGCAATTGATTCATCAACTTTGGTTATTGCCCTGTGCTTTGCTAGGTCATATTTTTGGACAGCGCTTACACGAGCGAATAAAAGAAGCGGAAACGCCTCGTTTTTTCCAATTTGTTGGTACTGCCTTGTTGGTGGTGTGTGTGTTTGGTATTTACACGAGCCTAATTCTATAAAATTCACTTGTTTGATAGAACGTGCAACGAAAAACTAAGTGTTTACCACTGTTTAGTAGTGACAAAAAGGATTTTACTTTGGAGTGACATTTAGTCAGAGCAACCGTGTTCAGTTTAATATCGCGCTGTTCCTTTGTTCTTCGTCAATTAAAAGCAGGGTTAACGCATCACTTGGTGTAAATAAGGCTTATGTATTTCTATTTCATTTGCGCTTAAGCCCTTTAATTCATAAGGAAACACCAGCCAACTGTCAGTTTCATGCAGAAAGTAATTTAACGTTAAATCTGTACGTTTGTAATCCTTACGTTGATATAGTGTGGCGATTCGAATATCTCTGGGTAAATTCTTTTTTAAGTGTTTGCGCAGTCGAATTATCGTTGCCTCGATACTGAGCCCAGTACTAAACACATCATCAACAATGAGCAATGAATCGTCAGCATTTAAATTTTCGATAAGGTATTGGGTGCCGTGAACACGAATAGTTTCAGGGGCATTTACCATCGATTGGTAGCTTGGTAGACCCCGATAAGACGTTCGAATAGAAATATGATCGGTGTCGATGCCCAATGTCTGCAAGCATTCCTGAACATAAATACCTACTGAACTGCCGCCCCGCCACAAACCCACTATAAAGGTGGGGCGAAACCCTGATTCAAAAATTTTCACGCCAAGACGAAACGAGTCTTGAATCAAGGTATCTTCATCTAAAAATATTTTTTTCATGGTTTACCTATAAGAATGCATTTCATCTCAGTATGATGTAAGTCGCAATTATACATGGTTAATATAATGGAAAAAACGTACCTTTCAGGCGAACAATTGTTGGTCGACTCATTTAAACTGGCCCAAATGGTTTTGGCCAGTGGCTTTAAGCCGACTTTTATTATCGCGCTATGGCGAGGTGGCGCGCCCATTGGTATTGCCGTGCAAGAGTATTTAAGTTATCACGGTATTGAGACGGATAACATTGCAATTCGAACGTCTTCATATGCGGCTGGCATTGATCAGCAATCGCGAGTGGTAAAGGTTCACGATCTCAATTATTTAGTCAAAAATGTGCAAGACCATGACAAACTGCTTATCGTCGATGATGTCTTTGATACTGGTCGCTCTATTGCTGCTGTTTTGGAACAACTGCGCAGAGCGACTCGATTAAATATGCCCAAAGATGTGCGTATTGCAATCCCATATTATAAACCCACCCGCCGCGAAGTCGATTTTGAGCCAGATTATTACGTTCATGAAACAGCCGCTTGGTTAAAGTATCCGCATTCTTTAGAAGGGCTAAACGTTGCCGAGATTAAAACGCACCGTCCAGAACTTTATGAGATCCTTAAAGCTCACTTACCTCCTATCTAATCTAACATCAAGTAGCCGTTTTAAAATATATAAAATAGGTATCTAAACGCCTTGCATAAAGGTGACTTCACCCGTTTTTAGCGAGTATTCGGCACCAACAATAGTGAGTTTCCCTTGCTGGACTAGTTCTTCGAGTCGTTGTGAACCGTGACGAAGTTGATTGGTTGATGCAAGAATGTTGGCGCGAATCGAAGCGTCTAATAACTTGTGGTGATCGTGGCGTAACTCAGTACCACATAAAGGTTCTACTGAGGGGCGAATGCGATTAACAATAGATAGTAGATTAGAAGAGTGTGAACCCGTGGGGTGAGTGAGTTCGTCGATGGTGGCCTTAACCGCTCCACACTGAGAATGACCAAGCACTACGACTAAGGGCGTACCAAATGTATCCGCAGCAAACTCAACACTACCAACCTGTGAGGGCGCAACAATATTTCCAGCAACGCGTATAACAAATAAATCTCCCAAACCCTGATCAAATACTATTTCTGCAGGGACACGAGAATCTGAACAACCCAGAATAATCGCAAATGGCGCTTGTCCTTCAACAAACTCTTGCAGTTGAGATTGTTTTATCATGTTATCAATACTACGCACTCCAGACACAAACCGCTTATTGCCGTCTTTTAAACGTTGAATTGCCTCGATGCCTGATACCATGAGTTGTGCCACAA
>NZ_JANQVQ010000072.1 GCF_030730205.1 Paraglaciecola sp.
GCCGTTCACCTGACCAGTATGTTTTTCATCGCATACTCAGGCATCTCTTTGATCAAATTTGCTATAGCGGGCGTACCTGCATGGCAACAACAACTATGGTATAAATACACTTCATTCCATCAAGGAATGCGCGCTTATTGATAAGGGATGCTAATGATAAAAGACATGAAGCCAACATTCTGCTTAACCCTACTAATCCTCTTTTTTTCCTCGTTTTACGTCGCCGCTCAACAGCGGGGCGAAAATATTGCTGCTAATGTCATCGTTAGCCCTTTGCAATTTGAAAACGATCGCGAACGCATTCAGTCGGTTGGTACAGCAGAAGCCATATATTCAGTGGTACTTTTTCCTGCTGTGGCAGACCGTGTCACCGAGGTGCTTTTTAGCCCAGGTGATAAAGTTGAAAAAGACCACGTTTTACTGCACCTTGATGATCGTCGACAACGCGTGGCCTTAGAACGGGCTAAAATTACCCTAGAAGATGCTCGGCGCACAGTAACTCGTTTAAAAGAAAGTCGAGCTCAAGGCGCCGTGCCGCAAAATGAATTAGACGATGCCATCACCCTATTCGAACTCAGTAAAGTTGCTCTACAAGAAGCCGAAGTTGAACTTGAAGATCGGGTGGTGCGTGCCCCTTTCGCTGGCGTAGTGGGTTTTACTGACGTTGAAGTAGGCGATCGTATTACCATCCAAACCCCGATTACTACCCTAGACAATCGCGCTGAATTATTTGTTAATTTCACTGCCCCCGAAATCGCCCTGCCGATGTTGTCGGGCAAACCTACCCTAACTTTACAGCCTTGGTTAAATACCGACGCCCCTGTTAAAGCGGTTATCAGCCAGATTGATTCGCGTATCAATGTAGATAGCCGCTCTTTTCGTGTTAGAGCCCTGCTGAACAACCGTGCAGATAACTATCGCCCGGGTATGAGTTTTCGCGTGGAATTACTGCTTGAAGGCCAGCGTTACGCCTCTATTCCAGAAATTGCGCTGATGTGGGACGCAACTGGCGCTTATGTGTGGGTGGCAGAACAGCAACAGGCCAGAAGAGTAGATGTAGCCATTAAGCAGCGACTAGCGGGCAGAATTTTAGTGGACGGTAAACTCAGCGAAGGCCAATTGCTGATAACTGAAGGCATACAACGTTTGCGCGAAGGCCAAGCGCTTAGCTTCAGTCAAACAGTAAACTAAGGGCGTATCATGAAACTTAATATGCAGCTACTCAGCAACGACTTGCCCTCTCTGTCTATTCGTCGGCCTATCTTAATTATTGTTTTGAATTTACTGGTGATGATTGCCGGGCTTGCGGCCATAAACGCGATTGAAGTTCGTGAACTGCCTGATGTCGACCGCCCCGTCATCACCGTACGTGCAGTCCTACCCGGTGGTTCGCCCGAAACCATCGATACCGAAATTACCAGTAAGCTCGAAGGTGCGGTGGCGAGGGTCAGCGGTGTTAAGTCAATCCGTGCCCAAAGTGAAGAAAACAGTTCACGCATAGTAGTAGAGTTTCGCCCCGGTATAAATTTAGATGATGCAGCCAATGAAACCCGCGAATCAGTCAGCCGCGTACAACGGGAGTTACCCGATGACGTTGAGCAAGTATCGGTTATCAAAGCAGATAACGACGCTGAAGCAGTGGTCAGTTTAGCGATTTCTAGCAGCGTACTGGACCTTGAAAGCATGACTGAGCGAGTCGACAAAGACCTTGCGCCGTTATTTTTAAGTATTCCTGGTGTTGCTGATGTGCGGTTAAACGGCGATAGGCAACGGGTATTACGGGTAATGCTTGACCCATTGCGCCTGACCAGTTTTGGTTTAACTGTGACTCAGGTTGCCAATGTATTGCGCCAAGCCCCATTTGATGTGCCTGCAGGCAGTTTTCGCTCAACGGACCACCAACTTATTGTGCGTGCCGATGCTACTTCTATCACCGCTCGACAGGTCAAAGATATGCTTATTGCGGGTGATACCAGAATTGGTGATGTCGCTGATGTGTATTTTGGCCCAGCAGATGGCCAAAATATGGTACGCCTCAATGGTGTACCGGTGATTGGCTTAGAAATCATTCGCCAGGCCCGCTCAAATACCATTGAAATATCAGATGAAGTGCTTGCTTTGGTTGCGAATCTGGATAAACGTTTTACCGATTTGACTATTCAGGTTACCTCGGACGACGCCGAATTTATCCGCGGCTCGGTCTCAGAAGTGCTTACCTCATTGCTTTTTACCATTGCGCTGGTTATCGCCACGTTGTGGGTATTTATTGGCTCATGGCGGGCGACCATTGTGCCAGCCTTATCTATCCCAGTGTCGCTTATTGGTGTACTCGCGGTGATTTGGGCGCTGGGGTTTTCTATCAATATTTTGACCTTATTGGCTTTAGTGTTAGCTACAGGTTTAATTGTTGATGATGCCATTGTGGTATCAGAAAACATTCAACGTCGCCGAGGAATGGGCTTAGGCAGTAGAGCTGCGGCCGTAGTGGGAACCCGTGAAGTATTTTTTGCGGTACTGGCCACCACCGCAGTATTGGCTGCGGTTTTTGTACCTATTGCATTTTTACCATCCACCGCTGGTAGATTATTTCGCGAATTTGGCGGAGTGTTAGCTGGCGCAGTCATTATTTCTTCGTTTGTCGCCTTGTCTTTAGTGCCCGCATTAACGGCTAAATTATCAGCGGGTAACAAAGACAAAAAACACATCTTCAGCGCACTGGGCAATAAGTTATTGTCGGCTTACGGTACAGCACTTAAATGGAGTTTGAATCATGCGTGGTGGGTGTTTTTTATCAGCGTATTAGCGGCGACCGGTGCAGCCAGTTTATATTGGCAGCTCGAAAACCAATTATTGCCCAGTGAAGATCGCGGCTCGATTCGAGTTTTTGCTCGCGGCCCAGATGGCGTTGGACTTAACTTTATGGACCGCCAAGCCCAGCAAATGGAAGATATTCTGCAACCCTTTGTTGATGATGGCGAGATGGATTCAATTTACACGGTTGTTGGCCAGTGGGATCCGAATATTGTATCGATTACCGCACCGTTAAAAGATTGGTCAGAGCGTAGTCTTAGCCAACAAGACATTATTGATCAAATTCGTGGACCAGTAGGTAATATTCCAGGTGCCCCAGGACGTGCGTTTGGCACCAATAGTTTAAGTTTACGTGGCCAAGGCGGTGGTTTAGAAATTGCGCTGACTGGTCAAACTTATGAGCAAATTTTTGCGGCAGCAGTGGCGTTTTCTAATGTTTTAGAAACAGAATACCCAGAATTTGGCAAACCCAATATTTCATACCAACCCACTCAACCACAATTGCGCGTAGAAATTGACCGCCAGCGTGCTGACGAACTTGGTGTGCCGCTCAACGATATTTCTACCACCTTACGCGCCGCCATCAATGGTGATGATATCGCAGACCTTAACGTTGGCGACCAGGCGGTTCCTATTATTTTGCAGGCCAATCGCTCAAGCATTAATGATCCCTCAGACTTAGCCAATTTGTATGTTGGCTCACAAGGCGGCAGCTTAGTGCCCTTATCGAGCCTTGCGACCATACGCGAAGAAGGGGTTGCTGCCGAGCTTGAACGCCATGCCCAGCGCCGAGCCATTGAAATAGATTTAGAACTGCCCGAAGACATGCCCATCGATGTTGCGGTTGGTATTATAAGTCAAACCGCCGAACGCACATTGCCAGAAAACGTGGGTATTGTATTTTTAGGAGAAGCCCTCGCTTATGAAGAAACCGCCAGAGAAGTCACCTTAACCTACGTTCTAGCCTTTGTGATTGTGCTACTGGTATTAGCCGCACAATTTGAAAGTATCAACAGTGCTGTGGTGGTCATGCTAACCGTGCCCTTTGGTATTGCCGCTGCGCTTTTTGCACTTTATCTCACTGGTACCAGTATCAATATTTACTCACAAATAGGTTTAGTCATGCTCATCGGTTTATTGGCTAAAAACTCCATCTTATTAGTGGAATTTGCTGACCAGCTGCGTGACAAAGGTTTAAGTGTGCGAGAAGCAGTGGAACAAGCCGCTTTGATTCGTCTTAGACCCATTACCATGACCTTAGTATCTACCTTGCTGGGCGGTTTGCCGCTGATATTATCGAGCGGTGCGGGCGCAGAAGCACGCAACGCCATTGGCTGGGTGGTGTTTGGTGGCCTTGGCTTTGCGGTATTGTTTACCCTATTTTTAACGCCAGTGCTGTATTTAGCCTTAGCCCGTTTAGTTAAACCGCGAGCTGATGAAAGTAAGAAGTTAGAAAAAGAATTGCTGGATATAGAAGCTCTAGAGCATTAGGAATAACAATTAGCCAAAATAGTTATTCGGCGATACTAACAATAGAAGGGTGAAAGGAAGCACAGCAGTACGCTATCCTGCTGCAAACTATGCTATCGAGCTGCCACAACTATGGCTTAAGCGAAATGTCTTTGAGTAACGTAATGATGTTAGCGTTCCCATTAAGCTCAGCTAAGTCTAGCAAATAGCTTTTTTCTAACTCTTGCATAGATTGGTCGCCCAATAAGCTTTTTACTGACTCTTCTTCGCCATTAGCGATAGCGGTTTTTAACGCCGCAAAGTTAGCAATACTTTGTTCATGGGGCTTGTTATTGCCTGAGGCCATTCGTCTTACTCCTACATTATTCAATCAGTAACGTTGTCGTCTAGCCCTTACCCTAACAAGATTAGT
>NZ_JANQVQ010000073.1 GCF_030730205.1 Paraglaciecola sp.
TTACTGAGGTTATCACCCGCTCCTGCAATCCACTGCTCCAACTCACACTCAATAACTTTCAGTGCCTGGGCTGCATATGACATTCCGTCACTGAAATACGCGACAATCTTTATTAATAAAGCGAAACCTTTTTCAAATGAGGCTTGCTCTGTCTCGTTGCTTAGAATTGAAGATAACGTTGCCGGTATAGTCTGCATCCAATTGAAACAAGCTAGAGTCTGATTAAGTTGCTGTTCAACACGTTGACTAAATTCTCCAGGCTGAGTCGTAAGCGACAATTCAGAAAGCTTGAGTGCTTCAACCCACCGATTGTTTAGAAGATTATCTAGTGTTACCAGAGAATTATATGTGCGTTTCGCAAGGTGTTTGAGCTCTTCAATGGACAGGTTTTTTTGCAATAAAGCAGGTTGAATTTTACCTAGATGGCTATTTATCCATTCGATAATAAGATTACAAACGCCGTCCTCTCCGAGAACCTGACTGTTGTGATAATCACCTGGTACAACATCGTTAAATTGGTTTGTAGTTCTGGCTAACGAACTTAGGGTCTGTTCAAGTTTCTCAGACGTACCGGTATGGCATAAATGCTGCAACCCCCTGATTAACGACAAAGGTGCATCTAATAAGAAATCCCCTATCACGACTGTTTTTCCAAAACCAATACCGTAAGCATGCCTTACAGACTTATACCAGTAACGCAGAACGAATAGCTGCTTGGTATCAGTTTGTGTTCCTCGGTAATGCGCCTTTAGAAGAGGAAAGAAAACCGGAGATGTTTCGATTTGGCGTTGCAAAATCTTGTAGGCAATAGCCTTACTAAGATGCGGTAGTATTTTACTGTGAGAGAAAGAACTTTTTAATGACAATTTCTTAATTGTCGTCCTGGCATTACGCCATGAGCTGTTAAACCAACTAAATTTACTGCTGTTATTAAGTTGGTCGTAATATTGGTTTAGGACGTTAGCCTCTGGCAATTCTTCAATTTTAAAATACTGTGAAACGGATTGTTCCAGACTAGCCAGCTTGTCGATACCTTCTGCAAACTCCGGCAATACGACATCAAGTTTATCATTGTCAAAAATAGCGTTACGTTCACTGATTAAATCGCCGGGCAATTCGGATGTGAGGTTCAATAATTGTTGAAATGCTCTTAGCCCTTTTATATTTAACGGGAAAAACGCCACTATTTCAGTGCTTAAACGTGACTTGATATCATCGTAAATAATCTGAAACTCAGTCAGGTAATCATGGTGAGCAACTAACGTTTGTTTCAATGAGACAAAGTCGTTTAACGTTCCAGCATCGATTACAAATGCCAAAAGTGCGTTCAACGAAGCGAGTATTTCAGATAAGGCTTCGGCGCTCTTAAGTGAGTCAGAGTCAAGCAACTTACCAAGCTCGGTATAGTTGTCGTGAAGCTGGCGATACAGATGAAGTGCCAGTAATAAATCTTTGGTATTATCTGGTGTTATCAGGCCTAAGGTCGAGCTACTAACTGCTACCGGCTTAAAATCAATATGGTTACATGCGTCTTCTAATGAGTGCAGCTCTGAAATGCTTAGTTCGATAGCTGAGCCATGTAAGTGCTGAAGTTTTAACTGATTTGCTTGTATTTGCTCTAAACAGCTATTCCACTGACTAAGACTCTCGGTGACAGTTGCAATTAGGTCTTGGAGTAAACTAGCATTTTGCGCTCCAAACCATGGATGCTGCCTAATGTCTTGTTCATTAGCTTGTTGTGAGAGTACGCTTAGTGCAAATGTAAAACGTTCAATGGTATCTAATAACTGGGCTCTGCTCTCTGGCGAAAAGCTGGAAAGTTTATTCTCATCAAGCCAGCTTGGTTCTGTTTTAATTTCGGCCTGTAGTTTTAGCCTTGTTGCTTTAGTCAATATTTGAAAAATTGATAACTCAGTATCTTCCCAGATACTGCTTACTGTCTCGACATGGCTCTTTAGCTGATCTTTTAACTTCTCATATTGAGCAATATTTCGCTCGAAATGCCCTGCACTCATCACCTTTGGCCGAAATTCCAAACGTGACTTAACATCATCCAGTACTTTTCGCTTTTGAGATTTATGGCTGTGTAGCTCGAGACAAAACTTACCAAGCCCCGCCTTATCAAGTCGGCTTTTTACGACATCAAGAGCTGCCATTTTTTCAGCAACAAAAAGAACCTTTTTATGTTGAGCCAGAGCTGCGGCAATAATATTGGTAATAGTTTGAGATTTACCAGTGCCAGGTGGCCCTTTAATCACTAAGTTTTTATTTGACACCACATCAAGAATCGCTTCATGCTGTGAGCTATCAGTATCGTCGATTAGCGGTGCGTCAAAGTGGATATCTGGACTTTTATCAATGTCGTAGTCTGTTGTTGATAGATCACGACTTTGTTCTACAGAATTTGAGGTAAAAAACTTACTGATAATCTCATGATTGGCAATATTATTTTCTTTTGGCCAACGAGCAGGATCTAAGTCGATGTACATCAGTAATTTGGAAAACTCTAACAGCGTTAACGCCGCCTGGCGTTTAACGCTCCATCTTGGCTGAGCTTTTACAATCTGCTTTTTAACCTGACTAAAATAGTCTTCTGCACAGGTATCATCGGTAAGATCTGGCAGTTGAAGCCCGAAATCTTGTTTAAGTTTTTCTACCAAGCAAAGGTTTGGGAGTAAATCGTCGCCGGTATAACAGATCGAATACTGGTAAACGCCGTTATATAGTCTGCCCTTTTCTATTCTGACTGGTACGTTAATTAAAGGTGCTATTCGGACCTGCTCTGAGTCAGAGCTTTCAAACCATTCAAGCCAACCAATACTCAAATACAGAATATTCGCGCCAGTTTCTTCTAATGCCAATCGGCTTTTGGTGCTGATATTACGAAGAGAAGCCTCAAGATCGCCTGCAAAGAGCAATGTCTGAATTTTGGTGTCGTTGTGTTTCCCTTCCTCACTATTTAGCAAAACAGGAAGATCATAGCTAGTGTTAAACTTTAAATATTTCGCCCACTCAGTCGCTGTAGGCCCGGCTTTTAGAGGCAGATAAGTCTTTTTCTGTGGGTCAAATATAAGATAACCTGCATCGACTAGCTGTTCTCTGGTAGGTTCAGGAACAGGAGCAAATAGAAACTCACGCTCTTTAAGTAATTCATTAAAAAGTTGCTTAGGCAGTTCATCTATTATGCGCAGACTAGTTTTAGCGGAATACCGATAATTAATAAGTCTGTTTCTGCCCGTTAAATCAAGCAGACGCTTGCGAACCGCTTCCAGAGAATCAAACTCAAAGGTGTGTTCAGAACCAATTGACCGCTCAGACATACCAGTTCCTTTTATTATTAGAGTATTTTTCCATCAGGCCAGTGACTCACCGCCGCTGCAAGCTAGCTTGTCATGAATGTCTAAAACACGGGATACATGTTCATGCATGCTATGATCTCCAAAGCTGGCTAATAGGTTTACTGCTCGAAATGCTCTCGCAGCGCTCCCGTATGCTTTTAACCAGTTTGAAAACACGTACTACATTTACCGGCACCTTACTGGTTTTCCAATGCTTGCACTGCACTAAATAGGTTTTAAAATCACTGGCGGTTATACGTAGATCAATGCCACCGTCAGTTGCACCTCCTGTTTCATGTACTTTATAACCTCTTTCACGAAAGAATTGGCCAACTAACATTTCAAATTTACGCCAACTGACTGTGGCAAACAAATCAGATTTTGAATAAGGGCTAGTGCGTATATCAGAGAAAAACGAAACACGTTTTCGAGCGTCAAGAAGCGACCTAATTGAGCCAAGTATTAATGCCAGAGGTATGACGTATCGTAACCAATAAGATAGGCAGTAAACCATTGAGGCTTGCAGATGGCCCATAGGTTTCTTGGGATCTATTTCAGGCATAACAGCTAAGCTGTTAAGATAAAAATAGAGAATAGGCGCAAGCGTCAAACTGACCCACCAGGGTATAACGCTGTCGATATAGATAATTTGAGCTAATGTCGAAGTGGTACTTCTACGCGCCATGCTACTAAAATTTCCTTTTCTAGATTAAAACAGGCAACTCATATACCTACGTAGTTTCCAACACCTCAATCCGTGGTGAAATTTGTAGATGGTCTATAAATATAATATTAATTATCTCAGAGACTTTTATACCTCAGTTTCGGAACGAGGTAAACAAGCTAAAACGTGAACGTTTATAAATTCAGTTATGTACCACTGGCAAGCTATCGACGAAAAATAGTAGGCTTTTCTAGGCAGAATCAGTTATCAACGTTGTGCAACCAAAGGGCATGTTAGATAACATGTAGTCGAACATATCAGCTCTTAGCTGAACGTTAGACAGCGTATTACCCAATTTAATGTTATCTACTTTCTGGCCTTTAATCAGCATATCCGCTTTACAGATAGCGTTAGACCTTGGGTTAAGCTCCTGACCAAACGCCGATAATGCTGCTTTGTCATTTAACTCGTGTAACATACTCCATGCCTGAGGATAAAAAGCCGCCAGTGACCGCTGTTGGGTCGTAAATAGACTGCACTAAGTCAGCCTGGGTTAGCCCGTTATCGTCATGGCTAAACACCAGTGAGGTTGTCAAGCGCACTATGTCACGCGGGATGAATGCTCACCGGCAGTTTCGTTAAAGCTTTCTGCAAAGCGGCGGATTAACTATTCAAACACCAGGCCCATATC
>NZ_JANQVQ010000074.1:0-15403 GCF_030730205.1 Paraglaciecola sp.
GTTCTCGTTGATGGCCCGCTATGCGTAACACTGAACACAGCTCTCTCGCCATGCAGCGTCAGTAGATACAACAAAAATTGCAATGTAAACGTGCCGATACCGTTTAATTAATTGCCCCTCGGTCTTCACAACCGAGTCATTTTCCGCGAAGTTTCACCCTGTCTGTATTGAGTGGTGAAGCAGATGTTGGTTTAGTAGGAAGGTTTCAACAGCAATTGGCTGCGCAGTGTCCACGTCTTAGGGCGCTCAGTCACAGCCTATTCAGGCTGTTATTTCACTACTGAAGACCTCGCGGTCAATGTTTAGCAACGCTGTGCGGTTTAATCAACAGGTCAACGTCGGAAAAATTAATACTTTGTTTTTAATCCGCTTTGTGGAAGTATTCGCCACACTTTTTAAAGCCTCTGTGACTCAATTCGGATACCTAAGCAATGAGCTACTTGCAACTCAGCTATTTACACTTAATCACTATCTTTCCAGCATTTATACTAGGTACGTATTTACTAATAAGCCGCAAGGGGAGTGCTCTTCATAAACAGTTAGGCAAGATATACATGTCGCTGATGTTGATTAGTGCAGTGATTACCTTATTTATGACCGCCACAATTGGGCCTTTATTTTTAGGGCACTTTGGTTACATCCACCTATTTAGTGTTTTGGTTTTGTATAGCGTACCTAGCGCATATTTTGCGGTGCGCAGCGGCAACATTAAACGTCATAAAATTAATATGATAGCTCTCTACGTAGGGGGCTTATTGATTGCGGGAAGTTTTACCTTTGCGCCAGGTCGGATGCTTCATACGTGGTTGTTTGCCTAAAAGAGCTTATAGGGATAAGCGTTTTGCACCTTAAATCGTCGCCCGGTGATCAGGTCGTTCAACGAGTATAAAAAAGGGCAGCTATGCTGCCCTAAAAAGACGAGTATTTAATCTCTCCAGCGTTTGGTTAAGTCTTCGTAAGCGTCTATGCGGCGATCACGAAAATAAGGCCAAATGCGTTTGATTTTTTCCGTGCGTGCCAAATCTACATCAACCACCAGGTTCTCTTCTTTGTCGCTGCTGGCTTGCGCCAGTATCTCGCCTTGTGGGCCAGCGATAAAGCTCTGCCCCCAAAATTGAATACCTGCATCACCTTCAATCGGCGAGGCTTCAAAGCCGGTGCGGTTAGCCACTATAACCGGCACTGAGTTAGCAACTGCATGGGCGCGCTGAATAGTTTGCCATGCGCCATGTTGACGTTCTTGTTCTTCTTTAGTATCGAGCGGATCCCAACCGATGGCGGTAGGATAAAACAGCATGTCAGCCCCTTTCATGGCCATTAATCGAGCGGCTTCTGGATACCATTGATCCCAACATACAAGAACGCCTAGTTTACCAACACTAGTTTGAATAGGTTCGAAGCCTAAATCGCCAGGGGTAAAGTAAAACTTCTCGTAAAACGCAGGATCGTCCGGAATATGCATTTTTCGGTATTTGCCTACCATGCCCTCTTTACGGTCAAACACCACGGCGGTGTTGTGATACAAACCAGATCCACGCTTTTCAAATAAAGAGGTCACTAACACAATATTTAGTTCTGCCGCCAATGCAGCAAAAAAGTCAGTGGCAGGGCCTGGGATAGGTTCAGCTAAGTCAAAAAAATCGGTATTTTCGATTTGGCAAAAATACAAGGTACTGTGCAGCTCTTGCAGCATGACAAGCTCACAACCTTGCTCTGCCAGTGCTGTTATTTGCTCTTTACTGCGTTGCCAACTTAGCTGTTTATCGTTATTGGCGACGGCTTGCTGAACTAAACCAACCCGTAAGGTGGTTTTTTTATCGGTACCTCTGCTCATAGTTGGCTTACTCCCTCATTTAAGCGACTGATAATCTCAGGTTTTAACGTGTTAACGGGCACTTGCATGCTGATGCAATGCAAACTGCCAAATTGTTGCACTAAGGGCAAACAGTTAATCGGCACAATCTTAAAATCTGGGTAAGCTTGCTGCATGATGGTCATGGCAAGCGTATCTTCAGGCTGTTGATAGACCGGACACAGCACATGTTGATTGCAAATCAGATAATTTGCGTACGAAGCGGGTAAGCGGTCCCCCTCAGCGTTGTATATTTCCGGTAAGGGTAATTCAAATACCTGATGCTGGGGGAGTGCCGCTTTGCATTCATCTACTAAGGCCGCTAAACCAGCAAAATGTCCGTCATCAGGACGATTAAATGCTGATTGAATTACAAGCCCTTGCTGTAAAGTAAAGCGCACCAAGGTATCGATGTGGCCATCCGTATCATCACCTTCTAAATGCCCATGTTCAAAAATACTGACTTTCGTTGCGCCAAGTGCTTGTTTGAAAATGTCAGTATAACGCTCGAAAGATAGATCGCCATTGCGCTTCGGATTGCTTAAACAAAATTGTGTGGACAACAAATGGCCATTGTCATCTATTTCTAATGCACCACCTTCTGCGATGAGATCCACTGAAATTAAAGGCAGCCGGCACAAAGGCGCTAACGTTGTTCGGTTCACTTCATTGTCTTTGCGCGCATCGAACTTTTGTCCCCAGCCGTTGAAGTGAAACTCTACCGCTTGCATGCCTTGTTCACTTTGACAGCTCAGAAAACCGTAGTCACGGACCCAGGTATCATTGTATTCAGTGGCAATAAGCAATACTTTGCCATCTTGGGGTAATAAGGCTTTACACGCCGCCAGTTCATGTTCTTTTACCAACAACAGCACACCAGTATTTGCGGCGTTTAACGCTGCGATAATATTGATGTAAACCTCGCGAACTGTGCTGAGCCAAGGGTGCCAATCAGTATCTGCGTCAGGCCACGCAAGTATGACTGCCTCTTGTTTTGCCCACTCTGGTAATAATCGCATTGCACTAGTCATTAAATGTTAATCCATCCAATTCAAAAAATAGGGTTTGTGTCTTTAGTATAAAGTTTTGCAATGTAAAGTGACACTGCGATCACCCTATTGGTTCAAAACAATGACGATCTCAATTAGCTTGCTCGCTTTGTGGTTATCCGCTGCTTATTCAAATAAATAGGCAAGGGATACGAAAACACTGCGCGGCTCGCCTACAAAGTAGCGATAGTTACCAAAGGCAATATCAGCCCTTTCGGCATAATATGTATTGGTTAGATTTAATAAGCGTAAGCTGAGTTTGAGTTCTGGGCTCAAGTAGGTACTCGCCCTAAGGTTAAGCAGTTCATGGCCCGCATAGGTGGCGGTGTTTTCAGGATCTAAGTAATACTTACCCATCGTTAGCCATTCTAGTTCTATTTGGGTTTGCTCCGATTGCCAGCCAAGCTGGGCACTGCCAAGTTGTTGGGGGGCGGTATCGATATCATTCCCTGCAATGTCTTCGCGACTGATGGTCATAGCTGAATCATAACGATGTTGTGCATAGGTACCCGCAGCCGCGATATACCACATAGGGCTCAATTGTTGGCGAAAAGTCAGTTCGATACCACGGTGGGAGGTACTGCCATTATTGATCACCTGTCTTTGGGTATCTTGCAAGATGACCTGGTCTTTTTCTAAATAAAATGCCCGTAAATCCACATAGGTAGTGGCAGTAACAACGCGACCTCCCACCTCGAATGACTGACTTTCTTCAATGTCTAGGTCGGCGAGCTGTTGGTCATTTTGCAAGCGAAACAGTTCACTGGTTTGCGGGACTCGATGGCCTTCATTCCATTGGCTATATAAAGTGAAATCAGCATTTAATTGGTGTTGGATCGCCACTTTATGTGACCAATTGTTGTAACTCAAGTCCTGGTCGGCAGGGCGCACAAATCGGCAGTTTGTAATCGCCTCAGCACAGACACTTCCATCGCTTAATTGGTTGTTGTAATTCATACTCGTATGCTCAAAACGTAAGCCAGCAGTAAGGTGTGTGCGTGTACTCATTTGCCAACTTAATTCAGCATAAGGCGAATAAACGCCACTATTGACCTGATACTGGTAATGCATACCTTGTGGAATTACGTCTGAAAATGGCTCGGCTTGGTACTCTGATGATTTTCCCCAAGTTTGGTCCCAATCAAAACCACTGAGTAGGCTAACGTGATCATACTGTTGAATAAATTGGCTGTGCAAGCCAACACTGTTATGAGAATTATCCTCTAAGGCTTGCCAGGGCAGGTAATGCTGTAAAAAGGCCATTTGATTACCACGAATATAGGGCGTGATGCTAAATTGGCTGTTGCTGTCTCCTTCATAGGTCCACCGACTATATGCTCTTAAAGAACGTGCATTCCTAAATGCTTCGGGGTTGTCATTTATGCGTCGAAGACTTGGGTCTTTATAAACCTCAAACCCTTCAACAAAACCGGCAGTTTGCTGATTTAAATTACTCAGGGCGAGAACAGACTTCACTTGCCATTTTTCAAACTGACTTTGCTGGACCACATTTACTTTTTGTTGCTCATAGCCGCTGTCGTTCTGGTAGCCTCCATCTGTTGTGGCATTTCCATATACGAGCCACGCCTGATGATTGTTTTGGGTGCCCAGCTTAAACTTACCGCGGTAGTAATCGTGGGGACCTACTTCAAGGGATAGTAAATTAGCTGTGGTGTTAAAGGCATCAGGGCTGATGACATTGATCACGCCATGAACGGCATTACTGCCGTATAGCGCACTGTTTGAACCAAGGACCACTTCAATCTGAGCTGCTTGTTCGCTATTGACATCGAATAATTGATTGGCGTTACAAAAGCCTGGAGCACGCAAAGCAATACCATCCTCAGCCATAAAAAAAGCACCACAGCTTCCGGATCCTGTTAGTACCGGAGAGCGCAGGGCGGTCAGATGTTCTTGGCCATTACCGCGACTTATCCAAGCGCCGGCAACTCTAGCAAGCGCCTGTTGAATATGCTGTGGTTCAAGCAGGGCTAATTCATTTTCATCTAGCCACGCGATATTACCACTGAGTTGACCGAGCGTTTGGCTTTGCCGATTGGCTGTAACTGTAATGGTATCGATGTTTTGAGTTTCTGCTACGGCGGGAGGAAGGATCCCGGCGCAAGCGACTAACATCAGCAATGGATTGATTTTCATGTCGGTTAATTACGGCCAGTAACAAAAACGCGATCATACACAAGGCGCAGGCTTTACCCAATAAGCATTCACAACATGATGTTACTGCTTGTTAATGGCCCACTAATCAACAGCCGCAAACGACTGGTTTAGCGCTGGTTTACAGAATAGTTCGAAATATAAACAAGCAAAATTAGATTGATTACTTATAGGGCCTTTCTAAAACAGCTTGCGTTTCAAACGCTTAGCGCCTTCACAAAACTGCAACTTATTGTTTTACATGGTTTTTACTGATTTAGCACAATAAAAATACAGAAAGTTTGAGCAAACTACGTCATTACTATATTGCGGTTCAGCCCTTAAGGCGCCGTAAATGAATGTCATTAATCTGGAGATGCGACGATGAAAAAACTGGTATTTATGGTATTTGCGTTAAGTGCGTTTGCAGCTAATGCAGGGATGAAAGGGTCTGAAGGTTATAAATTTGCAGGTGAAATCGCCTACGCAGATTTTTGTAAAGCAGTCGTGACCGATGACCTCAATTTACTGAAGCGAACTATCCGCAGTAAAGTGGGTGAAATTGCCCACTCAAGTAACCATGTATTGCGCAAGCTCATGTCAGAGGATGGTATGAAATGTAACAATACTGACTTACTTGAATTTTCAAAACAGCGTGAGGCAAAAGATGTTCAAGCATTCCTCAGTAGGGCTTTATAGTTTGCTCATGCCTCCTTATAAAATAGCCTGTCGAGCAGGCTATTTTTTTCTACCTACATTAGGGTAGTAATGCTGCCTTATTTATCTTGCTGTAAACAAGCAGGCAGCAGCGTTTTATTATAAATTAAGGCATAAGCAAATTGCTCTTGGCGCAGCGTTAGCTCGCTTTGATTCAACACTACATCCCCACTGTTTTGCATAAATATTAATCCGCACTGTTGTTCTATTAGGCTTAACTCATCGCGTTGTAAATCAATGCCTGGCAGTGTTGTGCCTTTGTTGCGTAAGGCAAGTAAGCGAAAATCTTGTCGCTTGATTGCTAACAGTGCGTCTGCTTTGGCCTCAGATTGAGTTTGCTGTTTGCGATTTTGCGAAGAATTTATGCTTACCTCATCGCCCTTCGGCGAAACAGAGCTTTGCTCACAAGCAGTAAGCCCTAAGCACAATAATACCGCTGCTACATCTATTCGCCCTTTACACACTAGATTTAACCTGCCTTGATATTCTAAAAAATACCACACTGCTCAGTAAAGCAAGTAGCTGCCAATGCACGCTACCGCCACCGCTGCTGGATGTCGGTGTAATTGGAGTGGTCACTGGCAGAGGCGTAACGGTAACAGTTAGGTTGGCACTACTGCTTAATTCACCATCACTGATGGTGTAGTTGATACTTTCCGTGCCAGAAAACCCATTCGCCGCTTGATAACTGATTTGCTGATTACTGATACTTACCACGCCTTGACCACTGTAGCTAATATTTGTGATTATCAGAGGGGCATCCTCGATGTCAGTGTCATTTGCCAGCACATCAATCAAACTCGCCGTTGAATTTTGACTAACACTGACACTGTCGTTCTGCGCCACTGGTGCATCATTTACCGGCGTAACATTGATGCTCAGTGCAAAGTTTGCACTACTCGCGCTTCCATCACTCACGCTCACCGGAACGGTCAATTCTCCGTTAAAGTTAAGATCAGGAATAAGCGAATTTCCATTTAAAGAATAGTTATTCCCGTTATTGACGGTCAAGCTGAAATCAGAGGGAAAGTTGGAATCTGGGTCGGATACCACGATATTGCTCAGACTTAACACGACGGCTGTATCTTCAGCGGTGCTAATACTCGATTGAGCCACTATTTCGGGCGCGTCATTCACTGGGATAACGGTTAACAGCAAAGCAAAGACTTCACTGTTACTACTACCATCATTGACAGTAAGGGGAACAGTGAGTTGTCCATTAAAGTCAGGATCTGGTATCACTTGATTATCAACTAAAGAATAATCATTCCCGTTTTGTAAACTGAGGCTGAAGTCATCAGGATAAACAGAATCCGTATCTTCAACACTCAGATCGGCAAGGCTTATCGTGCGACTTTCATCTTCATTTACGCTGAGGGCGTTTTGCCCTACCACAATTGGCGGTGAATTCGCTTCTACTGCGCTAATACTTAGATTGGCATTATTAACGGTGTAAAACACATTATCACTGCACTTAAGCATTAGCCTTGCACTGTTAGTTGATACATTAGGCACGGTAATTATTTGCTCGCCGCTGTTAGCCACCTCTACCGCAAGGGGGATATCAAAGTCACTACTGCTGCTGGTCCTCATTAAGATATCTACTGAAGTACAGCTAAAAGGGCTTAGGTGAGTGTCAGCAACATTCCAACGTAAGGTTTGCTGCGATAAGCCAAGCCAGGATTCACCAATATCGGGGGAGGTGATGGCAAAACGTTGTGAGTTGTTCACCACATTTACCGTTACATCACTGCTGTTCACACCGCCTTTATTGTCTTTCACAGTAAGACGTAGGGTGAGAGTGCGATCAGTGCTTGGGTAGACTTCACCGGTGACCAATTGGTTATTCACCACGCTATTTAATTGCGGAAAGTAACGAGCAGAGCTCGTTGAATCAGGAAAAGAGCGAAATAAGGGATTGGCGCCATTGTCGGTGCGCATTGCTGTGCCATTAACTGTGCCACCATCCGCCCCGCCAGGGTTGACTTGGTCCCAATTAAAAAGCAGCGCATCGTTGTCGTCGTCAGATGCTTGGGCATCAAGCATAAAAGGGGTATTTGCCGGTATAGTGTAACTGCTTGGCCCCGTTGTAATTTGTGGGATAGCATTGTCTTGTGTCACAACAGTTCCACAGGAACGCCCGTTAAAGCCGTCCACATAATCTCGAATTTCTTCGATAGAGCCTCCGTGAAAATACGGGTCGGTGTCATTTTGGATATTTTGACCGCTACACAATCCCGCGTAAGACATGATGGTAGACCCACTGCCAGGTTCAAAAGCACTTTGGTCAGCACGTTGGCTTGCGTCACAGTTACTTTGATCTAGGGCATTAAACGTGTGCCTGGCGCCTAATTGATGGCCCATCTCATGAATAACTAAGTCAATATAAAAGCGTTCACCAGTGGGGTTATTAGAGCCCGTTGTGCCCCACGCTTTAAAGCTACTTTTGCACACCACACCTATTCCAGCCAAGCCACCACCAGTGGTGGTGAGTAAATGGCCAATGTCATAGTTACTTGAGCCAATTAAATTGTCGAGGGTGGTTTGGTTACTTTCAATATCACTAGCGGCGTTATTATTGGTATAAGGGTCGGTACTTGCATTGGTAAAAATTACCGCTTCGCTGTCGACTAATTCAAACTGCACAGCCAAATCGGTAAGTAAAATTTGGTTAATTCGATTCACTAAAATCATCGATTCGGCCACCACATTAGCGACACTACCGCCAAACTTTTGGGTGTATTCACCTGTGGCACTGATGGCTAGTCGGTAGGTGCGAATTTGGTCGCCGGTTGGCGCGGCTTTTTGCGCTAGTTCGGGGGCATCATTGGTTTGCTCAAGGCTTAAAAAGTCAGCACCCTTTTGAGCCAGTTCGCTGGCAGATTCATCAATGGCGTCCTTGTAGGCATACACCATATAGTCGTCAGTTGAGCTTTTTAATTGGGGCGATAGCAACAGCCACTCATTATCAACCCGGTAAAAGCCAAAAAAACCTTGTGGACTGAGACTGAAGCGGCCGTAATTATTCGCATTGTCGACTTGCTGGCCGCTATAAGTCATTAGCTCGGGGTATTTATTGGCCAAAGTCGTAGACAAAATAGGCGAGGGGCTTAATGAAAATTCGACCGATTCGCCATTGGGTAAAGGGACAGACAAGGTATGACTTTTATTGAGACTGGTGCGCATCTGCGTCAAGTTTTCGCGATTAATAGTAAGATAGCGAGCGTTACGTGCGGTGGCTCGTAACTCAGAAACGTGATGATCGATTTGACGATTGTTAGCCGATTGATCATGCCAAAGGGTATTCTGTGCGGTGGCTAACTGGCTCGAACACAAGGCGTAAATTGATAAAAAAGTAGCAATAGGCTGGGTTAATCTCATCATAAACTCATTTTAATTTGCCAAAACACTGTTTATTTATACTTGGCACAAGGTGAAATGTATTACATGTTCGCTTTACACCCGGTTAATATGAGTGTTGCTGCATGTGTTTGGCTGTTAAAAGCTCAATAAGTTTCACTGCATCAGCCTTTTTATAAAATCTTGCAATGCGGCGATGGCTTCCTCAACATGTTGCTGCTGCTGTTCTTGATTAAGCGCAAAATCCAGTCCCAAAACGCTTTTGGTATGAAACTCGCCTTTTAATGCGTTAAAAAATACCAGTGCACTTTGCATGGCTTGTGATTCAGTAAGTGCGCCTTGGTGAAAACGTAAAAAGCATTGGGCTAACATTGTCATATTGTGTTGAGGGCCCGCTTGATAAAATAATTCAGCGGCTCGTGGGTTGCTGCTCACTTCACCGATGACAATGCGATATAATGCAATCACTTGACTGTCGTGTAATAAGCGAATGATTTGCAAGCCAATTTGTTGCAAGATGTCTTCAAAACGTCCGCTTTCATGTTTTAGCTGTTGACTATCTAATTGATAATATTTGCACTTGGCATTAATCACGGCCGTAAACAGGGCCTCTTTATTGCTAAAGTGAGAATATACCGTTTGTTTTGACACCGCTGAGTGTTTGGCTACCATGTCCATGGAACAGCCGCTAAATCCCTGCTCTAAAAATAGCTCACCCGCAGCCACTAAAATCTGCTTACGTTTTTGGACACTTTTAGGGCGTCCAGCCTTACCGACAACAAGCTCTGTCAAAATCTTCTCCATCTGCTTAAAAAACTTCTTCGCAGTTTTATGATTAATCTGTATTCTATTATCAAACTAGACGGTCTAGTATTTATTTTGCTTTTAATATACTTGCTTTGACATGAGAATTTTATGAATTCGTTTTCCAGCACACCACTTAAGACCAGTAAATTGGTTTTTTTACTCATCGTTAGCGCGTTTTTTATCGCACTGATTATTCTCTTATGGTTCTCAGGTAGAGGCCAGGTTGCGGTAATGCCAAGCTCATATTCCGTGCCTGTGGTAGATGTTATGTCAATCCCTCTCACGCAACAATACTCAGAACGTCGAATTGCGGTGGGTCAGGTTGAGGCAAATCAGCTTTCAGCCTTGGGTTTTGATCGTGGCGGTAAACTTGTGCAAGCCTTAGTGGATGAGGGGCAAAGAGTTGAAGTCGGCCAGTTAATGGCCCAATTAGACAATAAACGAATGGAAGTCAATCTAAGTGAAATCAATGCCACTTTGGCCAGAGTGGAGGCAGATTTACGCCTAGCGAAGTTGTCTGAAAATCGAGTAGCAGACTTGGTCAGTAAGAAGTTGGAGTCTAGCCAGCGGCTCGACGAAGTACGTGAAGCAACAGCCGCAGCATCGGCTTTGGTGAAAGAAGTGCAAGCACGTAAATCGACGGTAAAACTAGAGCTAGATAAAACCCGCTTGTATGCCCCTTTTACTGGTGTTGTTATCAGCCGTGTTGCAGACATTGGCACGGTGGTCAATGCCAGTCAGCCAGTTTTTATGCTCCAGCAAGAAAACCAATTACAGGTTCGCTTTGCGTTGCCAAGCACTGATGTCCAGGACTATTCCATTGGGCAAAATGTCGAATTATTTTGGGGGGACGTAACATTGCAGGCCCAAGTTAAAGCGATTGGGTCTCAACGTCACTCACGTACCCGAACTGTTGATGTGTTGTTTACGCTACAAAACGAACACCGGCTATTAAAGGGTGATTTAGTAAGCTTGATACAGCAAAGGCAGGTTAAACAACGTGGCAGTTGGGTACCCAGAACCGCTTTAATCAGCGGTGTTCGAGGCCTATGGAGTCTTTTTGTGGTAGAGACTAATGCTCAGGGCCTCAGCGTGTTGGTGTCAAAGCTGGTGGAAGTGCATTACACCGATGAGCAAAAAGCCTATGTTAGCGGCGCGCTAACTCAGCCTGCCCAGGTTGTTGTTGATGGTGTGCACAAATTGGTGCCTGGTCAACAGGTTCAGATCCAAAATTTCATGCAGCAAAGCCATGAGGCTGCGTTATGAGTGTGCCAAAAACCACACCTTGGTACAGCTTGTTTTATCGCAATAAACATTTATTAGTGCTGAGTATTTTGGTGTTGTTAGTGGCAGGTTTGTCTGCCGTTATGAATTTACCACGTTTAGAAGATCCGCGCATCGATACGCGTAACGCCTTAGTCATTACGGCTTATCCAGGGGCTTCCGCAGAACGCGTTGAAGCCTTGGTAACTGATGTCATTGAAGATGAACTGCGTCAGCTTTTTGAAATCCATGAGATCAAATCCACGTCGCGAGCGGGTATTTCAATTATTGTTCTAGAACTACAGGCATGGGTTGACAACTCGTCAAATGAGCAGATTTTTTCAAAAATACGCCAGGCGCTAAGCGACGCCCAAAAAGCGTTTCCGGCAGGGGTATCAGAGCCAGTTTTAGATGAGCGCCGCGGTGCTACCTCATTTACCTTGTTGTTGGGGTTGAAACCTGCGGCAGACCTTGCACCATCAATGACGATTGTCAGTCGTATGGCTGATGAACTCGCCGATCGTCTACGTAATGTTAGTGGCACTGAGTTAGTCAGGACCTATGGCGAATTAAATGAAGAAATTAAGGTCATGATCGATCCCCATGAATTACATGCTGCCGGTTTGACTATAGCGCAGGCTAGCAACGCGGTAAGTCATGCCGATCCTAAGGTGCCCGCAGGAGTGTTGCGGGGCAGTGTGCAAGATGTGCGCTTACAAATTGCCGATGAACTCGACAGCGTTGAAAGAATAAGGCAGCTTCCACTTAAGGCAAATCCACAGGGAGGGTTGTTACGTGTGGGAGATATAGCCACCGTAGAGCGCGGATGGCGTACCCCAGTTGACGACATTGGCCTCGTCAATGGCGAAAAAGTGGTGTTTGTCGCGGTGCGCATGCAAACCACCGTAAGGGTGGATACATGGACGAAAAATGCCAAGGCAGCAGTCGATGAGTTTAATCAACAATTTGGCGCAACGGTGGGCGCAGATATCGTTTTTGAACAAAACATCTATACCGATGCCCGCTTGTCGCAATTAGTGCAAAACTTGCTGATGGGCTGTGTGGTAGTGATGGTCGTGGTGTTATTTTTTATGGGCGCACGCGCTTCTTGGATCGTCGGCTTATCGTTGCCATTGTGTGCCAGTTTTGTGCTGTTTTCATTGAGTTTTTTTGACGAACAAATTCATCAGATGTCTATTTTTGGGATCATCATCGCTATCGGCTTACTGATTGACAATGCCATTGTTATTACCGATGAGATCCGAGCAAAATTGGCCCATAACAATGTGTCGCGGCTTGAAGCCTTAGTCAGCAGCATTCGCCATTTGTTTGTTCCCTTATTGGCTTCTACACTGACTACCATTTTGGGTTTTATGCCTATTTTTCTCTTGCCTGGCAATATCGGAGATTTTATCGGCTCTATTGCTATTAGCGTAGTCATGGCGTTGCTAGGCTCGCTATTTATTTCATTGACTATTATTGCCGCGCTGGCAGCCAGACTGTTACCCAAAGGAAAAGTCAGCACAAGTAGCCATTGGTACCACCAAGGCGCGCAATTGCCTCATGTAAGCCAACGTTTTAGACAAATTTTAGAAAAAGCCCTAAGACGTCCTTTACTAGGGATTAGTCTTAGCACCCTGATTGCGGTATCAGGCTTTGTTTTAGCAAGCCAGCTGGGCAACGTGTTTTTTCCTAGCGCTGATCGTGATCAGTTTGAAGTGTATTTGTGGATGCCTGAGGGCACGGCCATTGAACAAACCGAAAAGCTGGCCTTGCAAGCTGATGAATTTATCAGACGTCAAAGCGGGGTACGGCAAGTCACGTGGTTGGTGGGTGGCTCAAGCCCATCTGTGTATTACAACCAAGTGATGAATCGTGATAATTCTCCCCACTTTGCCAATGCGGTCGTGACGGTTGAGAGTGTTGGGCGCGCTAAAAGGTTAATAGGCGAATTGCAACACTTATTGGACGAGCAGTTTACAGAGGTGAAATTTGTGGTGCGGGCCTTTGGCCAAGGCCCTCCCATCAGCGCGCCGGTGGGCTTTAAAATTCTAGGGCCAGATCTTGATATGCTTAATCAACTAGGCGAGCAAGTCCGTTTTGCGATGTCTCAGGTCCCGGGTATCAGTCAAACTATCGCCTCTATTACCCTCGGTGAGTCTGAATTAGTGCTTGATACTAATCGAGATACCAGCCAACTTGCTGGTTTGTCTCTAGTCAATATCGCTGAGCAGTTACAACTGGCCCTTGATGGTACACTTGGTGGCTCAATTTTAGAGGGCACCGAAGAAGTGCCTATCCGGATTAGAGTTGCTCAGCAGCACCGTAATACAGTGTCTGCTATTCAAGCCCTGCCTCTGTATCAAGGTAATCAAGCAGAGTCTGAGACATATGCACGTTTGACCGTCGCCGCTTTGGGGGAGTTTACCTTACGCCCCAGTGTTGCTGGAATAACGCGCTTAAATGGAGTTCGAGTCAATAATGTTGAAGCGTTTCTACTGCCAGGCGCCACTGCAATTGATGTAAGTCGCAAGGTGCAACAAAAACTTGTTGAATTAAATTTCACCTTACCTAAGGGCTACGAATTTAAATTGGCGGGTGATGCCGATAAACAAAAAGAGGCCTTAGGGCAGTTAGCGACCTATGCTCCTGTTCTTCTTGTATTGATGATAACAACGTTAATTCTGTCCTTCAGTAGCGTGCGTTTAGCATTGTTAATTGGCGTCGTGGCGGTGTTGTCAGTTGGTTTAGGTATGCTAAGTCTTTGGCTGTCTGGTTTACCGCTGGGGTTTAATCCGCTTTTAGCTTGTGCAGGTTTGATTGGTGTGGCCATTAATGGTTCAATTGTAGTGATTGCCGCGATCAATGCTAATCCCCTTGCTAAAGCGGGCAATGTGCAGCACATTGTGCAAGAAGTGATGGGCTGTAGTCGGCATATTCTATCAACGACAGTTACCACAGTGGGTGGCTTTGTTCCTTTATTATTGTTTAGTGACGGGACGTTTTGGCCGCCTTTAGCGGTGGTGTTGGCTGGCGGGGTAGGGTTTTCTATTATATTGTCACTCATTTTCACACCACTTGTGGTGGCAGTGATGTACCGAGCAAAGCAAACCAAGATGCCACTTGCTGCGTAACCCTTACTGATAGGTTAGCTAGGCCTAATGTTAGACAAACATAAACATAAAAAACCGTGGTGGCAGACAGACTGTAGATACTGTCAACGCTGGCGCATGGTCATCCTGTGGGGCATTATTATGTACTTTGTATTTACCTACTTTTGGCTGTAAACAATGCAAGAGCTAATAGAAATTCGCCGTGCAGCTAAACGCAATGTGTTCACGACCACAATAATCGGTGTGTTTGGTTTGTTGGTCGCTAGCCAGTTGCTTATTTGGTTGCCCAAGAGCGCCTATTTAATTGGTATATTGTTAACCAGTTTTTCTATTGTTACTTTACTGGTCGCTTTTTTTAAATTTCGCGAACCCTTGCACAGTTTTGTTTTATCACGAAAAACGTTGTACTTTCAGCATAAAAGTGGGCGATGGCAACTAGACTGGAATAATGTACAGCGCATGGGCGTGCCCCGTGTTGCTAAAGGTTTAGACTACCAAGAGTTGTCTATGGTGGGTATTAAACTGAAGTCTTATCAGCCGTTTCTAGCCCATATCTCTCCTCGTTTGATAACCCATATTTTGATGGAACAGCGACCATTGCTGCTTTACGGTCAAGACCGTGAGCAATGCAATACAGGCAACTGCTACGGGGCCGATTTATTAGAGGATGATTATTTCAAAGACGCCGAAGGTAACACTTACAAAGGTATTCAAGCGATGTTGGCTAATCGGATGCAAAAGTTACGCATGCGTTTGGGTTTTGATATTTTTATCGCGGCAGGTGAGTTAGATCGCAGTGAACATGAATTTGTTAAACTGCTCAAACAATGTCAGCAACATGTTTTGGTAGACCAAACAAGCCATATCTGAGCGCATTAGTTGGGTAACATAATGGGCTTTGCATACACCTTATTAAACACGGCTAAGTCATAGGTTACGCAACAAGTTACCACCTCAGAGCGAATTAACTTAGTATGGTTAGCAGAGCTAAGATGGCTATCCTGTGGTTATGTAAGTGAATTCAATCAAGGGTTTGCGGCCATCCATAAGCAAAATCCTTTAACTTGGAATAAAGTGAACTATACAAA
>NZ_JANQVQ010000074.1:15503-88701 GCF_030730205.1 Paraglaciecola sp.
TTGCGGCCATCCATAAGCAAAATCCTTTAACTTGGAATAAAGTGAACTATACAAAACCAAGAGTCGCCAATGACAAGACCCATTAAAATAAATCAAAAGTTACTCTATTTGCTTTTGAGTATTTTTATTGCTGGACTATTGGTTGCTGGTTATGCAGATAAACGTCAATCAGCGGATAATCAGCGGCACATACAGCAACAGTTACAATCACGCCTTGAGCTTATTAGTGAAACAGTCAGTGATTGGATAACGCTGTATCAGTATGGATTACGTGGCTTGCGAGGAGCCGTGGTAACCACTGGCATGGAGCAATTTAACTACGCGAATATGCAAGCCTACAGTGCTTCTCGGGATGTTGGCAAAGAGTTTCCTGGTGCCAATGGCTTTGGGGTGATTCGCTATATTGACCCCAGTGAGCAAGAAAATTTTATTGCTTTTGCCAGACAAGACCGCCCCGACGGTATCTTCAACATACGGCAATTGCAACGTCATACCGACACGCTATTTATCATTCAATATATAGAGCCTGAGGCAAAGAATAAAGCGGCTTTGGGCTTGGATATTGGCTCAGAATCCAACCGTCGCCATGCTGCGCTGCAAGCTGCCATTCATAATGACGTTCGGCTAACTGCCCCAATCAAATTGGTACAGGCAAATGACGAAACCGCCTATGGTTTTTTAATTTTAATGCCTATTTACGCAGCAAATGGCGCAGAGCTCACTGAATCACAGCGTTTGGCCAATATTCAGGGGTGGTCTTATGCCCCCATTTTTGCTGATGATGTATTAAACAGTTATATCGCCACTCAAAATGATGTTGCCCTGAGCATTAAAGACATCACGGATGGCGAATCAAAGCTTTTTTATCAATTTGGCAAGATGGATGATGAGACTGCGCAGGCCGCTTTAGTGACTCAAACCATAGGGCTTTATGGACGTCAGTGGCTATTAGAACTGAGAGCTCAACCCGAATTTGTTGAATCTTTACTTTTGCCAGCCCCACATCAGGCGTTTTTTACGGTCATGGGGGTAAGCATTTTAGTGATTTTGCTGGTGTTAACCTTGTATTTAGTTACTGCTCGTATCAGGCAATCTGCTGAGCATAAAACCGAACTCTCTCGGGTAAAACAACATACCTTGCAACAAGCTAATATTGCGCTTGAAAAAGAAGTAGCCAATAGGATGAGGGAGATTTCTCAGGCTAACGTTTTGCAGCGCAGTATTCTCGAAAGTGCCGCTTACGCTATCATCACCACTGATGTAGATGGGCTTATTACCGGGTTTAATCCTGCAGCAGAGTCCTTGTTGGGGTATGCAGCACAAGAGTTAGTCAATACCCATACCGCCGCTCTGCTTCATATTAGTGAAGAAGTCGTTACTAAGGCGCAACAGTTAAGTGAAGAATTTGGCTATCCAGTTGAACCAGGCTTTGAAGTCTTCGTAACGAAAGCCCGTCGTGGCGGGCCAGATGTGAACAAATGGACTTATGTTCATAAAAGTGGTCGCCATATTCCCGTGCGCTTAACAGTGACAAGTTTATTTGACCACCAACAACAATTATTTGGCTTTTTGGGCATTGCGTATGACCTGACAGAGCAATTAGAACATGAGCGAGTGCTGGCTCAAGCAAGGGAGCAAGCTGAGCAAGCTAATCAAGCAAAATCGAAATTTTTAGCCAATATGAGCCATGAAATTCGTACGCCTCTGAACGGTATTTATGGCACTTTGCAAGTTCTTAATAAAGAGGTTGTTAGTCTTCAAGGTAAAGCCTTACTAAAAAAGGCCATGTATTCCACTAAGGGACTCAACATTATAATTAATGACATTCTCGATTTTTCTAAAATAGAGGCGAATAAGTTGGTGTTGGAACAAGGTGGGTTTGATCTGCACGAACTGCTTGAATATCTTCACTCCGACTTGTCTATGCTGGCAAATATAAAGCATATCGAGTTTGCGATTTTGAACCAAGTTGATCATCCCTATTGGTTAGGCGACCCCACGCGAATAAAACAAATATTATTAAACTTAGCGGCGAATGCGATTAAATTTACTGAGGCGGGCAAGGTGCAATTAAGTGTTTGTCACGATGCCGTTAAAGCAACACTGGTGTTTGAAATTCGCGATACGGGTATCGGGATTAATGCAGAACAATTACAGCGATTATTTCAACGTTTTGAGCAAGCCGATAGCTCAACCACCCGTAAATTTGGTGGGTCAGGGCTAGGTTTGTCGATTACCTACTCCTTAGTCAATTTGATGGGGGGAACGATAACGGTTGCAAGTGAAGTTGGCAGGGGCTCTGTATTTACTGTGACTTTACCGTTACAGCAGGTTTTAGAGCCTGTTGCACAGCCTCAGGATATTGAGGCTGAAGCCTTTGATTTCAGCGGTAAGATCATACTCGTTGCTGAGGATAATGAAATAAATCAGATGGTTGTGCAAGCTATGTTGGAGCCTACTCAAGCGACGTTAATCTTTGTTGGCAACGGGCTTGAGGCTATCAACATAGTACAAAAGCAGCACATTGATATGGTGTTGATGGATATCCACATGCCGCTGATGGACGGAAGGGAAGCCTGTAGAGCAATTAAAGTGGAGTATCCGGCCTTACCGATTATTGCGCTCACTGCCAATGCGATGAGTGAAGACATTGATGCGTATGAGCAACTAGGCTTTGATGGTTACCTTGCCAAGCCTGTCGAGCTAAGGCTGTTACTCATACAGTTACAACAAATTTTATACCCTTAGGCTAAATGAATTCGCTAATGTTTGTTAGCTTGCGTATTAACGCAAATAATGGCCCTGCTCGACGCTGTGTAAAATGCCGTCGCAGGCCCCTGCAAATAAGGGCATTTTTTTAATTACTTTATCAAATTGCCCTAATTTTAAAGCACTTTCTAGCTCTTCACACAGCTTGTGCAGTTTGGGCACACCGGTGTAACAGCATGCACCGTGTAACTGATGCACAAAAGCTTGCATTTCCATAAAATTTTGGCTTTTAAAACATTGTTCTATATTGGACTGTAGGCCGGGTAACTGTTTAACAAATTGCTCAAGAATTTCTAATGCTGCTTCTTCATTGTGATTGGTGCGTTTTAATGCCGATGTCCATTCAAAATGAGCCAACTCTGGTGGTGTTTCTTCAACTTGCTGGCACCACCTTATGATTAAGTCGACTAAGTCAGAGATATTGATGGGTTTAGGTAAATAGTCGTCCATACCTGAAGCAAGTAGACGATCTTGCTCTTCTTTAAATGCATGAGCCGTGACCGCGATAATAGGCGTGCCAAAATTCAACTCTGTTTGACGAATGCGTTTGGTGGTTGCAATACCATCCATATTCGGCATTTGCACATCCATTAATATGAGGTCAAATTCATTTTCATAGCATTGTTTTACGGCTTCTTTACCGCTATAGGCTAAGGTCAATTGCAGGTCAGTATTTCTGAACCAAGTGGCGAGCAGACGCAAATTAATTTCCATGTCATCAACGGCTAACACTCGTGCCTTGGGCAAGTTTATTAGTCTTTGCTGAACTTGGTCTGCGGCGCTGACTGGGGGTAAGTGCAATAGGTTGCCTAAACGGCTGAAGGTCAGAGGTAAACGGAGTTTATGATCAAAAGACTCAATGAGATCACTATGTTGAATTAATGAATCGATTCCTGAGTACAGTAAGATCGATTGGTCGAAGGAGAGCTGCCGACTGATGGCAAAAATAGCCGGCAAGTCATTTTCTCTGTGACTCGGCACTGAGATAAAAATCATATCGTAATGATGGGTTAACTCACTAAGCACATTTAAGGATTCGACTCCTGTTACCGAAGCTCCAACATTTTTTAGTAACTTTACTGCACTATAGCGTGAGTAAGGAACAGGGTCGAAGTACAGGATATTTTTGCCTTGCCACTCACTGTCTTTGCGTAAACTTAATTTTTTATTTAGTAGATTGGTTCTAAGGGTAACAGTAAAGGTACTTCCCAAGCCTGGCGTGCTTTGGAGAGTGAGTTCGCCGCGCATTAAATTTACCAGCTCTTGGCAAATGACCAATCCGAGCCCCGTTCCTTGATATGAGCGGCTGAGGGCGTCGTCTACTTGAGAAAAGGCTGCAAACAGTTTTCGTCTGTCTTCGCGACTAATGCCTATTCCGGTATCTTCTATCTTAAACTCCAACTCGTATATGCCATGGTCTAAAAACGAGCCTTTTACTGCTAAGCCAATGTGACCTTGATCGGTAAATTTAAGAGCATTACCCAATAGGTTATTCAAAATTTGCTTTATGCGGTAACTGTCGCCAATCAGTTTTTCAGGTAAAGGCGACAAATCATAATTAAACCCTAAGTGTTTTAAATGGGCAGACTTAGCCATCACACTTACTAAATCTTCGATCATTTGGGTAGGTGAAAACGGGTTATTGTTTATTCGTAGCTTGCCGGCTTCAATTTTAGAAAAATCCAATACGTCATTGACGATAGTCAGTAAATTATCGGCAGCGGCATTAATAATACTGACCTGTTCTTGTTTTTCCGGGCTCAAATCTGATGAATGCAGTTCTTTACTAAAACCCAATATGGCATTGAGTGGGGTACGTATCTCGTGGCTCATATTAGCCAGAAACTGTGATTTTACGTTACTGGCATTGATAGCTTCTTTGCGGGCGATATCTAAACGGGCATTTTGCTCTTCAACTAATTCGATATTATTGCGCAAGTCATTAGTGGCCTGTGCTATCTCTAATTCTAGTTGGTGGCGACTTTTATCCATTAAGGCGAGTGAAAACAAGCCTGCTTCTAAAAATACGCCGAATTGAAAGCAATAAGTGGTAAAGAAATTTGAGGGAAATATTCCTGCTAAGCTAAGCATGCCAATAATGGCTGCAGTGGCCAGAATACTCCAAGCGAAGATAAAGTAACGTGCTGCATAAAACTGATTGCTGTAGCTTTCAAAACCCGCAACAGTGTAACTGGTAATGGCTATTAGACTGACCAAATACACTAAACTCGATTGCCACAATGGTGGGAACAGATTAATGACAGAGCAAAAACCAAGGACAATAAGTAAGATAAGGCTCGATCGCACTACAACAAAGGTTTTTGGCGCTGTTACTTTGATATCCAAAAATACGCAGGTAAATAGGCCAGAAAAAACGCCAATGATGATGAAGATAAGATCGGTGTGTTCATTTTCCCAGCGTGAAAACGCCTCTGGCATAATCAAATGCGAGTGCCCGCTCCAAACAAACTGCCACACAATGACCGCAGCAATATAGCCCACATATGCAATGAGACTTTTTTCTTTAATTCCTATAAACAAAATGAGATTGTAAATCGCTAAAATCAGCAGGCCGCCATAAAACAAGCCCCATAATAGATTGTCGTAAAAGTTTGTTCTTTCATGGGAGGCGTGGGTTTGAATATCAACCGGCGCAATTAGGCTAGCGTGAGGGCTTTGAATGCGAATAAATAAGGATAGAGTCTGGGCATAGGGCAGTTCAGTTTTAAGGGTAGGTAAACGATAGTGTTGGCCAAAGCGCGCCTTACCTTGTTGCGTTTGGGCAATGACTTTGTCATCCATCAATAAGTAGATGTCCACTTTTTCTAACTGACTAAATGCTACATCTATGACCCAGTCTTCAACATCAGTGACGTTACTTATGGTGGTATATAACCAAGCGCCTTTGTCAGTTAAACCGTAATTAGGATTATCGCCAGATTGCCAGTTAAATTTATCGATTAATTGTGCCGCTTGTTGAACGGTCAATTGCTGCTCTTCTTCAAACATTATCTTGAGCTGGCCAGACAAACGAATGGTGTTTTCCGTTTCAAGCAATTGGATGGTGCTTTGAGAATAAGCAAGACTCGGAATGAGTAGCAGTAAAATAACAATGAAACGACGAATAGGCAGTGGCATGTCAAATCTAACTGGGAAAAGTCTATAGCCTATTTAACCATTTGCAGCTTGCCTTAGGCAATCTCTACCGCTCGACTCTTAGATAACGTATGATAAAAATAGAAAATTTCATTAAAAATAGAAGCTTATATGTTAACTACAAGATCTTTAATTACTCTGACAGCAATGTTTATATGCCATGTGAGTAGTGCCGCCCAAACGTCATTACCAATAGAAAAACTCACTTTGCCCGAAGGTTATCACATCAGTATTTTTGCCAATGAAGTGAAAAATGCACGGCAAATGGCGATCAGTGACAGCGGCATTGTGTTTGTTGGAAGCCGTGAAGCGGGCGTGGTGCATGCCGTTATTGATAGCGATAAAGACGGTGTAGCAGATAGGGTGATTAACATTGCTCAGAATCTGAACATGCCCTCTGGTTTAGCCATACGAGATGGCGATTTATATGTGGCAGAGGTGGATCGTATTCTAAAATATACAGACATCGAGGCACACTATACTCACTTACCTGCACCTGAAGTTGTGGTGAGCGGCTTACCAACAGAAAAGCACCATGGCTGGAAATATATTGATTTTGGTCCAGATGGTTGGCTATACGTGCCTATTGGGGCTCCTTGTAATATATGCGAAACCACCGGCACAGCGCGTTTTGATGATCCTAGATTTGCATCGATTTTACGCTTTAACCTAAGCTCCGGTGAAAAACAATGGGTAGCTAAAGGCGTGCGTAACAGTGTCGGTTTTGACTGGCATCCACAAACGCAACAGTTTTGGTTTAGCGACAATGGTCGGGATATGTTAGGTGATGATATCCCTCCTTGTGAGATAAATGCAGTAGAGACGCTAGGAGAGCATTTTGGCTATCCGTATTTTCATGGTGGCAGTATTGCCGACCCCGAGTTTGGAGAAAATAAAAATATGGCTGACTATACTGTGCCTAAGCTAAATTTGATGGCGCACGTTGCCCCACTTGGTGTGCACTTTTATGCTGGCACAATGTTTGAAAATACCATGAATAATCGCCTCTTTGTGGCGGAACATGGTTCATGGAATCGCACTCAAAAGTCAGGTTATCGGGTAATGATGGCGTCCGTAAAAGCGGGCCAGGTCATAGCTTATGAGCCTTTTGTACAAGGATGGTTAAATGATGATAATACAGCGTGGGGCCGCCCCGCTGCTATTACCACAATGGCTGACGGTAGTATGTTAATCGCAGATGATTTCGCCAATGTGATTTATAGGGTAACCTACCAAAAGCCTTAAAACAGGTTGTAGCGGTGTAAGGCTTGTATTAGATTTTCATTATGGCGTATTGTGCAACACGAAGGTGAGCACAAATATGCGACAAACGGCTGAAAAAAGCCTACGACCCTACTCAATAGAAAATAACAATAAATAGCGAACCCAGTTTTATATGAGTCAAGATACGATAATCAACAAAGACGGCATCGAACAGTTGGCGATGCGTCACTTCACTGAGCAGTCTTACCTAAACTACTCAATGTACGTCATTATGGACCGAGCGTTACCGCATATCGGTGACGGTTTGAAACCTGTGCAGCGCCGTATTGTTTATGCCATGTCTGAGCTTGGTTTAAGTAATAACGCCAAATACAAAAAGTCTGCCCGTACTGTGGGTGACGTATTAGGTAAGTTTCATCCTCATGGTGACTCAGCGTGTTACGAAGCCATGGTTTTAATGGCACAACCTTTTTCTTATCGATATCCTTTGGTTGATGGACAAGGAAACTGGGGAGCACCTGACGATCCAAAATCTTTTGCAGCCATGCGTTATACCGAATCTCGCTTGTCTAAATTCAGTGAAGTGCTGCTGACTGAACTCGGCCAAGGTACAGTCGATTGGCAACCAAACTTTGATGGCACACTTGACGAACCCAAAGTATTACCTGCACGTTTACCTCATATATTGTTAAATGGTATTACCGGTATCGCAGTTGGTATGGCTACCGATATACCACCGCACAACGTGCGTGAAGTGGCCAATGCTTGTGCCTTGTTATTGGACAACAGTAAAGCTGAGTTGAGTGAGTTATTAGCCTTTGTACAAGGGCCAGATTACCCCACTGAAGCAGAAATCATCACGCCAAAAGACGAAATTGCTAAGATTTATGAAACGGGACGCGGCTCTATTAAAATGCGTGCGGTATATCATGAGGACAATGGCGATATTATTATTACTTCTTTGCCCCATCAAGCGTCCGGCGGTAAAATTTTAGAGCAAATAGCGGCGCAAATGCAGGCTAAAAAATTGCCAATGGTCAGTGACTTACGTGATGAGTCCGACCATGAAAACCCGACTCGTTTGCTGATTACCCCACGCTCGAATCGCATCGATGTAGAGCAATTGATGCAACACTTGTTTGCCACCACTGATTTAGAAAAAAGCTATCGCGTTAATATCAATATGATTGGCTTAGATGGCCGTCCTCAAGTGAAAAACTTGCGGCAAATATTAAGTGAATGGTTGGTGTTTAGAAAAGACACTGTGGTGCGCCGCTTACAATATCGTTTAGATAAAGTACTAGCAAGACTGCATATTCTTGAAGGTTTAATGATTGCCTTTTTGAATATTGACGAAGTTATTCGAATTATTCGTTACGAAGAGCACCCCAAACAAGAGTTGATGAGTCATTTTGCCTTATCTGATATTCAGGCCGAAGCAATCCTTGATCTTAAATTACGCCATTTGGCCAAATTAGAAGAGATGAAAATAAAAGGCGAGCAGGATGAACTCGCCTTAGAACGCGATCAATTACAACTATTACTGGGTTCTGATCAGCGTTTGAAAACCCTTATCAAAAAAGAAATTCTTGCTGCAGCTGAACTGTACGGGGATGATCGACGTTCACCTATTGTGGCCCGTGGTGAATCCAAAGCCTTAAGTGAAAAAGAGCTCATGCCTTCAGAGTCAGTGACCGTGGTGTTATCTGAAAAAGGCTGGGCACGCTGTGCTAAAGGGCATGATGTGGATGTGAAAGGCTTAAGTTACAAAGCCGGTGACAGTTATTTAACCAGCGCTAAAGGTCGAAGTAATCAACAAGCCGTATTTGTTGATTCATCTGGTCGTACTTTTTCTTGTGACGCTCACAGTTTGGCGTCAGCCAGAAGTCAAGGAGAGCCATTAACGGGACGTTTCAACATTGTAGGCGGTGAAACCGTTGAACATGTGGTGATGGGCAAAGATGAGCAGCAATATTTAATGGCTTCAGATGCGGGTTATGGTTTTGTGGGTCAATTCAGTGACATGGTAAGCAAAAACAAAGCGGGTAAAGCGTATTTGTCTTTGTCTAGTGGCGCGAAGGTGATAACGCCACAAGCCCTTCACAACTTAGAATCCGATTGGTGTTTGGCTATTTCCAGCGAAGGACGCATGTTGATGTTTCCCCTTCGCGATCTTCCCATCCTAGGCAAAGGGAAGGGCAATAAATTGATCAGTATCCCCTCGGCCAGAGCTGCTTCGCGAGAAGAGTATGTCAAGGTGCTGACTGTGGTACCTGACGGTGCCAGTATTAAAATATTGTCTGGTAAACGGGGTATGAGTTTATCTGCCGCTGATTTAAGTCACTATCAAGGCGAGCGAGGGCGTCGAGGAAATAAGCTTCCACGAGGTTTACAGCGAGTGGATGGGGTTGAAGTTGAATTAAGTAAAACAGCGCCAAACCCAGCAGATATGTCTGAAGAACATTCGGTATCAAGGGGTGATAACACTGAATAAGTGTTTTGACTTTACGGTTTATCACGTTTTAGAACGCCTACGTGTTAAGACCAATTAATAGGGAAAACAGGTATGCGTCAAGTTGCTAGAATTTTTATTATGTTAGCTGCGGTGTGTTTGTCCGCCTGCGAACAGAGCCATAACGAAGTTGAAGTCAACTTTATCGAAATCAATCAAGGACGAGTGAAAGGGCATTTCATTCCTCAACTGGAAGTGGTGTCTTTTAAAGGGATCCCTTATGCACAAGCGCCAGTTGGTGACAGGCGGTGGCAAGCCCCTCTCCCCGCTACGAAGTGGCGGGGTGTGCTAAACGCTGACGACTTTGCTCACAAATGTATGCAAAACCCCCTGTTTAGCGATATGCAATTTCGTGCGTCGGGTATGAGTGAAGATTGCTTATTCTTGAATATTTGGGCGCCTCAGGAGCGCACAGAGCAAAAATTCCCTGTGTTGGTGTACTTTTATGGCGGTGGTTTTATTGCCGGTGATGGCTCTGAAAATCGTTATGACGGCGCAGATATGGCATCAAATGGCATTCTCACAGTAACAGTCAATTATCGTCTTGGTGTGTTTGGTTTTATGGCTCATCCACAGCTGAGCAGCGAAAGTGCTTATGCTGGCTCAGGCAATTATGGTTTACTCGATCAACAAGCGGCCCTCATCTGGGTCGCACAGAATATTGCGGCGTTTGGCGGCGATCCGAAACGGATTACCATTGCAGGCGAGTCTGCGGGTTCAATTTCTGCTAGCGCTCAAACCCTTTCTGCAAAGTCTATCCCGCATATTCATGGTGTCATCGGAGAAAGTGGCTCTATTATGGGGCGTTTTGTGTCATCTTTAGCCCAAAGTGAAAGTCAAGGTTTAGCGCTTGCTGAAGCGGTACTCGAGGGTGAGGATCTGAGTATTGCCGCTTTGCGCGCCTTGCCCGCGGATGAGTTATTAAAGCGCGCAACTCAAGCCGGATATCAACAGTTACTGCCCACAATAGACGGTAAATTCCTCACTGATACCCCGCAAAAATTGTTCGAAACCAAAAAATTTGCTGATGTGCCAGTGTTGGCTGGGGTCAATTCTCAAGAAGGGAGTTATCAACAGTTATTTGGCGAAGAAGAAGTGACCCAAGAAAACTACCTGTTGGCCTTGCAAAAACTTTATCCCGATAATTTTAGGAAGATTGCCGCCTTGTATTCAGGTGAAAGCACAGAAGAGCTTAAACGGGCAGCGCAAGACTTGATGAGTGATCGCTTCATCAGCGAGTCTACGTGGAAGTGGATTAATGCAGCAACCACTTATGGCTCTGCTGACTCGTACTACTACCTATATGACCATATACGACCGGCCATGAAATCAATTTACAATAGAGGTCAGCGTCAGGAAATATCTGATATGGGGGCGGTGCATTCTGCTGAAATTGAGTACGTATTAGGAAACTTAGATACCAATCCCATTTACGAGTGGGAAAAAGAAGACTTTGAGGTATCTACTATGGCGCAGCAGTATTTCATTAATTTTATTAAAACCGGTAATCCCAACGGAGACCATTTACTCCCTTGGCCCAAATTTAAAACTCAGCAACAGCTTGTTATCAAATTAGAGCCCTTTATTACTGATTTGAAAAAAGTAGAAGAGCGCTATTTGGGCTTATCGAGTCTATAAATAACATTCTTATGCTTTATTTGGGCTCAATAGCACTCACATACCGTTTAACTGAGAGCAATGAGCCGCTTAGACCTAAGAAAACCGAAACAGACAACATAATTAACAAGGTGCCACCGTCTATGCCGGTCAGATTAAAGTTTTTCTGATAGAGTTCACTCACTGCTGAAATGCTGCTGCTCATCCACCATAGTAAGAGTATCACTGCCATCCAAGCCAATACGCCCCCCAATAAACCGTACCAAAATCCAGTATATAAGAAAGGACGCTGAATAAATGCATCCGTTGCGCCGACTAATTTCATAACTAAAATCTCGTCTTTTTTATTAAGAATATTCAATCTTATTGTATTGCCAATGATTAATACCACTGCTAAAAACAGTAAGATGGCAATGACTGTAACAAGTTCTTGTGCCACGTTTAGTAGGGCGTGCAGACGTTCTAGCCATTCGATATCGAGTTTGCCAATATCGACTTCTCTTTCTTTGCGAAGTTTTTCTAGCAGCAAACGGGCCGCCGTAGGGCCCGCATGTCTTTCAGTCGGTATGACTAAAACAACATTAGGTAAAGGGTTTTTATCTAAATAAGCAATGGCATCTCCAAAGCCTGATAGCTGCTTAAATTCCTGTAAAGCCTCATCGGCCGGAATAAAATGAATGGTGTCTATTTCGGGCCAAAGCTGAATGCGCTTCAATAATTGGTTGATATCACTTTGATTAATATCTTGCTTTAAAAACAAAGATATTTCAGAGGCTTGTTGCCAGCCAGAGCTGATATTTTCGGCATTCTTTACCATCACATAGAGCGTGCTAGGTAGGGTAATGCTCAGTCCTAACACGCCTATTGTCATGATTGACGAAATTCTTGAACGCCATAACTCACCCAAGCTACCTAAGGCTTGGCGCAGATGACTCACAAAAAACATTAAAAACCGTTGTATGGCAGAAACGTGTGATATTTGAGCACCTTGAGCGCGTCCTTTGAATAAGATACTCATGGTTAGCTTCTCTCCTGTTTTAATCTGTTGTGTTGCTGACACTTAGCCATAAAAATCATTTTCAGGCATCTCTTCAGTCAACCCGTCGGTAATCATCTGACCATTTTTTAGGGTTAATGTGCGGTATTTCATGCGTGCTATGAGGCCCAAGTCATGGGTAGCAATAAATACGGATACACCCGCCTGATTAAAATTTTCAAACAGTTTAATGATCTCCATTGATAGCTTAGGATCTAAGTTACCA
Organism: Paraglaciecola sp.; assembly: GCF_030730205.1. GTDB lineage: Bacteria > Pseudomonadota > Gammaproteobacteria > Enterobacterales > Alteromonadaceae > Paraglaciecola. The sequence goes on from NZ_JANQVQ010000074.1 coordinate 28,044, forward strand.
GTAGGCTCATCCGCTAATAATAGAGGGGGTTTATTGACAATGGCACGGGCTATTCCAACTCTTTGTTGTTCACCGCCGGACAAGGTGATGGGAATATTCTTAATCTTGTCTCGCAAACCTACTAATTCCAAAGAGGCATGCACACGTTTGGTGATTTCTTTGTGTGAATAACCTTCGATGACCAATGGCAAGGCAACGTTATCGTAAACCGACTTATCCATCAAAAGTTGGTGGCTTTGAAATATCATCCCAATGTCGCGTCTGATGTAGGCAATTTGCTTGCGGGAAATATTGCTCAGGTCGTGGCCATTAATTAGCACCTTGCCCACAGTTGGACGTTCCATAATGCTAATTAATTTCAGGATAGTACTTTTACCTGCGCCAGAGTGACCCGTTAAAAAAGCCATTTCTCCAGGCTCAATATGAAAGTCAACTTTGCGTAAGGCTTGCTGACCCCCAGCGTATGTTTTGCTAACCTGCTCAAATTTAATCATAGTGTTTAATGGTGTTTCTGTTTTGATTGTGTTTTTTCATTGCCTGAGAAAAGTGCTTCAACAAACTCTTTACTGTTGAAGGGGCGCAGATCTTCTATACCTTCACCCACACCAATGTAACGAATGGGTATTGGAAACTGATCAGCAATCGCAAAAATGACTCCGCCCTTTGCTGTGCCATCAAGTTTTGTTAGTGTCAAACCGCTTAAGCCAACCGCTTCATTGAAAAGCTTGGTTTGACTGAGTGCATTTTGCCCTGTACCAGCATCTAAGGTCAGCATGATTTCATGAGGCGCTTGTGGATCAATTTTCTTCATGACACGAACCACTTTTTTGAGCTCTTCCATTAAGTGGTCTTTATTTTGAAGACGGCCGGCGGTGTCGGCAATAAGCACATCAATATTTTTGGCCTTTGCTGATTGAAAAGCATCAAAGATAACAGATGCACTGTCTGCGCCGCTTTGCTGCGCAACCACAGGGATATTATTGCGCTCACCCCATACTTGTAATTGCTCTACGGCCGCTGCACGAAAGGTATCCCCAGCGGCAAGCATGACCTTTTTGCCTTGCTGTTGAAATTGTTTAGCCATTTTGCCTATAGTCGTTGTTTTACCTACACCGTTTACACCTACCATTAAAATGACATAAGGCTTTTTATCGGCATCAATAGTGAGTGGGTTATCAACCGCGCTTAAAATGTCGACCATTTGCTGTTTGAGCAATTGAAACAAGGCATCGGCATCTTTAAGTTGTTTGCGATCCGCGCTCTCTGTTAATTTGGCGACCATTTTACGTGTGGTGGTTATGCCAACGTCAGCGATAAGCAGTTGAGTTTCTAATTCTTCAAACAGCTCGTCATCAATGGCTTTACCGCGAAATAAATTAGCCAAGCCACTACCAATACTTTCAGTAGTGCGTGATAAACCCTTTTTTAAACGCGCAAATAAACTTAATTCCTCAGGGGCTTTTGCTACAACCTCAGTTTGTATCACGCCCTCAGTCGACTCTGGCGGCATCTCTTCAACCACTGGCAGGGTTCTTTCACTGCTGCCTATCACTGGATCATCGGTAACTTGCGCCGCAGCCTTTTGAATTTCAGCTAGCTCAGGGGCTTCTTCAGGTTCATTTTTTGTCGCCGTATCGTCGGTGGAAATTGGCTCGACGGGCTGTGACGTCTCTTCTTTCTTTTTGTCTTTACTTAGCCAGCTAAAAAACTTTGACATATTTTTACTAAATCCTTGGGAAATTCGTGGGTTATTTGAGATAAACTACTACTCAGTGTGGGCAATAATAGCATTTCAAAGACCAATGAAGCGAGGCGTAAAACCATCAAAGCAGCCATCAGGCTCAATCCGGATTATTAGCGGCCGGTGGCGCGGCAGTAAATTACCTGTTGCAAACGTGCAAGGACTCAGACCTACAACGGATCGTAACAAAGAGACCTTATTTAATTGGCTAATGCCTTATGTGCAAAATGCGAGGTGCCTTGATGTTTTTGCGGGCAGTGGCGGCCTAGGATTTGAAGCTTTGTCTCGTTATGCAAAACATGTGGATTTTATAGAGTTAGACAAGGCGGCGGTGACCAACATTCAGCAAAACTTAGTCAAATTAAAAGCGGAAAACGAGCTTGCAAAGGTCATAACAGGCAATGCCTTGCAAGTGTTACCAGGGCTAAAACAGCAATTTGATATTATTTTTCTTGATCCGCCTTTTCACCAAAATTTACTTCCTGAAACGTTGCGCCTCATTCATGAGCATCAAGTATTAGCGCCTTCTGGCATTATTTACATCGAGTGCGAGCAACAAGCTGCCGACTATGTAGTGCCCGTTCACTGGCAGCTCCTTAAAGAGCGGCAGGGCGGTCAGCTTTGCGCCCGGCTTTATCAAAACTAAGGTTTTATTAAATACAACTAGTTATTCTTATATTGACTAACTAATTGATTTCAATACCAATATTGCTTATTCCTGGTTCGGTTGCAAAGGTTTTTAAAAGTTTGCATGTTGAGGCATTATGCGGATGTTTTTTTATCAAGACTAGAAGTTCTTTTTGAACTTCAATTTCCCACTGCATCAGAGGATGGGCTTTAATTTCAGCATCTGATATTTCGCCATCAGCGGTTGCCTCGATAAATGCTTCAACGCCACCTTGAGACAGTTTACTCACGACGACAGCCCCTTGTGGATCCTCACCTTGAATCAATAAAATAATAGCTGTCATCGACATGGCGACATCGAGTGCGGGGTATACACCATAGTTATCAAAATCAGCGGTATCAGGAACGGCAGTTTCGATTTTTTCTAATTGTGCTGTAAAGTTTATTTTAGCCTTTGGTGATGCCAGCCAATCCCAAATGGCATCTAAGCTATTACGGTAGAGACTTGGATCGGCAAATTCGGTTACTTCACAAAATAGCGTATAGTTAGGCAGCATTCTTTCAAGTAAGGTTGCAGCATAAGCAACCGCTTGCCATCCCTCCAAATCTCTGACTTCTTGAAATACGGTTAATTTTTTTAACAAGGGTGAATCCTTCATTTAGGGTAGTTGGTAATATTGGCCAACGCCATCGAGTAACATTTGAATCGAAATCATGATTAATATCATGCCCATCAAACGCTCAATCGCGGTTAAACCACGTTCTCCAAGTAATTTATGAAACAAACCAGAGAACATCAAAATAGTAGCAGATATAAACCAAGCCAGACCAAGAGCAATCGTCCAGTCCATCATGCGATTGTGATCTTGATTGGCCAATAAAATCAGTGCAGCAAGTATAGAAGGGCCTGCAATCATTGGGATAGCCAATGGAACGATGAATGGCTCTTCTCCCGGTGGCAAACCGGTAACACCTCCTGGCTGAGGAAATATCATTTTCAGGGCAATCAGAAACAAAATGATCCCTCCGGCAATACTAACCGTCTCTTGTTTAACGCTTAAAAAATTAAGCACTGCCTGCCCACTGTACAAGAATATCATCATGATAATGAGGGAAAATATAAGCTCTCGAACTAATACAATTCGCCTTCTTTTTGGCTCAATGGATTTCAATACAGACATAAAAATAGGGAGATTACCCAAAGGATCCATAATAAGAAATAATGTGATGGCAGCCGACCATGTATCCATTTTTTTTACCCTAAGTGTGTGTAGAACAGCCGTAGTTTAACGTATCTCAAGATCACTACCCAGTTATTCATAAAAAATAGTTTTAATTTCAAAGGCTTGATGCTTTAATTCAATTTACATTGCGTTTCGTCATCAGACATTATTCTACTTCGCAATAATCTTCACTAGCAAAACTAAACATTTACGCTTTAATTGTGTAGATTACTTTGCTGAAAATAACTAAAAAGAGATAGAGGAAAACAAAGATGAGTCTAATGACCGTGGCGCAAGTAGCAGAATTTCTTGGTGTGCAAGAAGTGCGAGTTGAACGTCTTGAACGTGAAAGTTTGTTAATTGCCCAAGAAAAAGACGCAGATGGAAAACCATTATTTGATTCTACTGCCGTTGAACGTTACAAAGTGTTGGCTGAACGTTTGGGCGGTTTATAAAACACAGCGAATGAAGTGGCATACACACCACTCACTGTGTTGTTTCATTTAGCAGTCAGTTAGTGCTCGGGCAATGGTTCTGAAGCCCTGTGCACTGGCTCCTGCAGGCATTTGGTTACTCCCGTTTGCATGGTAAGCTGCCGCTAAATCTATGTGTAACCAACCTGTGCCATCCTCATTAACAAACCGTGATAAAAAACCCGCGGCATTTGAAGCACCACCTGCGCCTCCCCCTTTTTGTACCCGGCTGTTCGCCGTATCGGCAAAATTAGAAGGGCATTTTTCGCGATGCCATTTTTCTAGTGGAAGACTCCAAGCTAATTCTTTCTCTTGTTCTGACCACGCTAATGCCCGTTGTAGCAGTGTTTTGTCTAAAGCAAAAAGCGCATTATATTCATTGCCTAATGCGACCTGAGCTGCGCCGGTCAAAGTTGCAGCGTCGATAATTAAGGGCGCTGAGGTTTCACTGGCAGCAATCAACCCATCCGCTAGCACTAAACGGCCCTCTGCATCTGTATTAACGATTTCTACCGACGTTCCATTTTTATAGGTTATAACGTCGCCGAGTTTAAAAGCATGGCCACTGACTAAGTTTTCTGCACAACACAAAAATACCTTAACCCGTTTACTGAGCCCGCGCATGATGGCTAAACCTAAGCCGCCTATTACGGTTGCTGCGCCGCCCATGTCGCACTTCATATGTAACATGCCTTCACTTGATTTCAGGCTGTAACCACCGCTGTCAAAGGTAATACCCTTGCCAACCAGACAGGCTGCGACGGGTAAACTGCTATCACCACTGGGATTAAAGTCGATTTCAGCTAATACCGGAGGACGGGAGCTACCTCGGCCTACTTGATAAATGCCATGCCATCCTTGTTGATGAAGTTCTTCACCCACAACAAGACGACTACTGATTGCATGGGGGGCAATGGAGCTTAACCAAGCAATACTTTGTTCGGCTAATAACACCGGAGAAAGTGCCTCTGGGGTGGCATTGATTATTGCACGGGTAAACTGCATGGCGTCAAACCGGTTTTGTAATTCGACTTTATCTGCATTACTTAACCATTCAATCTGGGTTGGCTTTTTCGCCGAGGCAAAGCTTTGGGCAAAGGCCCACTGTTGTTCTATATACCAGTTACCAACAAATTTTACCTGTAATATACCCATTGCATCGATAAGGCGTGCGGCCCTTTGAATTAAACCACAATCAGCCAATGGGTTTTGTAGATGAATTTTTACCTGATTACTTGCTGTTGAAACCAGGGCGCCAGGGGCATAATAGGCAGGAATAGGATCGGTAGTTAAAGAGATGTCACAGAACGTCATATTAGCTCCAGTAGAGTCAGAGGACTAAATACTATCAGGTCTTTAGTCACTGTGGAGAAAAGCTTAGTGTTGTACGGTAAAAAATTAATCAAAGGTAGGTTAGTCAAACGGTATAAACGTTTTTTAGCGGATGTGAAGTTAGATGACGGGAGCGTGGTCACTGCTCACTGCGCCAATACGGGTGCAATGACCGGATGTGCAGAGCCTGGTTGGCAAGTGTGGCTATCGCATAGTGATAATCCAAAACGAAAACTGGCTTACAGTTGGGAACTAGTCAAGACCGATCAAGCGCATTGGATTGGTATTAATACACATAAGGCTAATGATCTCGTCGCTGAGGCCTTGGCAGACAATAGAATACCTGAGCTTAAGGGTTATACCCATATAAAAAGAGAAGCAAAATATGGCGTAGAAAACAGCCGAGCTGATTTTTTGTTATACGATGAGCAGCGGCAAGATTGCTATGTCGAAGTCAAGTCAGTCACATTATTGCAAGATCAACAAGGGTATTTTCCTGACACTGTGACAGTGCGTGGTCAAAAGCATTTACGTGAATTAGCCCAATTAGTCAGTGAAGGTAAACGCTCAGTTTTACTCTTTTGTGTGCAACATAGTGGCATTGATTCAGTAAAAGTCGCGCGTCATATTGATGCTGCCTATGCAAGGGAATTTATTAAGGCTAAAGCAAAAGGAGTAGAAATATTGGTTTATAGCGTCAGTATGTCGCCAGAAAAAATCTTTATAAATCAATCCATCCCCTTTAAATGTTAAATTAGCGGTTGATTTTTCTCGCCGGATCGCCATATTGCGCAGCTTACTTTGATTTTCGCGTGTGTTGCTGAAGGTAAAAGCGCAAAAAATTGCCTGTGCAAGGGCTTTCTGATATACATAGCCGCCTGCATATTTCAACTCGTGCAGTAGTTTAGGAGAATTGGCAAATGCCAACAGAAAAAACAACAAAAACACTTGGTTTACTCGCGCTTGCAGGTCTTACTCCTTATATAGAGAAAGACGGCGAAGAGTATATGAACGATAAGCAAATGGAGCATTTTCGTTTATTGTTGAAAGCTTGGCGTGATCAACTACGTCAGGAAGTCGACCGTACTGTTCATCATATGCAAGATGAAGCGGCTAATTTCCCCGATCCTGTGGATAGAGCAGCACAAGAAGAAGAATTCAGCTTAGAACTACGCACCCGTGATAGAGAGCGTAAGTTGATTAAAAAAATCGAAAAAACCTTAAAACGTATTGAAGAAGACGATTTTGGTTTTTGCGATGCTTGCGGAATCGAAATCGGCGTACGCCGCTTAGAAGCGAGACCTACAGCTGATTTATGCATCGATTGCAAAACAATGGCTGAAATTAAAGAAAAACAGCTGCAAGGTTAATCCTGCCGCCGGTAGTGTCCGTGTTGCAAGATGGCAGCACGGCCACCACTACATAACTTCTGTGCATCTTATATGCCTACTTTGCCCCCTCAACACACGTCTAATTATGTCGGACGTTTTGCGCCTTCGCCATCCGGCCCATTGCACTTTGGTTCTTTAGTTACTGCCTTAGGCAGTTATTTACAGGCTAAACAATCACAAGGTAAATGGCTTGTTCGTATAGAAGATATTGACCCACCCAGAGAAGTCGCTGGTGCCAGTGAGCAAATTCTAAATACCTTGGCGCAACACGGTCTGAATTGGGACGATGAGCCTGTTTTTCAGAGTCAGCGTTCGGCGTTATATCGCCAAAAAATCGCCTGGTTGCTTGAGCATAACTATACCTACTTTTGTGATTGTACTCGTGCTGAGTTGGCAGCGCTTGCACCAAAAACCTTGTGCTGTTGTGCGACACAGTCAAATTTTAAAAAGCATGCCGCTATACGCTTCAAAAATAGTAAGCATATTAAGACCTACTTTGATGAAATACAGCAAGAGGTAAGCCATCGCGATAGCGAGGTGCAATTTGCCATTAAACGCAAGGACGGTTTATTTGCCTATCAACTAGCAGTCGTAGCAGATGATATTGCTCAGGGCATCACCCAGGTCGTACGTGGTGCTGACTTATTGCACGCCACCTTTTATCAACTTGCCTTGTACCAGGCGTTTGGTCATAAGCCACCGTCATTTGCCCATTTACCCCTTGTACTAAGCCCAAATGGTAGCAAGCTCAGCAAGCAAAATCATGCGCCCGCTATTGATAACCAGCAAGTTGAGTTGAATCTATTTCATGCTATGTGCTTTTTGGGTTTATCACCGCCAAAATCTTTGCAAACTACAACAGTTAAAGAGATCTTAAATTGGGGCATAAACGCGTGGCAACTCAGTGCAGTACCGCCTGAAGTTGCCTGCAATGACAATAGAATTAAGGCGTTATACAGTATATGATTAGCGCCGATTTTTCGACTTAACTCAGTCAAGGAGTACAGCTCATTATTTCTCGAGTCATCGACAAGGTAAAAGATGCTTTGCGCGGCAAAGCTGTGGTTCAACCAGCCAAGCTAAGTGTTGCGATAGTGCCTCGTGCCGATCACCCCATTTCCCGCGACGATATTAGCGAAAACGCACTTAAAGTATTGTATCGCCTGCACAACGCTGGATATCAGGCTTATCTGGTGGGGGGTTGTGTGAGAGATTTACTTTTAGGTAAAGAGCCAAAAGATTTTGATGTCACCACTAATGCTACGCCCGAACAGATCAAAGGTTTGTTTCGTAATTGTCGTTTAATCGGCCGCCGTTTTCGTTTGGCACACATTGTTTATGGTAGAGAAGTGATAGAGGTTGCGACATTTCGTGGCCATCATCAAGACAGCGATGATACGAATGATGAAGACAGTGCCAACACTTCTGATTTGAGTAAACAAAGTGACCATGGTCAGTTATTACGTGATAACGTTTTTGGTAGCATTGAAGAAGATGCCCAGCGCCGAGATTTCACTATAAACGCCATGTATTACAACATTGCTGACTTCTCGATCAGCGATTTTGCAGGTGGTATGGCGGCGATAAAAGCCAAAGAAATTGCTCTCATTGGTGACCCAGAGACCCGTTACCGTGAAGACCCAGTGCGCATGCTGCGTGCAGTGCGATTTGCAGTTAAATTGAATATGCGTATCAGTGATAAGAGCGCCAAGCCTATTAAAGAGCTCGCGCCCTTATTAGGCAATATTCCAGCAGCACGACTGTTTGAAGAAGTGCTGAAGTTATTGCTTTCAGGCCAAGGTTTAGCGACCTATCGTTTGCTGGACACTTATGATTTATTTGAGCCTTTGTTTCCGCAACTTGGCCCACTGCTAAGTGATAAAAATAGCCGAGAAGTGCGCTTTGTTGAACAAGTGCTGACCAACACGGATAATCGAATTAATACCGGCCAACGGGTCACCCCCGCGTTTATTTTTGCCGCTTTTTTATGGTATCCCCTAGAAGAACGTTGTCAGCAGTTGATGGTTGAAGGGGGCTTAACTCATTTTGATGCCTTCAACTTGGCATTAAATGACGTACTGCATAAACAAATTCAGCGCATCATGATTCCTAAACGGTTTAGCATGCCCATTCGCGAAATTTGGCAGTTGCAGCTCCGATTATCCAAACGTTTTGGTCGTCGTGCTTATCAGATGCTCGAAAATCCTAAGTTTCGTGCGGCCTATGACTTTTTGTTGTTACGGGCTGATGTAGAAGGCGGCGCCTTACTTGAATTAGCTGAATGGTGGACAGAATTTCAATCTGCCGACGAACAAGGGCGTAAAAATTTACTGGCAGACTTACGGAAAGCGGAAGGTTCAGCCCCAGCAACTAAACGTAAACGTCGCTATCGCGCAAAGCCGAAGAAAGCTGAATGATAGACGTATACCTTGGCTTAGGCAGTAATCTTGCTGAGCCTAGTCTGCAAATTAGTCGTGCCTTAGAAGCTTTGGCGCATCTTGGTCAAACTACGGTTTTGCGCTGTTCTAGTTTGTACGCCAGTCGTCCCATGGGGCCGTCAGATCAACCAGATTATGTGAATGCTGTTGTGCACCTACAAACTTTGTTGACGCCAGTGAGCCTATTGGCGGCTACGCAGAAGATTGAATTACAGCAAGGTAGAGTGCGTAAAAATGAGCAATGGGGGCCGCGCACACTGGACATTGATATATTATTGTACGGCAATGAAATTATTAATTTACCGCAATTGGTGGTGCCACACTATGGTATGAAAGTACGAGAGTTCGTGCTTTATCCTTTGCTTGAGATTAGCCCTAATCTGCGATTGCCTGATGGCGAAAATGTCACGGATGTCATTAAAAACTGTCCTCTTAACGGTCTCTGTGTTTTGTCTTGTGCCCCCCCTTTCTAGATATTCACAGAAAAGTCAGTATAGTTTCATGCATAAATTTCTTATAAAACCCAGATTGTACGCCCTAAGATTGGAGCAAATTTTATGAAAAAGGTCACGACTTCAAGCTTATTGAAGATGAAGCAAGATAAGCAACGTATCAGTGCCTTGACGGCTTATGATGCAAGCTTTGCTAAATTGTTTGATGAGCAAGGTATAGACATTATGTTAATCGGTGACTCCTTGGGCATGGTCTTGCAAGGTGGTGATGATACCTTAGGCGTTACTATCGCTGATATTGCTTATCACACAAAAGCGGTGCGCCAAGGCACGCAGCGCGCCTTTGTTATTGCCGATATGCCTTTTATGTCTTATGCCTGTGCCGAGCAAACTTATATGAATGCAGCACAGTTAATGGCAGCAGGTGCAAGCATGGTTAAGCTTGAAGGTGGAACGTGGTTACTTGACACCATCAAAGGTTTGGTTGAGCGTGGTGTTCCTGTCTGTGGTCATCTGGGTTTAACGCCGCAGTCAGTGCACGTTTTTGGTGGTTTTAAAGTGCAGGGCCGTGAAGACTTACAAGCTGAAAAAATATGTGATCAAGCCAAAGAATTAGAACGAGCTGGTATACAATTATTAGTCCTTGAGTGTGTGCCATCAAGTTTGGCTGAACTTATTGCTAGCAGTCTCAGTATACCTGTTATTGGCATAGGTGCTGGCAACCTAACTGATGGGCAGATACTGGTTATGCATGACATGCTAGGGATCAGCGCCAATTACATGCCTAAGTTTTCAAAAAATTATTTACAGTCAAGCGGGGATATTCGCCAAGCTGTCAGTGATTATATACGTGAAGTACAGGAGGGTGTTTTCCCCTCTAGCGAGCATAGTTTTAATTAGGAAAGGTTGATGCAGATTATTAGTGATATTCCGGTTTTAAGAGAGCAACGAAGGGAATGGCAAGCCAGTGCTAAAGTCATTGCCTTTGTACCCACCATGGGAAACTTACACCAGGGGCATCTAAATTTAGTACGAGAAGCTAAAAAACACGCTGATATCGTTGTGGTTTCAATCTTTGTTAATCCCATGCAGTTTGGACCTGATGAGGACTTAGATGCATACCCGCGGACACTCAATGATGATGCGGCAAAGCTAGAAGCCTTAGACGTCAGTGTTTTGTTTGTACCAAAGGTCAGTGATATTTATGCCCGAGGACTAGAGCAACAAACCTTTGTTGAAGTACCGGGTATTTCATACATGATCTGTGGGGCAAGCCGTCCTGGACATTTTCGTGGTGTGGCTACCATCGTGTGTAAATTATTTAATATGGTGCAACCGAACTTGGCCTTTTTCGGTGAAAAAGACTTTCAACAATTGCAAGTTATCAAAGCCATGGTCACTGACTTATCAATGAACCTACAAGTGATTGGTGTGGCTACCACCAGAGAATCAGATGGTTTAGCGATGAGCTCAAGAAATCAATATCTAAATGCCGAGCAACGTGCTTTAGCACCAATATTGTACGAGCAACTAACTATAATTGCTTCTGCAATTGAACAGGGCCGTAGAGATTTTTCAATGCTGGTTAGTCTGGGTAAACAACATCTTGCTGAGCTGGGTTTTAATCCTGACTATATTGAAATTCGCAATGCAGAAAACCTACTGCCACCTGGGCACGAAGACACTCAATTAGTGATTTTGGCCGCGGCATTTTTAGGCAAAACCCGTCTTATCGATAACATCCAAATCCAACTATAAAGCCCATTCATCAAGTAAAAAAGCAGGTAATTAACCTGCTTTTTGATGTTTAGCGCAAAGCTTATTCCAAATTTTAGTTTTGCTGGCTAAGGCGAGTTGCTCATCCAAGATATTTTGTAAATCTAGCTCGGTGGTTAAAGGGTTGGCAATCACAACCCTAAATACCGTAATCGCTTGAGTATTGTATTTTTCTGTTTGTAAACGGGTGCGTGATACAAAGGATTTACCTGCCTCACGCTGCTGTTTTTGAATCACAACGTTGAGTTGATCAAGTTCAAGATTTACGGCGCTGGCCAATTGCGGCATACGATTTAACTTATCTTGTAGCGCTTCTGGATTCAGGCGATAGGTTAATAACGACAGGGTGGGAGCAGTGATAAGCTCAAAATCAGGATTTGATTGGATCATGCGAGCAAAGGTTTTAGCTTTTTCAATACTCTGGTCAATTAATAACTCGTAGCCTTTACGTCCAAAAATATGCAAAGAAGCGTAAACCATCATTGCCATACCATTGCGTGACCCTTCAAGGGTTGTTGCCCCTAAGTCTTTCGAGCCCGCACGAAGAATGTACTGGGCATGATGGCGCACGGCATTGCTATCGTTTGGATCTTTAAATAACACCATGCCTGCGCCCATAGGCACATACATTTGTTTATGCGCGTCTATCGTAACTGAATCAGCGCGCTCAATCCCTTTTAATAAGGTGCGATAGGTGCGAGAGAACAGTGTTGCGCCACCCCAGGCGGCGTCTACATGAAAGTGACAACCTAATTCGGCAGCGACATCGGCTAATTCGTCTAATGGATCAATGTGACCTGTTTCAGTAGTGCCTGCAATACCGACAATAGATAATATTTTATTGCCTTCAGCTTGATACTGTTTGCCCACCGCTAACGCTTTTTCAGCGGATAATCGCTGGGTAGGACAATCTATAGTCAGTAATTGTTCACGACCTAAACCAAGCAAATCAACAGACTTAGACAGCGAGTAGTGGCCCCGTCTTGATGACAATACGCCCATCTTTTTAATGCCGTAATGTTGTAAGCCTGCTGCTAAGCCTTCATAAGCGACACCACGAAATTGCGGAGTAGCGGGTAGCGCTTTGTTTCTAGCCACCCAAAGTGCAGTGACGTTTGCAATCGTGCCGCCAGAACAAAAGGCGCCTAAAGCGTGATTAGCACTGTGTAAATAAGTTCGATAAAAGTCACTCGATTGGCCATAAACCAACTCATGCATCATGCCCAAGACTTGACGTTCAAGAGGCGTAAAGGCTTTAGAGGTTTCAATTTTTACGAGGTTTTGATTAAGGCCCACCAGTAACTTTGCTAATGGCAAATGAAAATAAGGTAGAGCGGAGGTCATATGACCAATGAAGGTCGGAGAGTAAGTATTAACAGAATTAGCCACCAATTTATCTAACAAATTGGCCGCATGCTCAGATACAAATTCTGGTTGTTCAGGTACCGCATATTCGGCAAAGTTTTTTTCTATTTGCTCTAGCGATTTTACTGATGTAACAACGTGCTGAGACAAAAAACCGGCAAGGTTGTCTGACAGATGCTGTTCAATTTGGGCTAACTTAGAACTCTTACCTTCAGGCATAGTAAAAACCTTGTAGAGGTGTTCTAAACTGACTTCGGCTTCACCCACACTTGTAACCCTAACTGAAAATTTTCAAGGGGCGAACTTTACCTCAAAATCCTTCACAGACCAATAGTCCGCCCGCCAAATAGACGCTTGGCTAATCAGGAAGTCCTGCTATATTGTAGGAAAAACAACAATTAAGGTCAGTATGCAAGTATCTCATGTTATTAGAGATTTTAGTTTGGAGCAGGTCGTTCCGTATTTTCAGCCCATTCTCGACTTACATAACAATACCGTGTGGCGCTATGAATGTTTAGCCCGCTTTATCAACATAGAACAGCAATCTTTTGTGCCTACTGAGCTTTTATACTTGGTCGAGCGTCGTCATTCAAAAGCAAAATTGACCTATAACATTTTTAATGGCAGTGCTAATTACTTTCGTTACATCAACATGGCGTGGAGCATTAATCTTAGCTTGCAAGATATGCTCGACCCTGAGATGGCTGAGTTTGTTCAAAATCAATTACAGGACTATCCCAATCCTACCCGTATTTCGATTGAAATAGCCGCCAAAAACGCAGTTGAAAACCCACAGTTGTTCAATGAATTTGCGGGCTTATTTAAAGCCTTAAATATTAGTCTTACCTTGGATCAGCTAGATCCTTTTGATGTAGACCTGACGCACTTACTCAATTTACCTGTAGAGGCCATTAAAATTTCAGTGAGAGACATTAAAAAATCACAGACGGATGGTGTGCTATCACAGGCCTTGCAGGCTTTTATTTTGCTGGCGGAACAAAACCAGATTACTTTAATTGCTGAACATCTTGAGCAACAAAATGAGCTCGAGTTAATTCAGCAATGGGGTTTTCAGTACGCTCAAGGGTTTTATATCAGCCTCCCCAAATCTGAAATAGAATAGTTAATCTTGTAATAAATTGGCGAGTAATTGCCAACTAGATTGACCACTGTGCCAATACTTTCGTTCGAAAGGGGTCATTGGGGTGTCAGCTTTATATGCTTGGGTGGATGCTTTGATTCCTGCGACTTTTAGGGCCAATTTAAACTCTTCAATGTATAGCTGCCAATTGCTTCGTACTTCAAGTTGACCTGCTAATTTAAGGATGTCAGGAAAAGCTGAGGAAGCATACCAACGATTCTGCAATTGAGAGGATTTAGGGTAGGGATTAGGGTACAAAATAAAGTGTTTGGATAACTGCCAACCTTCAAGAACCGCTAGTCTCCAAAAATCATGTAAATCCGCTCTCACTAATAAATAATTACTGCTATCTCCGGCATAGGAGTGATGTTTGTCGATTCTGGCGGCGGATTTATCTATGCCGATAATTTTTGCATGAGGGTGGGCGCTAGCGATCAGACTCGTACTTTCACCTACACCACAGCAAGAATCAAATATCAATTCGCCTTGCCATGGGCCCAACCACTCTTTGGTAGTCATAAACGCTGCCTGCGTATGAGCAGACAGCGGCTTGAGTGAGTGGCTATTTAAATATTTCTCTACTACTTTTTGCAGATTTTGGTGCACACCTGCTTGATTGGTGTCGATACTGCGAGCTAGTTTTTGCATAACTACAACTATTGTGACCGTAAAATGATATTAACTGCGAATGCCCACACCGCGATTGATTAATGAATAAGCGACACTTAGTAGTATGACATTAAAGCCTATTAATAAACCCAGCGACACGTATTGATTCACGTCAGATACGCCTAAAAATCCGTATCTAAAACCATTCACCATATACACAATGGGATTGGCTTTACTTACCCATTGCCACAATTCAGGCAACATAGACAACGAATAAAACACGCCGCCAAGGTAGGTGAGCGGGGTTAAAATAAAGGTTGGTATAATACTAATGTCGTCAAAGCTATTGGCAAAAATCGCGTTGATAAGCCCTGCCGTAGCGAACAGCACTGCGGTTAATATTAGGGTGATAATGATAAAGGCTAAGTTATGTATTTTGATATCGACAAAAAATAAAGATACTGATGTGACAATAATGCCGATTAGCAAGGCTCTGGCTACACCACCACCGACAAATCCCGCAATGATGACCCAGTTAGGCACGGGCGCTACCAGCATTTCCTCAATATTATGTTGAAATTTGGCACTATAAAACGACGAGCATACATTGGAATAAGAGTTTGTAATGACCGCCATCATGATGAGACCAGGCACAATAAACTCCATGTAACTAAACCCGCCCATTTGACCGATGCGGCTGCCAATGAGGTTACCAAAAATAACAAAATACAGGCTCATTGTAATCGCAGGGGGTAGCAGGGTTTGTACCCAAATACGTAGGAAACGCGTACATTCTTTAATCCAAATGGTGCGTAAAGCGACAAAATTACGATTAGCCATTTGCGATTTCTCCTGTGACTGGGTTGCGGCCTGATTCGACTAAGCGAACAAAAAGCTCTTCTAGGCGGTTTGATTTATTACGCATACTCAGCACATGAATGCGCTGTTCAGTTAATTGTTCAAAAACCGTATTAAGGTTGGCTTCCTTGTGCACGTCGACTTCTAAGGTGTGATCATCAATCAAACGATAATCAAAGCCAGATAAGTTTAAAGAACTTACGTTCTCTGAAAGGTCAAATACGAAGGTCTCTACATTTAAGGTAGCTAATAAAGATTTCATGCTGGTATTTTTAACTATGACACCTTTATCAATAATAGCGATGTTTCGGCACAGCATTTCGGCTTCTTCGAGATAATGTGTCGTCAGGATTATGGTGACACCTTGCTCATTAATGGCTTTTAAAAAGGTCCACATAGAACGGCGTATTTCGATGTCGACGCCAGCGGTTGGTTCATCAAGAATGAGCATTCTGGGTTCATGCATTAAGGCCCGAGCTATCATCAGGCGTCGTTTCATCCCACCTGAAAGTGTTCTTGCTGCTGAGTTGCGTTTTTCCCACAAGTCTAATTGTTTTAGGTATTTTTCAGCCCGTGGTTTTGCCACGCTGCGTGGCACGCCGTAATAACCAGCTTGATTCAACATAATCTGCAGTAGAGTTTCAAACTGGTTAAAGTTGAACTCTTGCGGTACCAAACCTATACATGCTTTGGCTGATTCCATTTGGCTAGCAAGAGAATACTCGAATATATTAACCTCGCCGCTAGTTTTGTTTACCAGTGAGCTAATAATGCCTATGGTAGTAGATTTACCCGCACCATTGGGGCCGAGTAGAGCAAAGAAGTCACCTTGTTTCACTTGCAGGTCGATGCCATGCAAGGCTTTTGTGCCACTTTTATAGGTTTTAGTTAACCCTTTTATATCGAGTGCAAACATTGTTTTTGCCTATGCGTGATGAAGATGGTGCAGAAGATGAATAGCGTAAATAGCCATCATAGGCTATCACTAGCATGCTATATGCCGTTTACTTTTAATTAATCAAGGTTATCTGCAAAAATTATACACCCCATGGTATCTTTGGAATGAATACAAATCACTACTTTGTGCTGATTTATCCCTTGCTCAGGATGAATCAACAGGCTGCAGTCGCCTTAAAATAAAGGCGGGCCTCATTTGAGGTCCGCCTAAGTAATGGCTAGTAGTCAGGTGTTCACTTAACCAAACCCTAAACTGACGCGTTAAACGGTCTTATTTACCAGCATTGCCATGTTCTTAGACGATATTATTGAGCCGGTATTTGATTGAAAATCAGTGGCAAAACTATCGTCTTCTTGATCAGCAATAAAGCTGAGTAGACAGCTACTGTAATTGGAAGCTGCTTTAGCCAATTTAGTCCCATCTTTTTTAGTGATAAGTACTGTGTCGCCTACGGTAAATTGGCCTCTTACTTCGGCAATCGCTTCACTGGTTAGTAACTCACTTTGAATGTCAGAGCCAAATTCAAAATCATTTTCAACCACGACTTCACCCTGTGCGTCAGAGGTGTAAGTCATCCAATGCACGAGCTCTTTCATGGGCTTTGGTACGGATAAAAAGTGAGTACCAGGATTTTGTCCGGCTAACAACTGGTTAAATGCGGTCTCAGAAAAACCATTAATTATAAAGGTGTCAATACCGTGTGAAGTGGCTTTTTCTGCCGCTTCGACTTTAGTTCGCATACCGCCGGTTCCCAATAAACCTGCTTCTGAGCCTGCCATGGCATAGGTATGTTTGTTAATTTCATTAATTACCGGTACAAGCACCGCATCACTGTTGGTCCGTGGGTTTTTATCATATAGACCATTAATGTCTGAACAAATGATAAGCACATCAGCATCAGATGCGGCGGCAACCATTGCTGATAAATTGTCGTTATCGCCTACCCGTAATTTGTCAGTTGTTACCGTATCGTTTTCATTGATGATAGGTAAAATTCCGTTATCGAGAAGGTTCACGATGGTATTTTTTACACTCACATAGCGCTCTCTGTCTCGCAGATCGCCATGAGTCATTAAAATTTGCGCCGTAGGAAAATCAAATAGATTGTTCCAGATTCCGATCATTTCTGTTTGACCCGCTGCCGCCATCGCCTTTTTAACGGTCACGCTAGGTTTGTCAATGTTGGGGAATAGATGAGAGCCAGCAGCCACTGAGCCAGAAGAGACCAACACGACTTGCACGCCCATCTCACGGCAGCGCACAATAAATTGTGCAATGCCCAATAAATATCGGCTACTTACGCCTTTTCGGTCGGGTGCTATTAATGCACTGCCGACTTTAATGACGACTCGTTGCCATTTAAAATTAGTGCTTTTAATATCAACCATTACTTTTGCTCCGCTAAAATTTGATTTGTTTTATTGAATAAAGTGATTGTGTTTTGGCTTGGCGCTGCACTGAATTGGCTAATCAGCCAGATCACTATGCTGCTCAAGATAAAGCCGGGAATAATTTCATACACAACACTGCTTAAGGTACTGCCATCACTGAATACCGGTGCGTAGATCCAGAATAGAACCGTCAGAGCACCAGTGATAATGCCCCATACGGCAGCCGTATGGCTCAGGTCTCTTTTATACAAACTGAATAACACCAAAGGACCAAACGCCGCGCCAAAACCGGCCCATGCGTTACTAACCAACGACAAAATACTATTAGAACTATCAAGTGCTAATAGCATCGCTATTATCGCCACACCTGCGACCCCGTAGCGCCCGATTCTTACTGATTCTTTTTCAGTGGCCTCTTTGCCCGCTTTGAGTCGATAAATATCTTCAGTTAAAGAGCTGGCAGAGACCAATAACTGCGAAGAGATTGTGCTCATGATGGCGGCAAGGATGGCTGCCATCAAAAATCCACTAATCAGGGGATGAAAGAGTAAGTTAGAAAATAAAATGAAGATGGTCTCTGGATCCTCTACCGTTAGATTAAATTTATTGGCGTAAGCAACGCCAACTAATCCAGTAGCAAGGGCGCCTATTATGGTCACGCTCATCCAACTCATACCGATAAGACGCGCCACTTTAATATCAGCCACCGAGCGAATCGCCATAAATCTTACGATGATATGAGGCTGGCCAAAGTAACCTAGCCCCCAGGCTAAACTCGACACCAAAGCCCAGAAGCCTAGGTCGCTCATAGACGCTGAAAAAGTAGGAATAGACATTTGAGCAAAGTGATTTAATTCGGTTACGCCATCGAACTTTAAATATGCCACGACGGGTACCAAAATCAGCGCAAGAAACATAATGCAGCCTTGCACAAAATCGGTCATGCTCACGGCTAAAAAGCCTCCTAGTAGGGTATATGAAACCACCACACCTAAGGTGATAACGAGGCCAAGGTGGTAGCTTAAGCCAAATGCAGATTCAAATAATTTGCCACCAGCCACTAATCCAGCTGAGGTATATAGGGTGAAAAAGAGCACGATAATAGCCGCAGAAATG
The DNA here is from genome assembly GCF_030730205.1 of Paraglaciecola sp. Lineage (GTDB taxonomy): Bacteria > Pseudomonadota > Gammaproteobacteria > Enterobacterales > Alteromonadaceae > Paraglaciecola. The sequence goes on from NZ_JANQVQ010000074.1 coordinate 46,935, forward strand.
ATTCTGATTGAGCCCTTAGGATTATCAAAACGTTTCGCGAAAAATTCCGGTAGGGTAAGCGCGTCATTAGCGACCTCGGTATAAACTCTGAGTTTAGGTGCGACGATGATATAGTTGATTAAAGCACCAAGGGTTAAACCAATAGCGATGTAAATGGTTTCATACCCCACCGCGAACATGGCACCTGGTAGGCCCATCAACATCCATCCGCTCATATCAGAAGCACCGGCTGATAAAGCCGTTACTTGGGGGCTCACTTTTCGGCCACCTAATAAATAACCAGACATATCGCTGGTAGAATTCTTGTAAGCAAACAAGCCTATGCCTAACATTGCTAAAAAATACAGTGCTAGGGTGATGTAACTCATATTGTCCATTTTGTTCCTTATATTTTGTTACGCCCACGACTAGAAGTCAGTTTCATTTAGTCATTCGTTTTTGCATGGAGTAAGGTTTTATTCACGAAATATGCACTTTTAGTGCATGAATGTTGAGCATTATAAACTAAAACGATTAAAAATGTTTAGTGTTCTAACTTTTTATATATACAGAGGATTTATATAAAAAGTTTTGAGTCTGTCGTTAAAGCGCTTTTAGGCATTTAGAATGAATTATATTACGTACAATTTATGCCTTAGTTTTATTGTGAATATTTATATTAGTTAGAGGTCAAACTAAATTTATCTTCATTCGAATAAGGTTTATAATTGTCAGCAGTAGTTTGAAAATTGAAGTAGATAAAGTGATATGAAGAAATATGAAGAACTGTTGATCTCGCTGCGAAAAGTTATCCGAGCGATTGATATGTATTCAAAAAAGCTCAACAAAGATACCGGGCTGACCAGCCCACAACTGTTAGTACTGCAACAAATTGCTTTACGCGAAGACGTGATGGTCAAAGATATTGCACAAAGCATTAATCTCAGTTCGGCTACTGTTACCAGTATCTTAGACAGACTAGAGCCGCGGGGCTTAGTAATTAGGCAGCGTTCCACGGTTGATAAACGCAAAGTCGGTTTATACGTTACCCCCAAGGGACTCGATGCCATAAGCGGTGCGCCCACGCCCTTGCAAGAGCATTTTATTAAACGCTTTGAAACGCTAGCTGAATGGGAGCAAACTCAGTTGGTGGCCACCATGCAGCGATTGGCCTCCATGATGGATGCCCAAGACATTGATGCAGCGCCCCTACTAGAACTTGATAGTTTGCAAAATCTGTCTGCTAAATAAGGACTGTTAAAGCACCATCGCGAGCAGTTAATTTATTTAGACAACGCAAGAGGAATGGTAGATGAGCAACTCCACTCTGGGTTCAGATGGCGTTATACGCTGTGGCTGGTGTGCGCAGACAGATGCGTTTATTCCCTATCATGATCAAGAATGGGGCATGCCAGTGAAAGATGATCGAGGTTTATTTGAAAAACTCTGCCTAGAAAGTTTTCAGTCAGGCTTAAGTTGGCGCACCATTCTTACAAAACGAGAAAACTTTCGTAACGCCTTTGCGCACTTTGATTTTAACCAAGTGGCACTGTTTGATGGAAAAGATGTCACACGCTTGATGGAAGACCCCGGCATTGTGCGTCACTCAGGAAAGATCGCTGCGGTTATTCATAATGCTCAGCGTGCCAAAGAACTGCTTGCTGAATGTGGCTCATTAGCCAACTTTTTCTGGCGTTTCGAGGTTGCCGATAATCGTTATTCACCTCAAAGCATGACTGCCTCGGCCGAATCTATCACCATGGCGGCGGAACTTAAAAAGCGTGGCTGGAAGTTTGTGGGCCCCACCACTTTATTTGCGTTTATGCAGGCTGTGGGTTTGATTAATGATCACGCACAAGATTGTGCTATTCGAGGTGTTGTTCAAGAAGCGAAGCAAAATTTTACTCGACCCACTTAAGCTTAGTATTGCTGAATCAAGGGGTAAATCTAGGCAAATAAAAAGGCAGCTTAGCTGCCTTTTTTGAATCTATACAACTGTCTGTTTTAAGAGACGGCTGTATTTATTCGCAATCTGCGGGATCGCCACCCATTTTTTTCTTGGTTGCAATACAGGCTTCTTTTAACTTTTCAGCTGCGCTGTCTTTTAACTCAGCAGCTTTCTCTTTACTCGCATCAACCATGTCTTCAGCTTTGTCTTTCGCTTCATCATAGGTTTCAGAGGCTGAATCTTTAGCGTCTTCATACATGTCACCGGCTTCGTCAGAAGCGTCTTCTGCCATTTCTACCGTTTTATCTTTGGCTTTTTCTAGTTCAACTAAGGCTTCTTGTTTAGTTTCTGCAGCTGATTCTTTTTGATTTTCTGTACACGCAACTGTTCCTAGAAGTGCAGCTAATAACAATACGGCGATTTTATTTTTAGTGATTTTCATATGTGTTCCTTGTGGTTTGATTTATCTATCGTGCGTATCCAGTGTAAGCGACTTTGCCTTACGAAAAAGTTTTTTCTTAAAACTATCACTTAACAATCGATAAAATGAAAGATTTGAGCAGCTTAGCGAAAATCATTCCATGTTTATAGCTTATTGATAACGTTACATTAATTTAGTTTATTTAAAATTAAACCTGCATTTATTAATGAAGATGTCTGTTTTAGAAGACAGGACTATTCACTAATCGCCTATTTTTACCGCATTGACCACAAACCGCAGGCTAGGATTAGGCGTAATACTGTCGAACGGATAACAAGTAATCAGGGTCAGGCTTGGCTGGATAAATTGTTCTTGATTTAGCAATGTCGATGTACCGAGCAACGCCGCTGGGATGATCTGCCGATCGGTAACTTGATAGGTTGTACTGCCATTTAAGTGGGCCACCTTAATAGTATCTTTGTTTTTTAACGTTTTTAGACTGTTAAATTGGGTATCTCTGTGCCCCACTATTACAGTGTTGCCCCGTTCTCCAGGTAAAGGGCTAGCACTTAAATGTGTGGGGCCAAAGGCTAAGTTTCGCCCATTTGCCCCAGCCAGCACATACCAATGCTGCGCACCAATTGACAGCTCAGCAACCGGATACGTATCTGCCCACGACCAGGGGCGATGCGCTTGCTGATCAAGCAATGTTGCCTGCCATGCCGAAGCAATTAGATATTGCGCTACATGCGCTTTAACAAATATCCACAGCCCTGAGGTCAATTGATAGAGGCCTACCACCCCTAAAATAGCAAACAGATAGCTACGCTGTTTAGGATTTATACGGATTTGCGGCAAAACACCAGTAAACATAGGGCGCCTCCTATTAAAAGACTACCAAGCAGGATGTTAAGCTCAGCCGTGGTGGCAGTCTGAGGTAGCTGGGCAAGTGAAGCGCTTAATGGGCTATTTTTAGGCACGTGATTATGCGTTTGCATGTCATGGGCAGGTATATGAGTGGGTTTAGAAGGGCTGATATCCACTGCAATCAGGCTGGTATATTGACTCACCAGATGATGTTCTAAGGCGGTTTGTGTGAGCTCTTGCTCAATTTTATCCAGCTGCTCTTGGCTGGAGTTATCTAGCATTGCAGCTCGTTGATTACGGCTTAATTGCGCTATTTTTTGCCTTGCCCACAATACATTTAAACCCGCTTGTGGTTGAGCTGTTGTCGTGATTAACTCACTTTTCCATGGTTCATTAGCAAAGCGCCCCAGCAAGCTCATAGTTTGAAGCGCACCGGCTTGTGCTTCATTTGGGTCTTGGCGATAGCTGAGAATTAAAGGCTCGCCAAGATACAGGTCAGTAATGACATTCGGGTAAAGCTCGATTGACGACGCTTCAACCAACATATTGTCGCCAACTAAAAGATGAATATCCGTTAGCGCGGGATGAGCAAGCTTGCTTAACAAAGTCAACATTTGACTTTTTACTTGTTCAATAGAGCCAATATAGGTGTAAGTGCCTTTACCCATCTTAGCGGCTTCAGTCATAAAATAGCTATTGGGTGCACTGCCGATCCCCACAGTAAATAAACGTGAGCTTTGCAGGTTTTCAGAAATTAATTGCATGAGGCTTTCTTCATTGCCCACACTTCCGTCGGTAATAAACACAATTTGCCTTAGCCTTTTTGATTGTTGCTGATTCGCAAAAGCCAATTCCAGCGCACTGGCAATCTCCGTACCTCCATCGGCACTGAGATTGACAATAAAATTTCGAGCTTGAGTAATTGCTGCAAGTTCTGCGGGTTTGGATTGCTCCCACAATTTGTGCGCAAAGCTATTAAATTCAATAATGTTGAAGTGATCTTCAGGCTTTAAGTCACTTAAGGCCAATAGCAGCGCTTGTTTAGCTTGAGTTAACGACGCACCCGACATAGAGCCTGAGGTGTCTAGAACAAAGATAAGCTCTCTACTGATTAATGTAGTTGAACTATCTGCCGAATCTTTTAGTGGAGGATAAACCATCACCAAGCCATATTGTTTGCCGTTCACGCTCTGCTGAAAATGTGCCACTTGTGGCTGGGGGTGTAATTCAGGTTGCCACCGTAGTACAAAGTCTTGATTTGCTATGATGCGTTTGTCTAAGCGGATACGGTATTCACCCTCAGCGATTTTCTGAGTTTTTACCTTGTGAAAGTCACTGCTTATGTTTTTAACTGCGACACCAGAATCCAGCCTTATGTCTATATCAATGTCTTCCACTAGGTTTTCTGGCGCTTGATAGTGAGCGTGTTCAAGTTCAGTCGCTTGACTCACGTCATGGGTTTTGGGTGCCGGCAAATAACGTGGTGTAATTGTCAGTGGAAGGCGCAATTGATAAGCATCGTGCTCGTAAGCGATGGTTTGTTGATATTCAATACTGATTACTATTTTTTCATTTGGGCCAATATTTGCGATTGAATTTGTAAATAAATTAGGCCGCTGTTGGCTTATTAAACTGGCTTTTTTTCCTTCTTTTTTAGCTTGTTCGAATATCTGTTTAGCCTGTTGTTTGGGTTTTATTTGGCCCTCTATGATGCGTTCGCCTATTTGCATCTGTAGATGGTCAAGCGCCGCATTTTCAGGTAACGGAAAGACATATAAGCCGTTGACCCATTCATTACTGCTATTATGAAATGTTTGGCGTATTTGCGTCCTAGCAACGACACCACTGACCTTAATGGTGGCTTTTGTGCTTAGGCTAGGGCTCAGTCGCAGACCACTTTCTTGGGTATTATCTGAGTCAAAAAATAAGCTGCCTCGTTGAGCCTCTTGATAATTTGCAACCTGCCAACTGCCGGTGTTGGCAGGTAATTCAATAAGTTCGGGATGTTTCAAATTTTTTGGGTTGAAGGAAGGCACTGCTATTTGCAGTGCCCCAAGTGCCAGTGCAACTAACAAAATGCTGGCAAATTTAGTGACTGGCGCCATGGGCTACCTCTTAAGGTTTATGCTGTGATTGATAGGCTTAGGGTTGGGCAGCAGTCATAATATTGATGTCATCTGACACCGTTAAGCTAACGCGGCGATCGAAAAAATTATCCTCAACTTCAGTACCGCGACTAACTAATTGGGACTCACCATAAGCGTGTGAAATGAGTTGTTTCTCAGCCACTCCTTGGCTAAGTAAATAGTTTTTCACTGATAAAGCGCGTTGTTCTGAGAGGACTTGGTTAAATTCAGAGTCTCCGCGTTGGTCGGCATAACCTGAAAGCTTCACCGTCAATTTAGGATTTTGTCGTAAACTCGCAGCGAGTAAATCGAGTTCGCTTTTATAGTGTTGCTCGAGCTCAGAAGAAGCCGTTTTAAATTGAATACTGGTGACAATGTCTGGATTCGCTTGATCTAAGGTTTTATCTAAGGTTGCCATTAAAATAGCGGCTCGGGCGTCAGCTTCATCTACTTGTTGTTGCAGTACAAACAGGGCTTGCTGTTTTTGTGCAATTAGGTGTCTAGAAGCTGCTAGCTTTTTATCTGAGTTCACATCATCAGCAATCAATAAGCCGAAGATGCCTGCCACCATCCCCCCTAAAGGACCTGCTACGGCAGTTCCCACTAATACACCTGAACCTAAACCAATTAACTCATTATTTTTCTCCTCAGTTGCATCTACTGAGCTTGCTGATGCTTGCGCGCAAAGCAATACACTTATGGCGACTGAAATACCTGTTTTTATTACTGTGTTTTTCATCTTCTGTTTCCTTATGACTTGTGGGGATTCCTAAGTAGTAAAGCGCGTTTAGTTGGCTAATTAGGGGAGAGAAAGTGGCAATGTTGAGGGCAATTGTGGCGAAAAAATGGCTTTTGCGTGTGGGAGGCGTTGCACTACTAACAAATACGTTTTTTTACGATATAGTGCGAGCAAGCCGTTAACTGAGAAAGTTCATGTCAAAACGTATTGCTTTGGTTGAAGACGACCAAGCCCTTCGAGAAAACTATGTAGCCGCCCTAAATAAACAGGGATATGAAGTGCTTGCCTACGCTAATCGTAAGGTGGCAGAACAAGCTTTTGCGAGCAGATTGCCTGATTTAGCCTTGATTGATATTGGCTTGCAAGATGAGTTAGATGGCGGTTTTGCTGTTTGCCAACAATTGCGTTCTATGTCTAAAACACTGCCTATCATCTTTTTTACCGCCAGAGATAATGACTACGATACTATTTGCGGTTTGCGTATGGGGGCCGATGACTACCTAACCAAAGATATTAGTTTTCCTCACCTATTGGCTCGTATTGCCGCGTTATTTAGACGGACCGAACTGCTCAATCAACCGCAAAGTGCCACCGATCTTATTCAGTGTGGTGACTTGAGCATGGATAGCAAAAGGATGACGGTGCGATGGAAAAATCAGCTTATTGAATTGACGGTCACAGAATTTTGGATGCTCCACGCCATTGCCAAATATTCTGGTCACGTGAAAAGTCGTCAGCAACTGATGGACGAATCTAAAATGGTGGTTGATGACACGACCATTACCTCCCACATCAAACGTATTCGTAAAAAATTCATGCTAATCGATGCTGATTTCGATCGGGTTGAAACGGTTTACGGCATGGGGTACCGGTGGAAAAGTTAGTTATAAAAGGCTATATCGATGGCTAAACTTCGTATTGGTATCCGCCTTAAGTTGGTCTTTTTTTCTTCCTTCTTATTTGCGATTCCCTGGTTGGGTTATCAATATGTTTGGGAGCTAGAAAGCTACTTGCGCATTGGCCAAGAACAAACCATGGTGGGTACTGCTCGAGCAGTGGCTACAGCATTACATGAAAGACCTGCCTTATTTGACGCACAATCAGCCTATTTGACCGATGTTAAAGCTGGCACCGACTTATATGCTTACAAGATTGCGTATCCTATCCAGCTTGATGGACAACTTGATGATTGGCAAGATTATCAACATCTAATGTTGGAATATGGCGCCGCATACTTAATTGACCCAGTGCAAACGTATCAACCTGCTAGCCTGAGTTTTACCCATATGGTAGGCCAGTATGATCGTTATTTGTATGCCATGTTTAAGGTTGTAGATGATCAAGTGGTGATGCGCCCTTCTAACAGTTTGCGTATTGATCGCAATGATCATTTACAAATCGCCATGACAGACGAACTCGGCCGGTTTCAACGTTACATTGTGGCTCCATTTAAAGCGGGGTGGGTAAATGCTTACTTACTCAAAGATGCCTCAGAATCATTGCTTCCTGACAAATTAGAGACGCGTATTCAAGGGCAATGGCGGAATACATCTGACGGATATGTCATTGAGCTGCGTTTTCCGCTAGAAATGATGTCGAGTAAAATTGCTTTTGCTATCGTCGATGTAGATGATTCTGTGACTCGTAAGGTACAAAACATGATAGGGACGGCCAATACTTCGCAAGTGGATTCCTTAGGTACCGTATTAGTGCCCTCTCCGGAAATAGAAAATATTTTAAAAGGCTTGCAGTACTCTAATGCTCGAGTGTGGGTAGTAGACAATCACATGCGTGTACTCGCTCGTTCCGGACAAATTCAACGGTCGTCGGGTGTGCAAAGCAATACCGACACTGGAGGCAAAAAAAGTGTGTGGACCTATATTGAAAGTGAGTGGTTGCTTCCACTTTACTATCAGGTTTTAACCAAGCCGCCAGCTGATTTTGTAGATGATTTACAAGATGCGTATGCCTTAAAAGGACAAGATATCAGTCAAGCATTAGCCGGCACCCCCAGTTCGTTGTGGCGTTTGAGTGCTGATAGTAAAGCGGTAATTTTATCTGCTGCTCATCCCATTTTTATTGATAAGAAAGTCATGGGAGCGGTTGTGGTGGAGCAAACCACCAACGGCATACGAACCCTGCGAAATAAGGCACTAGAAAAGCAGTTTCACTACTTTTTAGCGGTTATCTTAATTGGCACCTTCGCTTTATTTTTAATGGCCTCGCGTATTTCTTGGCGTATCCGTAAATTGCGTGATGAAACCGAAGGTGCCATTGATAACCATGGTAAAATTGTTGGACAAATTGTGCCATCACTCGCCCACGATGAAATCGGGGATTTGTCGCGCACATTTACCCATGTATTAAGCAAATTGGGTCAATACAATGCCTACTTAGAAAACATGGCTGCGCGTTTATCTCATGAGTTACGCACACCCGTGGCCATCGTTAATTCATCACTAGAAAATCTCAGCTCTGAATCCTTAAGTAGGGAGAGTCAGCAATACTTAGATAGAGCGAAAGAGGGGATCACGCGATTAAGTAAAATTCTAACGAATATGAGTGAGGCAAGCCGCTTAGAGCAAGCAATTCAAAGCGATGAGCGAGAACCTTTTGATGTGCAGCTCGTTTTGCAGGGATGTGTACAAGGCTATGGGTATATTTACCCAGAACGACAATTTAGCTTTGAGCTTGAAAACAAAAGTAAGCTGCCCACATTGTTGTCAGGTTCAGCGGAACTGTTCGCCCAAATGCTCGATAAAATCATTGCGAATGCCTGTGATTTCAGTCAACCAGGGAGCTTAATTGCTGTTAAATTGAGTTGCTCAGATAGATCTCTACACCTAAGTATTACCAATCTAGGGCAAAGCTTGCCTGAAAAGATGCAGGACCAACTGTTCGATTCAATGGTTTCTATTCGCGCTAAACAACATAGCGACCAGACTCATCTTGGTCTGGGTTTGTATATTGCAAAAATCATCGCAAATTACCATGGTGGCGATATAGAAATCAGTAATTTAGCTGATGGTCGTGGTGTGTCCGTTAGTCTTAACTTTAGCGCGCTTTTTAAGCCAGACAATAAGTCTTTTAGGGCTTAGACACAGTTTGGCTTTGTTTAAAGGCAAACACATTACCTACGGTTAGTAAATGACTCGCTTGCTCAACCGCTAAAGGTTTAGCAAACACATAACCTTGAAAAGTAGTGCAGCCCAAGTAGAGCAGCTTATCTACCTCTTCAAACTCTTCGACACCTTCAGCTAATATGTCGATATTAAATACTTTACACATGGCCATGATCGCTTCTACTACCTTGGCTTTGCGTTCATCTACATGGATCTGTTTGATAAATTGTCGGTCAATTTTCACTCGTTTAACAGGGTATGAAACCAGTTTAGATAAGCCAGAATAGCCAATACCAAAATCATCCAAAGTAATACAAAAGCCCCAGTTAGATAAATAACGGGCTGTGGCTAAAGCTTTGCTGTTATCTAAGCTGCGCGCTGATTCTGTTAACTCAAGCTCTAATAACTGTGGCTGGATCCGATGTTCAACGAGCGTATTAACGAGATGTTCATGGAAGTATTCTTGATCAAGGTCTGGCCCTGAAATATTAATGGCAATGGGCACAACATTTAGCCCCGCCTTTTGCCAAGTTGCAATTTGTCGGCACACATCGGTAATTAACCACTGCGTAATTAAGGCGACCAGTCCTGACTTTTCTGCGATAGGAATAAACACTGAAGGAGAGACAAATCCGAGTATAGGAGAATGCCAGCGAAGTAAGGCTTCCATACCGACTAAGCGACCATCGCCTTTTACTTTAGGCTGATATACCACACTCAGTTCGTTATTAATAATCGCTTCGTTTAGAAGTATATTGATCTCTTGATGTTCAATAAATCGTTCTAAGCTGGTGGTTTCATACAAACTGATTTGAGCCGTGCTTGATGTGACAGCGTAGAGCGCGTTATTAATTAATTTTTCTGGATTTCGCTCATTAATATCAGAAAAAGCCATGCCCACTTTAAAGTCTAAAGGAAGTTTATGCTCACTAACTAAAATGTTTTTGGGCAGTAACTCGACAAAAGATCGCATAAAACTATGAGCGTCAACCATGGATAGTTCAGTGATGATAGTTAAGTTATCTTTTTCTACTGAGCCTATCGATGCACTAATGTGCGTTTTAGCTTTCCAATGTTCGGCGAGTTTTTTCACCAGCAAGGCCAAATATTGCACACCAAATTTTTGTTCGATAAATTGCGCGTTATTAATTTTAAATGCCGCGATACAAATATTACTTTGAGGATTATCTAACTGCTGTTTGAGTTTGTTTTCAAGCCAAGTACGATTCGCCAGCCCTCCATTATCTTTTACACTTTGCTGACGGCTCAAGAGGGCCTGTGCTGTCAATGTTTTGTGCAACATAACAGATGCCGTCACGTCTTGAATCGTCAAAAAATAGTAGCCGTCTTGCAGCAACACACTGCGAGATACTTTGAAGGTCTTCATTCTGCCATTGGTTGTTCTATTGATGACACATTCATTTTTATCATTCAGAGCTAGGTCGGACAAAATAGTTGAGAGTGAAACTGGGGCTCGTAGCGATGTAAACTGGCAAAACAGTAGTTTTTCAGCTGCCTGATTCATTTCAGTGACCACACTCGTATTCGACACCACAAGCTGCGCGACTTCGGTATCAATAAATAGGGTGCGATACAGTTCTTTCTCTCGTTGCAAGTTTCGATTTTGTACGCTGATTTTTGCATTTAGGCGCTTAGCGGCAACACTTGCTCTGGCCACGGCAAGAGGAGAACAAATATTAAAAAATACAAAAATGATTGAAACGATATAGGCATTGGCATAATCGAGCAAAACGTGGTTGTCGATAAATTGATTTAACTGAAAGCCACTCAATAGGCCAATAAATGGAATAATGTTTAGCACCATGCAAATCATTCCAGCCTTAGTTCCTAATAAAATAAAGGCGGCCAAGGGCAATGAAAAAACAAAAACAGGACCTAGCATGGCAAGGATGGGAATTTTTACTATGGTATTGATGGCAATGGCTGCGGCAACAATACTAAATAACAGGCTATACGCGCTGATATGGTAGTGCCGTTTTGACAACCAGAGCTGTATGCCAGCCATGACATAAAAGGCAAGAGTGAGAGGCAAAACAACATAAAATCCAACTTGTTGGGCACTGATGCTGCTGTGAATAGCCACAAGGCTATATAAGGAATAGCCTACTATTATCATGATGCGAAGCGCACTGACTCGCCACTTTTCAATACCGTGTTCGGTATCTGCGTCATCGGTTAACAGCAAATAATTCAGAAACGTTTCTTTTGCTAATTTAAACATGGTAATTGATACTTCGCTCTAACTGCCTTCAACGCACATGGATAATAATTTATTATTTTATTTAATACGAATAGAAATAATAATTACCAGCTTTTTATAAGCCTATCATTTTGTTTCTTATTAAAAAAATTGTAAAGATGGGTAATTAATTTTCTTGTAAGTAAGTGTGCTTATCCACATCAAGTATCCTTAACAAATTGCCCATGTAAACACGTATTGCTGCAGAATTTACCTTATTTTGTTCTTAAATGTGTCTCTTTTTTGAAACGCACAGCCATATTTTGACCATATTCCTTTTTGTTGAAAAGTTCACATATGAAATTTATAGTTAACGACAGAAAAAGGTATCGCCATTGACTCACGTAGTAATGCATTTTGTAGCTGTTTCTGTTGCCCCATTTTGCTGCGATAAACATAAGTTTAGGGGACAATTACGTATTATCGTAAGGAAAAAGTTCTGGGTGTAAAAATGGTGCCAAGGCGAGTGTTATTGCTTGGGTATAATTTCCCTCACGAGTTGCTAATCCTCGAGTTAATAAGCCTATAGCGCCGCCTTTTTGTTTAATATTGTGAGTATTAAATAGACGGTCCATTACGGGCCCAAGCTCTTCACCCGCTGCTAAGGCTTGATACACTATGGGCGGTAATGGCAACATTGCACTGCGCCCTACAGACATTCGCTGTTGGTCAGCAATGGCGATATAAGCAAAGGTAACGGGACCATCTTCTAACTTATCTGCACCCCCTTCAATAGCAACATAATAATCAGCCTGATGATGCAATTGACAGTAGCTAAGGCGGTTAATTGCACCTAAACGCGTTTCTGCCGCACTCATGGGTTGAGCAGCCACGTTTGAGGGTGCGTTTATGCCTAGGCAATCAAGCTGTTCTAATTCAAAAAACTGCATAATAGCCTGTTTCGCTGCATTAATTTTCACTGGATTGAGTGAACCGACAACGACTTTTATATTTTCTGTTTTCATAAGATGAAGTGTGCTTATCCCTTAATTAAAATAAATGCTCAAATTGGGCGTAATTATTACCCAAGTGATTGAATTTATTAAAAAGTGTACTCGAATGACCTGGGTGTACATTATATAATGGCGCCTTAGAATCACTTTTGTCACCTATCTACGTGGGAAGTCATTATGCATAAAATACCGCCTGAGTCATTGATACGAACATGGGTTTGGATGATGTCCGAAAAAGATAATCCAGAATTAATGCAAAAGGGACGTCAAAATCTAATTAATGCTTTTGGAAGTTTGCAAAAAGCCATAGAGTACATTGAAAAGCAAGCTAACGTTACTGAGAGTCGATAATACCTTTTGAAATTACATCAGCTACAAGGCTACATACAGTGTGTGTATTTAGTCGAATATCCTGAAGGGCTGTTGCTTCTTGATGGCTGTTGCCGAGCTGATATTGACATGCTTAAACTTTTTATTACTGAAGAGTTGTCCCGTCCATTTAATGACTTGAAATTGGTTGTTGTCACTCATATGCACCCTGACCATGCAGGTGCTGCACATAAGTTGCGGGAGTTGACAGGCTGTAAAATTGCGTCGGCGAAAACCACTACACATTGGTATCGGGGCGTGGGGGGGCGTTTATTGCATCTCACTGACTTGTTATTAGCGGGTTGGGTTGCAGGTCGCTTGGGTAAGCCACGGAAGAATTTGTGGTATTCACCATTCTTGTACCCTGATATTGAGTTGAATGATGGTGAGGTCTTACCTTACTTTGCTGAGTGGCTAACGGTCACAACACCAGGTCATACCGATAGAGATATCTCTTTATTGCACATACCGAGTAATCGTATGTATGTAGCAGATTTAATTGTTAAGGTAAAAAATCGCTTTATTCCGCCCTTTCCTGTATTCCATCCCAATCAATATCGCGCTTCGTTACAAAAGGTCATTGGTATGCAGCTCGATGCGTTGTGGTTAGCCCACTCTGGTGAAGTAAACTTAAGTACTAGTGAGTATGAACACCTTACTACGGTTGCTCCGCGTCTTCCGCAAACACCGTGGCGCGCAACAAAAATTAAAGCCAAGTTGTGGCTCAGAAGTAGAAAATAAACCGCCAGTTTAGCCACTGGCGATTATTTTTCTGCTCGCTTAATTACAATTCACGAACCCACATATTGCGGAAGCTGACTAAGTTGCCATGATCTTGCAATTGCAATGGGGCACAACCATGGGCCACGTATTTAGGCGCACCAATCCATTCAGTACTACCTTGAATTTCCGTATGATTTTGCACAACTACACCATTATGAATCACGGTCACATAACCCGGCGTGCTGAGCTTTTCCCCTTCAAAGCGTGGTGCTTTATAGATGATGTCATACACCTGCCACGTTTGCGGCGGACGCATGGCGTTGGCTAAAGGAATGGTTTGCTTATAAACCGACGCTGCTTGGCCATTGGAATAAGTAGGATTGTTATAAGAATCTAATACTTGGATTTCATAACGTTGTTGAAAAAAAATGCCGCTGTTATTACGTTGCTGGCCCTTCATGTCAGCTGAGGGTTGCGGTACCTGCCATTCCATATGCAATTGCACGTCACAAAATGCTTGTTTGCTTTTAATGTCACCGGTTCCGGGTTTGACGGTAACTTTGCCATTATCAATGGTCCACTCTGGCACACCACCGTCTAGCGTTTCCCATTGATCTAAGTTTTGGCTATCAATCAATACGATAGCATCAGAAGGGACTTGACCGGGCAGGGTACTCACAATTGGAGGAACAGGGCTCCAGACTTCAGTTTTTTCCGCTTCTTGCCAGGGTTCTAGGGCCTTTTCTTTCGCGTAAACTGTTATATAACTTGTGCTAGCAAGCAAACCGATTGTGGCTACTGCTATGGGTAATTTTTTCATGTTTTCACCTTTACTTTATATATTTGGCTCGTCATATAGCGTCATCTGTAGATTACGTTGCCCAGGCTCGATCACCTTTTTTGTAATCTAATTCTCCATTGTATTTACCCGGAATAGCCTCAAAACGCAGCACTTCGGTAGCGCCTAACTTTGAGGTAAAAAAGCTAAACAGGGTGAGTTGTTTTATCAAAGTGAAAAAATGTGGCGTTGCGGCGTTTTCATCACGATCCTTATCGTAGGGTTTAGACGACAAATAGAACAACTCTTGCTGGTTATTAGCTCGCTTAGCGTCCTCATCTAACTGCGTTATGTATTGCAGCTTTTGCGCGGTGTCGAGCAATAAATAGGGCTTTCCAAAACGCTGCTGAGCCTGCTGATCAATAGTCACTAAACCCTGAACTAGAGCGCTACGTTCCTCTTGGGTGTAACAATCATTGGCTAAGATGAGTGCCATCAAACCGACATTGGCATCTTTAGCTCCTGGGGTATCAGTGCGAGGGATAATTACGTCGGCAACCTCATTAAATAACATCACATCATCTGATGAAAATACTGTTGAAGATAAAGGCACAGGGCTGTGAAGTTCATAGGCAAAAGCCCTACCGCCTACCATCGCAACCCCAGTGGCCGCTGCGATCATTTTGAGTAGATTACGTCTCTCCATTATAGATTCCTCTTTTTCAATTCTTCTACCGCAAAATGCGTCGCTCGTGCGGTCATTGCCATATAAGTCAAAGATGGGTTAACGCATGATGCTGAAGTCATACAGGCTCCATCGGTAACAAATACGTTTGGTGCGTCCCACACTTGGTTGTGCTTATTGAGTACGGAGGTTTTTGGATCTTTGCCCATCCGAGCAGTACCCATTTCATGAATGCCTTTACCAATGGGGGATTCACCATCCCATCCGCGAATGTTTTTAACCCCAGCCGCCTCTAACATATCCATGGCATCTTGTTTCATGTCTTTACGCATGCGCAATTCGTTTGCTTGTAGCTCCGCATCCATCGACAGCACTGGCAAGCCCCATTTGTCTTTTACGGATTTGTCTAAGCTCACTTTATTTTTGTGATCGGGTAGAATTTCGCCAAAACCGCCCATGCCGATATTCCATGCACCTGGCTCGGCCAGGGCATTTTTAAAGTCAGCACCCACACCTAATTCAGCCACATTACTTTGCCAATTCGAACGAGATGCTGAGCCTTGGTAGCCAAAACCACGTACATAATCACGTTTGTCACTCCCCCAATTGCGGTATCTTGGAATATAAAAGCCACAAGGCCGACGACCGGAGTAATACTTGTCTTCAAATCCTTCTACGGTGCCCTGCGCGCCTACTGATAAATGATGATCCATCACATTGTGGCCGAGTTCGCCAGAGCTTGAACCTAAGCCGTCTTGCCACACATCGGTAGCGGAATTCATCATGATCCAAGTGGAATTCAAAGTAGAGGCATTCAAGAAAATAATTTTACTGGTAAAAACATAAGTTTGATTCGTTTGGGCATCGAGAACTTCAACGCCCGTCGCCTTTTTACTGTCTTTGTCATACAGCACTTGGGTGACTATGGAAAATGGACGAACGGTTAAATTTCCGGTAGCCATGGCAGCAGGAAGCGTAGAAGACTGTGTACTGAAATACCCGCCAAACGGACACCCTAGCCAGCATTTATTGCGATACTGACAGCCTACGCGGTTTTGTTCAGGCATGGCTTGAGTAATATTGGCGGTGCGGCTGTGGATCATATGACGCATGCCTTTGTAGGCTTTTTCGATGCGTTTGGCCACGTCTTTTTCAACCATATTTAATGGTACAGGTGGTAAAAACTGACCATCTGGTAGAACGTCTAAACCTTCTCTAGTGCCTGCAATACCGGCAAATTTTTCAACATAGTCATACCACGGCGCCAAGTCTTCGTAGCGAATTGGCCAATCAATAGCAATGCCGTCTTTCGCGTTGGCAGTAAAGTCTTCTGCATTCCAGCGGTAGCTTTGACGTCCCCATAACAAAGAGCGCCCACCCATGTGATAACCTCTAAACCAGTCAAAGCGTTTCACCTCTGTATAAGGATGTTCTTTGTCCGTGGCCCACATACCTTGCGTTGGCTCGTTGAGGGTATATTCGCGAGCGAGTTTAGGAAAATCAGCCTTCATTTGCTGGGTCGCTAAACCTCGGTGAGGATAATCCCAGGCCTCATGAAAGGCATTGGTGTAATCCTTAATATGTTCAATGTTACGGCCTCGTTCGAGCATCAATACCTTAAGGCCTTTCTCTGCTAATTCTTTTGCCGCCCAACCGCCACTGATGCCAGAGCCGACAACGATTGCATCATAGTTATTATTTGCCATAAATTTTCTCAGTTAATCTGCTAGTTTCATTTGATGAATGTGCAATTCAGACATGTTTACACATCGCAAATATGAATAGCCTGACGCAGTGACTCAATTTTGCCTGCTTTGTCGGCTGGGGTTGGAATAAACTCTTGAGCTAGATAGCCCTTGAAGCCTGTCGCGACAATTGCGCGAGCAATCGCGGGGTAAAACAGCTCTTGTGAATCATCGATTTCATGTCGACCAGGCACGCCCGCGGTGTGGTAATGGCCAAAATATTGATGGTTTTCATTGATGGTGCGAATGATGTCACCTTCATTGATTTGCATATGATAAATGTCGTACAACAATTTAAAGTGGTCTGACCCTAATTGCTTACATAGCTCAATACCCCAAGCAGAATTGTCGGCAAAATAGTCGGGATGATCGACTTTGCTGTTGAACAGTTCCATTTGGATAACAACACCACGCTTTTCAGCGTGAGGCATAATGTGTTTGAGCCCTTTGACAGCATTTTGCAAGCCGACCTGTGGATCAATACCCCGCTTATTGCCACTGAAGCAAATCAAGTTGGTGTAACCCGCATCGGCCACCAAATCAATATGGCGCTGATAACGTTCAATAAGCTGGGCATGGAATTGTGAATCGCCCCAACCATCGGTCAAATTCAGTTCTGCGCCATTACACATAGAAGAGTCGATGCCAAATTCTTTAAGCGTGGGCCAGTCTTCTGGGCCAACTAAATCGATGGCGTTAAAACCCAAGGTTTTAACGGTTTGGCATAATTCTGCGATCGATAAATCACCGTAAGTCCAGCGACTAACAGAGTGAAGTACATTGCCCTTAAGCGGGGTATCAGTTGATGTTGATGACGTCATTTCTAGCGCGTTTGAAAAAGATGTGTGAGACAGCAATCCAGCGCCCGCCGCACTGACTGCAATATTTTTTAATAATTGACGCCGTGAAGCAGGCAGCGACATATTCGGAATGACTTTATCTTGATGCGTTGACATAAGGTTTTCCTTATTCATGGTGTGCAGATAGGGGCTGTTTGTTACGCATAAACCAATAGAACCCACCAAAAGCTACAATTAACACCAGAGGGAATACAATTAAATTGTTTAAGGCTGCATGGCCTGATGCTAACACTAATTCATTACCAGTAAGGCCCGCCGCTTGCGCTTCTGTCGTGGCTGAATCTATCCAACCGCCGATGATAGGGTTCCAAATGCCCATAGCAAACATACCTGCACCACCCATTAGTGACATACCTAGGGCCCCTGTTTTGGGCGTGTATTCGCTGGTACAACCAATCATGGTTGGCCAGAAGTAAGTAATGCCTAAGGCAAACACAACCGCGGCAAAATACACGGCCGTACCTTGTAACTGGGTCATTAAGAAAAGGCCTAAACTTGCTAATATTGCTGACACAAACAACACCCCGGGAGGACTAAGTTTATGGACTAAGGGACCTGCGTAAAATCGACCTAAGGCCATGATCCCAGTAATTAGCGCCAAAATAAGCATAGGGGTGGCACCTGATGCACTGAGTATTTGATTAATCCACTGCCCCGGACCAAATTCGCTGACTGCAGTCATGGTCATGCATACTGCTAAAAAGATGTAGATTGGATTAACCAAGGCTTTTAAATTGCCGCTGGTGGAGTCTACTTCGCTCTCTAGCTCAGGAAACTCAAAACCAAGCATCAAGAAACCGTAAATTGCAGTAGGGATTAACATGGTGGCGACTTGCGCTTCCCAACCTAAACCTAATTGCGTCATACCGGCGGAAACTAATGAGCCTATTACGATACCGCCTGGGAACCAAACGTGAAACTTGTTCAACATGGTGGTTTTATTATCAGGAAATAACTGGGCAATAATAGGATTACAGCCTGCTTCGACCAAACCATTGGCAAACCCCACTAAAAAGGTTGAAATCATCAAACCCCAAAAGCCATCGGCCACAATGGTTAAGATCAAACCTAAGGCATGACCAATGAATGCTAACCAAACGATAAGTTTGGCACCTATAGCATTATACAAAGCCCCACCAAACATCATTGCCAAAGGAAAACCTAAAAAGGCCATGCTGGCTATCCAGCCCAGCTCTTTGCCGCTTAAGCCGTATTGTTGGCCTAACTCTCCTAAAATGCCTGCGCGAATAGCAAAGGTCATGGCAGTAACGATAAGCGCTATACAACTTATGTTAAAAACCCGTTTAGCCGTTTTATCTGAAATGGTATGTGTGGCGTTCATTATTATTTCTCTTATGTTAAAGGCCGAGTATTTTGTTGTTTAATGCAAGGTCTTCACCTTGACCCGCAAAATCGTCAAACGCTTTTTCAGTGGGACGAATAAGGTGTTCAGCAATAAATTTAGCGCCTTCTGCTGCGCCATCTAAGGGGTGCTTGATACAGCATTCCCATTCCATCACAGCCCAGCCGCGATAGTCATATTGGGTCAGTTTGCTAAAAATACTTTTGAAATTAATTTGACCGTCGCCCAAAGAACGAAAACGTCCTGGCCGGTCAATCCATGATTGATAACCACCGTACACACCTGCACGACCAGAAGGCGTAAACTCTGCATCTTTGACATGAAAAGCTTTGATGCGTTCATGATAGATATCGATAAACGCAAGGTAGTCAAGTTGCTGCAATACAAAGTGGCTTGGGTCATAGAGTATATTGGCGCGGCTATGCTGCCCCACATTGTCTAAAAAGCGTTCAAAGGTCACACCATCATGTAAATCTTCACCAGGGTGGAGTTCGTAACAGACATCCACACCTGCTTCATCAAAGGCGTTTAAGATGGGCAACCAGCGTTTGCCAAGTTCGGCAAAACCTTGCTCAACTAAACCAGCAGGTCGCTGCGGCCAAGGGTAAAACGTGTGCCATAACAATGCGCCAGAAAAACTTGCGTGGCTAGTCAAGCTCAATCGCTGACTGGCTTTGGCCGCGTATTTCATTTGTTGAATAGCCCATTCTGTGCGCGCCTTCGGGTTGTTGTGTACCTCGACTGGAGCAAAGCCATCAAACATCGTGTCATAGGCGGGGTTCACGGCCACTAACTGCCCCTGTAAATGGGTCGATAGTTCTGTTATCACTAGGCCATAGCTTGCGGCAATACCTTTAATCTCATCACAATAGGTTTGGCTTTCAGCTGCTTTTTTTAAGTCAAATAGACGTCCGTCCCAAGAAGGGATCTGAATCCCTTTAAAACCAATACTCGCGGCCCATTGGCAAATTTCGGGGAAACTATTGAAGGGGCTGTCATCGCCGGCAAATTGCGCTAAAAATATGCCTGGGCCTTGAATTTTCTGCATGATATGAGTCCTTAAACTTTTGCTGTCGTGGTGAAGCGTAGCCATTTTTCAGAAGATTCACTGGCTAGCACGCTGTTTTCAATAAATGCCATGCCTCGAATGGCTTCATCAATACCTGGCACATCAAATAAGGCATTAGTGGCAGTTTGCTTGTTTTCAAAGGCACGAATTTGGTTTACAAAATTGAGGTAAATATTGGCAAAGGCTTCTAAATAACCCTCTGGATGACCGGCAGGGGTGCGCGTGGCGGCTTGCGCTTCAGCACACATTTCGCCTACTCCGGTGCGAATTAATTGAGTGGGGGCACTATTAGATTTGAGCCATAAGCTGTTTGGCTCAAGTTGCGACCATTCTAGGCTGGCTTTGTCGCCATAAACTCGCAAACGTAAGTTATTTTCGTCACCGCTTGATATTTGACTGGCCAACAGTACGCCTCGGGCCTTGTTATCAAATCTAAGTAAGATACTGCCGTCATCGTCTAACAACCGGCCAGGCACTACCGAACCTAAATCAGCGCACATTTCGGTGATTTTTGCACCTGTTACATACTCTGCAAGATTCGCTGCATGCACGCCAATATCACCCATACAGCAACTGATACCCGCTTGCTTAGGGTCGATGCGCCACGCAGCTTGCTTGCCGCCATCATTGTCTTTGTTGGCTAGCCACCCTTGACTATATTCCACTACAATTTTGGTGATTTTGCCTAGAGCACCACTGGTGGCTAAATGTTTTGCTTGTTTAATTAAAGGGTAACCGTTGTAGGTATGAGTTAAGCCGTAAAGCTTGCCTGACTCTTTCACAACATCGGCCAGTGCTAGCGCTTGGTTTAAATCAAAGGTGGCTGGTTTGTCACTGAGTACATGAAAGCCAGCTTCTAACGCCGCTTTTGCGACCGGAAAATGCAGATGATTGGGCGTAACGATTACGACAAATTGCATGCGTTGCTCGGCAGGGAGCTTGGCTTCTTCATTCATCATCTGTTGATAGGATGGATAACAACGCTGTGGCTGAATAAATAACTCAGCACCTGACTGGGCACTTTTTAGCGGATCTGAACTGAAGGCTCCACAAACTAACTCAATCTGGCCATCTAAATTGGCCGCCATGCGATGCACTGCGCCAATAAAAGCGCCTTGGCCGCCACCAACCATGCCCATGCGTACTTTGCTTGTTGCCATATAAAACCACCGTCCGTTTATTCACTTACACAAAAGTTAACACAATGTTAATGATGTTAACCCACGCTGCTTCAGAAAAGCTAAGATAAATTCGGCATTTCAATGCAACAAAATCGGCGTTGTTGATTTTTAAATTCTATGATGGTTTGATGCTTTATCCTTATATAACAAGGTTGTTAGCCTTAGTCTTCGGTTAAAAAAACAGAGGTGTTTGGTACAAAAAGACTAAAATCTGTTTTTTATATAATTAATTAGTACAATCGATTTATGTATGGTTAAGGTTTTAGGAAAACGTGCAAACACTTGATTTACGCCATCAAATGGTGAAAGCGACCTTACTGATTTTATTTGTGGTCGTTCTTTTTGCCACCATTTTTGTACCTCTGGTGGTTAAGCAAAATGATTATTTTACCTATATGGGCCTGTTTAATTCTGCTCTTTATGGGGTGATGTATGCAGTGGTTAGCCGCACTAAACCGGCACGCTGGCATGCGCTTTTAGTCTGTGTCGGCTGTTTTACTACCCTTGTCCCTTTAGTGGTCATTTCGGGTGGCGTGAACAGCCAGTTTGTCGTGCTGTTTCCTATGATCCCCATCCCCTTGGCGCTAATGTCAAACAGTAAAGTGTCGTGGTGGATAAGTGCGTTCATGATTGTGTTGATTTTTAGCCTATTACTGTTGAAAGACGCTTTGCCAGATTTGACCAATGAAGTGGTGTCTTTACAGAAAAGTCGTTCGAGAGCTATTTGGGTGTCGTTTGCCATCATTATTAGTGCGACTTTTGTGATGTATTTTGACCGCATCAATCGCTTGTTGAGGCACAGACTTATTCAGCAGGCCTTTGAAGATGACTTAACCACGATCGCTAACAGGCGCAGTATTATGCAAATACTGCAAAGTAAACTTGTTGCCGCACATACACAGCCCATTGCGGTTTTGATGATTGATGTGGATTACTTTAAGCAATTTAATGATAAATATGGGCATTTATTAGGAGATGAATGCTTAAAAGCCGTTGCCCAGAGTATTAAGCGCAGCATACGACAAGGGGTTGATGATGTTGGGCGGTATGGCGGAGAGGAGTTTTTGGTTATATTAGATAATGTAGCCGCTGACAACGCGCTCAACATTGCTGAAAAAATAAGAGCCAATATTGCTTTGCTGCGTATTGCGGGCCCAGATGGCAGTGCCATCACGGTCACGGTAACAATCGGTTTGTGCTGTGTGACAGTGCCCAAGCGAAAAAGTGCACAGACAATACTGCAACAAGCCGACCAAGCTTTGTATCAAGGCAAGTTAACTGGGCGTAATCGAGTGGAAATATATAATGAGGGGCCTGTACTCAACTAATTGCTGCATCATAACAACATGCCACTCGTTGCTGGCATGTTGTTACCTTTAGTTTAAAAACTGTACATGGCAGAAAATTGTAAGCGGTCCATATCACCATCAGCACCGCTTTCTAATTCACGAGTGGCTTTGCTGTATTCACCACCGAACGTGAGCTCTTTAGTAGGTGAATAGAGTAAGTTCAGACGAACACTCGATGTTTTTTGGGTGGTATTTACGCCCGTTAAACTCACATCGTTATCCGCGTCAAGGGCAGAGTAAGTTAGGTTACTGCGCCATTGTTCGTTCCAAAGATGGCGATAGGCCACTGCAATGCCAGTTACATCAATAGTTTGTAGTTTATTATTGCTGTCTAGTACCGCGCCATTCACGGTATTTAAGCCAATATATCGGCCTAAACCTTTGCCACTATTGAGCATAAAACGAATGTCGTCTTGGCCTAACATGACTTTGCCGGTTAAGCTAATGCCGTAACTTGCGGTACTGGTGTCAATATCAGCGCCATTTTGTTGGTCAACGTAGCTCAGTTCGCGTAATAAACCTGATACTTGCACATAGCCCCAATCTTGCTTCATGGTGTAGCTGGCAGCTAAATCAGGCACAGTACTGTCGTCGCTCACGATGCGCGCGCCGCCGCCAAAAGGAGTAATCGTGGACTCGGGGTTTTCTAATGCAATGGCAAACCCCTTGTTTGAATAACGCACCATGGTTTGACGACCAAAAATAGTACCATCAGTCGCCCCGATGAAATCCAGAGTTTCTGGTAAGGCTTTCACATCTTGAAAGGTTGACCACGTTTGACCGATTAACCAATTGTTGTATTGAATATAGGCATGGCGAATACGCGGCTCGTAGGAATTACTGACTCTTTCATTCCCATCTGGGGTGGTTTGAAAATCAAACTCTAATACACCTACCAGCTTGTCTCCTGAGCTTAAGGCGGTATTGGTAGTGAAACGAAAACGAGACTGTCGAATATGCGCATCAAATTGGGCATTTTCTTTGACGCCGCCAACCGGTGTTAAGCCAGGAATATAAAAGTCTCGGCCAACGTTACCTGAGCCAAGTGTTCCATCGCTGTAGTCGCTGACGATAGCGTCAGCCTTAAGGTAGCCACTAAAACCTACGTCAGTGGATTCTAAAACAGAAGCAGTGGTAAAGGCTGAAAAACTGAGGCTTGATAGGCAAGCAGCGTAATAAATGGAAGCGGACTTATTCATGTAAATTTCTCACTGTTGAATTGAACATGACAGATAATGACCCACTTAAAAGCAATTAAGTATTAGCAAATAGTCTATTAGACTTAAGTCTTAGGTGAGCTCAGTGCTTGAGATGATTTGAACGGACGAATCTCGTTGGGGGAGCTAAGACCAAAGTCTGATTTTATCTTAGTGGTTTCGCGGTATAGTACATCGAAAATAGTATGGAAATAGAGGAACATTATGGTAGCTACACTTTATCCAGTGCCTGAGCAGGCCAAGTTAAACTCACATCTTACGCCTGCAGAGTTTCAGCGTATGTATAAGCAATCAGTTGAACAACCCGATGTTTTTTGGGCAGAGCAAGCAAAGATGCTTGATTGGTACAAACAGCCAACACGCATTAAAAATACCTCTTTTGATAGTCATAATGTACATATTAATTGGTTTGAAGACGGTGAGTTGAATCTTAGCTACAACTGTATCGACAGACATTTAGCGAGTCGCGGCAATGTGACAGCGATTATTTGGGAAGGTGACGACCCACAATCCCATAGTTTAATTAGCTACCAAAAATTGCATGACGAAGTATGTAAAATTGCCAATGGTTTAAAAAAGCTCGGCGTTAAAAAAGGCGATAGAGTCGCGATTTACATGCCGATGATCCCTGAAGCGGCATACGCCATGTTGGCGTGTGCCAGAATTGGTGCGGTTCACTCTGTTATTTTTGCGGGATTTTCACCGAATGCCATTGCAGACCGAGTTGAAAATTGCGATGCCAAAGTGTTGATCACAGCAGATGAAGGTCTACGGGCAGGCAAAGTTGTGCCCTTAAAAACCAATGTGGACGAGGCCTTCACTACCCATGATTGTCCCTCCATTGAACATGTTGTGGTTTTTAAACACACAGGCGGGGCCGTTAAATGGCAAGCAAATGATGTGTGGTGGCATGACTTAGTGTCTGACTGCGAAGCGACATGTGAACCCACAGTAATGAATGCTGAAGATCCGCTATTTATTTTGTACACATCAGGCTCGACCGGCAAGCCCAAAGGGGTAGTGCACACAACGGGGGGCTATCTGCTATATACCGCGATGACTCATAAATATGTATTTGACTACCACCTTGGCGAAATCTATTGGTGTGCGGCGGATGTAGGTTGGATCACCGGACACAGTTATATGGTTTATGGTCCTTTGGCCAATGGCGCAACAACCTTATTGTTTGAAGGGGTGCCTACTTATCCCGATGTAAGACGGATAGGGCAGATCATTGACAAGCACAAGGTCAATATATTGTATACCGCCCCAACGGCTATTCGCGCTTTGATGGCACACGGCACATTCCCAGCCGAAGGTATTAGTGGCGAATCTTTGCGTTTATTAGGTTCAGTGGGCGAGCCCATTAATCCTGAAGCATGGCAATGGTACCACTCAGTGGTGGGTAAGGGGCGGTGTCCTATTGTGGATACGTGGTGGCAAACTGAAACGGGTGGCATGATGATTTCACCCTTACCCAGTGTGACAGATTTAAAACCGGGCTCCGCCACACAGCCTTTATTTGGTATACAAGCCGCCTTGGTGGATAACGAAGGTAACGAAATTGATGGGGCCTGTGAAGGAAACTTAATCATCAAAGACAGCTGGCCAGCGCAAGCTCGCACGGTGTATGGCGATCATGAACGGTTTGTACAAACTTATTTTAGTACTTATCCGGGGAGTTATTTTACGGGTGACGGTGCCAGACGTGATGAAGACGGGTATTTTTGGATCACGGGACGCGTAGACGATGTACTCAATGTCTCTGGACATCGCTTAGGTACAGCTGAAATTGAAAGTGCCTTGGTTTCTCATCCTGCGGTCGCTGAAGCTGCAGTAGTCGGTTATCCTCATGATTTAAAAGGTCAGGGTATTTATGTTTACATAAGCCCCGTTGAAGGAATAGAAGTGACCGAGCAACTGACTCTTGAAGTCCGAAATTGGGTTCGTAAAGAGTTAAGTCCCATTGCAACACCTGATCTAATTCATTGGACAAGTGGCTTGCCTAAAACACGCTCTGGAAAAATTATGCGCCGTATCCTGCGCAAAATTGCTGCTAATGAACATCAGAACTTGGGTGATACCTCTACACTTGCGGATCCGTCAGTGGTCGAAGCACTAATTGAAAAACGCCTAAATCGCTAGATTTAGCAGGCCCATTAACGCAAAAAGGAATGTTTTGGCATTCCTTTTTTATTTTTGCCATACAACGATAGGCACTGAGCAACACTCTTGTTAACATGGCTAATCGCTATGTTTGTAACAATTAGGTAACAGTATGATCACATTGTTGGTAGCCGATGACCATCCGCTTTATCGTGATGCGTTGCGCGGCGCATTATCCAAGAATATCGATGAATTAAACTTACTCGAAGCAAGTAACTTAGATGAAACCGTTAACTGTTTAACGACCACCGAAGTGGATTTACTCTTGTTTGACTTACATATGCCAGGCAGTAGCGATTTGTTTGGTTTGATCCATATTCGTAAGTTATTCCCAGATTTGCCGGTCGCCGTTATTTCCGGTCTGGAAGACATCAACATCGTGGCTAAGGTAATGCAAGCGGGCGCCTTAGGATTTGTACCTAAAACCAGTAGTGCTGAACAATTGGCTCAGGCGGTGCGCACGATGCTAGCAGGTGACCTATGGCTACCTGATTCGATGCCCTCTGGTGTTACTGAAATGAACGAAGCCTTCAGTCAGTTGGCTCAACAAGTATCAAGTTTGACACCTGCCCAGTATAAGGTTTTGTGTTTGTTACGTGATGGCTTGTTAAACAAACAAATTGGTTACGAACTTGAAATAGCAGAAGCAACGGTGAAAGCGCATATCACGGCCGTCTTCAAAAAGCTCAATATTAATAATCGTACCCAAGCGGTCTTAATTGCCTCACAGTTACAGCTTAATTCATCCAGTTTACAACATAGCTGAGCCTTGTTGTCAGTTGCTCACCACGCTGGATAGAAAAGCCCGTAAACGTGCAGGTTTAATAGGTTTACTGAGATACACAATGTCCATGTCTAAACATAATTGCTTGATTTCATCCTCTTGATTGGCACTGAGCAACAGCGCTGGAATAGTCGTGCCGCTGTGTTGGCGCAATAAACCAATAAGCTCAATACCATTGAGGGTATCTTCTAATTGATAATCAACCAGTAATACGTGTGGCTTAGCATGGTCAAACTGCTGTTTTGCACGTTCAACGTTGTTGGCTATGAGTGACTTAATTTGCCATTTAGACAACAAGGTTTGCATGGCGTCTAAGTTTTCTTGTTTATCATCAATACACAGCGCCACCAAATTACTAAAACTACTAATTGAGCGAGGTGCGCTGCTCACCGACTTGTGTTGTGCAGTGCCTAAGGGCAAAGAAAAACCAAACACACTGCCTCTACCCAGTTCTGAGCTCAGCGTGATTTTGGCATCAATTTTTTCAGCAAGACGCGATACCACGCCTAGACCCAGACCAACGCCGTGTTCCTTATTATTACTTACACGGTAAAAGTCATTGAACACCTGTTTTTGCTGTTCATCAGAGATGCCCAAACCACTGTCCCAAACTTGCACCAGCAACTGGCCATTGCGCTTGCGTGCACTAAACAGTATGTGCCCCGAATCGGTATATTTAACGGCGTTTGATAATAAATTTTGGACGATGCGGAATAGGTAGGTGCGGTCGGTATTGACCCAAACATCGGCGACTCTGACTCTAAGCCTCAGATTCTTTTTAGCCGCCATCATTCTGGTTTCATCTATCAATGGACTGACTATTTCGACAAATGAATGCAGCCCCATTTGGGCCTGTAAGCCACCTTGGTCAAGCCGAGCAATATCTAACAAGGTGCCAATCAAGGTTTCGCTTGAGTCAATGCTTTCACTGAGCTTTTCTATGATGGCGTCGACTTCATCAGGTTTAGCCATTTCATTAAGGGCTGATAAATATAATTTTGCGGCGTTAAGGGGCTGCAAAATGTCGTGACTGGCCATAGCTAAAAAGTGCGTTTTACTGCGATTTGCTTGCTCTGCTATTTTCATTGCCTTGGTCAGTTTCACCTCTAATTCAGCTCGTCGGGCAATTTCTTTGTGTAGCTCGGCGTTGATAGCTTGCACTTCTTCACTGCGTTTTTGCACGCGAATTTGCAGGTCGATATTGGCGTCTTTTAATGCCTTTTGAATTTCGACATGTTCAGTCACATCACTAAAGCTGGTAACAAAGCCGCCACCGGGTAACGGGTTGCCAACCATTTCAATCATCTTGCCATCGCTGCGTTGACGAATGAAGCGGTGTGCGTGACCTAAACGCATATGTTCTAAGCGTTTATTAACCAAATCATCGATATCGCCTACACCACATTCACCCCGCAAGGCGTTGTAGCGCACCAGTTTTTCGATAGGCGTGCCAATGGTGATAAGCTCGTCTGGATAGTCAAATAAGTCCATGTAGCGTTTGTTCCAGGCCACCAGATTGAGCTCCTTGTCCACCACACTGATACCTTGATCGATGCTTTCCAACGAAACAAGCAAAGCGCTCATATTAAATTGCATGGCTTGAGTGGTTTCATCGAATACATTAGCCATTTCTTCGAAATCTAATTTTCGCCCGTTTAGTGCACTGTCTAACAGCGCTTTTGCGGTAGAGGCGCCGAGTACCCCACCTAAGGCCCGCTCACAGAAGGCCAAAAAGTCTTGATCCGGTGGTTCATATGGCTCGACCTTGGTTGCAAAATTTAACTCATAATCACAAAGCAAATGTTGGCAACGGCTCTCTCCTAAAAAAGTATTCATTAAGGTCAGTAAATCAATGGCTTGGGTTTTTCCTAAACGTCTTTTGGTTCGAGGGGTGAGCGCTTCTTTAGGCGCAACAAAGGCTAAGGCTTGAATTTTGTCTGCTAGGCGCTGATTGGCAAGAAGGGAAAAAACAATGTAGGCAATGGTATTAAAGGCCAAGCTAAGCATCGCACCTTGGGTGATGTCGTCAGATTGCAAAACATTAGTCTTGGCCACTCCAGAATCAAGCCAGGGGACAATCAACCATAAAATCCACGATCCGATACCCGCGATAAAACCCGCATACACGCCGTGGGCATGGCCTCGTTTCCAATACAAGCCGCCAACTATAGAAGGCAGCAGTTGCACCACTAAGGAAAATGCGAGTAAACCGAGAGAGGAAAGGGGGCTGGCATCAGCGATTTGTTGTTGGTAAAAAAACGCCAGCAATAAAATGGCGCCAATCACCAACCGGCGAATATGCAAGATCTTGTTAGTGTAATCGACACTGTTTTTGTCAAAGTGAGTGTTTGCTAACAATTTGGGCATAATCACATCATTGGTTAGCATAGTACTCAAGGTGAGCGTCGCCACAATGATCATGGCGGTGGCAGCAGATAAACCACCAATAAACACCAAGCACTGCATGACAAAGCTATCGGATAAAACGGCAATACTCAGGACAAAGGTATCTGGCTCGATAGTCGTGTGCGCAAATAGATTTTGCCCCGCTAATGAGATAATGGGGATAGTAATAGCAATAATGGTTAAATACAGCGGAAACAGCCAGCGCGCGGTTTTAAGATGATCCAAACTTAAATTATCAACAATAGCGACGTGGAATTGCCGCGGTAAACATATCACCGCTGCCGCCGCCATAAGCGTTTGTCCCCAAAAGGAACTGGTGTGAAAGGTGGCTAAAGCGTCGTTGTTGGTCAGCGAGCTTAGTACAAAGTCGCTAGTCTGTTGCTTCCATAACACCACCCCGACGATTGCCACAACCACTAAGGCGAGTAGCTTGATCGTTGATTCAAACGCAATGGCCAACATCAACCCTCGGCGATACTCAGTTACATCGGTGTTTTTAGTACCAAAAAATATAGAAAAGATAGCAATGGCGACCGCAGACAAAAAGATAACTAACTGGCCGTTTACTTGTCCCGACAAGATGATAAACGCAGAGCCAATGGCTTTAAGTTGTAAGGCGATATAGGGAATGGTGGCCAACAGGGCAATAAGGGTCACCATTAAAGCAACGGTTTGTCTTTTGCCGTAACGAGAAGAAATAAAGTCTGAAATGGTTGTGATGTGCTGCTTTTTGCTGACTAAAGCCAATTTATAAATAAACCGATATCCAAACAGGTACAGCAAAATAGGGCCAAGTAATATGGGTAAATAATTCCAATTGGTGCGCGTTGCTTCACCTACAGAGCCATAAAAGGTCCACGCGGTGCAATAGATAGCTAAGGCTAATGAATAGATTGCAGGATGATTACTCAAGCGTTTAGCTTGGGTGCTGTTTTTTTCACCCCAACGCGCCAGTGCGAACAGTCCTAACAAATACGTTAAGGCGATGACAACCCATGCTATTCCCATCAAAAACGTCCTCTGTTAGCAGTATTAGTCTTTTTCATTTATTGGTGATTAATCTTTTTAACCTGTTTTGTCGTGCCACTAATTTTAACATCATTAACTATTTTGCAACCTACGACCATGGTCGCATTTCATCATCCATTATAAAAGTCTAGAGTTGAGCGCAATAGCAACACTTAGATGGAAAACACCTGTGTCAATTAACATCATTTTTAGGAGGTTTACATGAAAGATGACCAAAGTAGTCATGCATATTGGAGTGCAACACTCGCTCTGCTAGGCAAAATACTGGTTATTTGGTTCCTTGCGTCGTTTGGTGCCGGCATTTTGTTTGCCGATTTTCTGAATAACTTTAGCCTTGGGGGTTACCCCTTAGGATTTTGGTTTGCACAACAGGGTTCAATATACATTTTTATTGCGTTGATTTTCTATTACAAAAAGAAAATGAACGAGCTAGATGTGCGCTTTGACGTGCACGAAGACTAAGGACTAAACCATGGAACTTCAAACAACTATTTACATCGGTGTTGCCCTTAGCTTTCTGCTGTATATCGGCATCGCAATTTGGGCAAGAGCTGGCTCTACTAGTGAATTTTACGTAGCCGGAGGCAGTGTGCATCCTGTTGCCAATGGCATGGCTACCGCCGCAGATTGGATGTCAGCCGCTTCGTTCATCTCAATGGCCGGTTTGATATCGAGCATGGGCTACGGAGGCGGTTTATTCTTAATGGGCTGGACGGGTGGTTATGTCTTGTTAGCCATGTTGCTCGCACCTTATTTGCGAAAATTTGGCAAATTTACCGTGCCGCAATTCATTGGCGACAGATTCTATTCTAAGAGTGCCAGCACCGTGGCGGTGGTATGTCTGTTAACCGCATCGTTGACTTACATTATTGGCCAAATGACGGGAGTGGGGGTGGCCTTCTCGCGCTTCTTAGGCGTAACCAGTGAAATGGGTATTTACATCGGTATGGGCATAGTATTTATGTACGCGGTATTTGGCGGCATGAAAGGCATCACTTACACCCAAGTAGCACAATATATTGTGCTGATTTTGGCCTATACGGTGCCAGCTGTGTTTATTTCTTTTCAACTCACCGGAAATCCTATTCCACAACTTGGTTTAGGCTCAGATTTAGTCGGTCAGGATGTGTCTTTGTTGGCTAAGTTAGACAGTGTCGTGACTGAGCTTGGCTTTGGGCAATACACCACGTCAGTACCTGGTAGTACACTGAATATGTTTATGTACACCTTATCATTAATGATAGGTACAGCGGGTTTGCCCCACGTCATTATGCGCTTCTTTACTGTACCCACAGTGAAAGATGCGCGTTCTTCTGCCGGTTGGGCCTTAGTTTTCATTGCAATTTTATACACCACAGCACCAGCAGTGGCAGCAATGGCTAAAATGAACTTACTCAATACCGTCACGCCAGGCGTTGTGAGTGGTGAAGTGGATGTCTTTGCTAAAGATGCGAGTTTGGAATTTGAAAAGCGCCCTGACTGGATGAAACGCTGGGAAAAAACCGGCTTACTATCGTTTGAAGACAAAAATGCTGATGGTCGTATCCAGTATTATAATGATAAAACCACTGACGAAGCCGTTAAAGCGAAGGTTGATGAGGCCGGTTGGCAAGGTAATGAGCTGACAGTGAATGCAGACATCATTGTACTGGCCAACCCTGAAATAGCGTTATTACCAAACTGGGTGATTGCCTTGATTGCAGCGGGTGGTTTAGCCGCCGCGTTATCGACGGCAGCGGGTTTGTTAATGGCGATTTCATCAGCGGTATCACACGATTTAATTAAGAATATTTTTGTGCCCAATATCAGCGACAAAAATGAGCTGTTAACCGGTAAGGTCTCTATGGCGGTGGCAATTTTAATTGCTGGCTGGTTGGGTCTCAATCCGCCGGGATTTGCCGCGGGTACGGTCGCTCTAGCCTTTGGTATTGCGGCGAGTTCGTTGTTCCCTGCCATTATGATGGGCATCTTTAGTAAAAAGATGAACAAAGAAGGTGCGATTGCGGGGATGTTAGCTGGTCTGCTTATTACCCTGTTTTATGTGTTTGCTCACAAAGGATTGTTCTTTGTTAAAGGCACAGACTACTTAGATATGATTGGTGGCGCTAACAGCTTCTTTGGCATTACACCAGAAGCCTTTGGTGCGGTGGGAGCAATGGTCAACTTTGCAGTGGCTTTTGTGGTCGATAAGTTCACTAAAGAGCCGCCAGAGCACATTCAAGCAATGGTAGAGGCGGTGCGTATACCACGTGGATCTAAATCTGTGGATGGTGCACACTAAGTAAAATGACGTTGGATTGATTCTGCAAGGATGCTGTCAATTCACGTAAGTAGATAAACACGAAAGCCTTGTTGCTCGCTTAGCAAGGCTGCTAATTAAACCGCTTGCCATGGGCATGCGCCAGTCGATTTAAGGGGAATTATATGGGTTTTGATGTCAGTGTTGCATTAACGTGGATCTTATTTTTAGCGCTGTTTCCCATGTCTTTTTTCTGGTTAAGAAGAGCATGGCGGATAGGGTTTAAAAGAGATTTCTCTGAAGTGGCACTAAAACACGGTCAATCTCCAGCAGCGCCCGAAAAATTTGCTACCGTCGAATTATTAATCAATGCTTTAGCGGGTGGGATGTTGGTTTACGTTATTTATCTGGTGGTAACGGGTTCTGCTGATTACAGTACTTGGAGTGCTGTTGCAGGTACGACTATTTGGTGTAAATTGTTTGCTGGTTTTGGCCTTTCAAGGCATGCCCACATGAAGGTTGGGGCGAAAACTGTGACTCGTGCCAGTTAGAGTTTAATGACAGTGTAAACTCGCTTCAAAGCCAAAGCCTGATGTTAATCAGGCTTTTTTATAGCACACACTTTTTTGTCAAAATGATTTTATGGGGCCGAAATGGCGCAGGTAATCGTAGCAAAAGCCTCATCGCCTATGTAAAACTACAGCTTAATTTAGTGATATACCACCTTGGTTAAGTCGCTGCAAAGTAAGAAAAAAGGTCAAAGTCCATGCACGCCGTACCTCAACAAGTCATTAGTTTTTTAACTTCATCAGCACCCTTTGATAAATTAAAACTGGATCGTTTAGCGCACTTAGCCAAACATTGTTCAGTGATTTATCTCACGGTGCAAAATGCTAAAGCATTACTGGCTGATAACCCGCACAGTGTGTTTTTGATTCAATCCGGCCAATTTAGTGTTCAAGAGCCCGATGGTGTGCAAAGTTACTTAAGCGAAGGTGACTATTTTGGTGAGGCAGTAGCTAGGCAAGGCATATTTAACCTTGAATTTTTGACCATAAACCACCCTGGTTTAGTGTATGTTATTCCTCAGGCTATTTTTCAACACTACTTGGACGAACACCAAGAACTGCGAATATTTTTTCAAGC
Source organism: Paraglaciecola sp. (assembly GCF_030730205.1). GTDB lineage: Bacteria > Pseudomonadota > Gammaproteobacteria > Enterobacterales > Alteromonadaceae > Paraglaciecola. The sequence continues at coordinate 80,459 of NZ_JANQVQ010000074.1, forward strand.
CTACAAAGAGCAAACACTGCATAACCAAGCCATTGATGATTCTAATTCTATTTGGTTACACAAACCTTTATCTGAAGTGCTAAGTGATAAACTCGTTAGTGCGCGTCAAGATACGCCTATCTTATTAGCCGTGCAGCAAATGGCTCAGCAACAAGTATCCACTTTGATGATCACTGATTTTATTGATGACTCAGAGCAGCTGGTGGGCATACTTACCGACCGGGATATTCGTAATCGGGTTGTTGCCGTTAGCTTTGATACCCAAGAGCCAGTATCTAAAGTTATGACCCCTAACCCTTGTTTTATTGAGCAACAGCACAGCTTATTTGATGCTTTGTGTTTAATGACTGAAAGAAACATTCATCATTTGCCAATAGTCGAACGCAATAAACAAATTCCCATTGGTTTAGTGACCGCCACCGATATGCTGCGTTATCAGCGAGCAAACGTATTGTTTATTATCGGTGAGTTAATGAAAGCGCAAAGTTTATACGAACTCAGTCGCTTGTCGTGGCAGTTACCGCAGTATTTTTCAACCCATGCTAAACGTTTGGGGGACTTTGATGTGGCAGGTAAAATACTGTCACAAGCCACCGATATCATGACCCGTAAGCTCATTGATTTTTATCAGCAGAAAAAGGGCCAAGCGCCTTTTGACTATTGTTGGCTGGTGTATGGTTCGCAAGCTCGAGAAGACCAAACCATGGGCTCTGATCAAGATAACGGTTTGCTGTTAGCCAGAACACCGAATGAGCAAGAGTCAGAGTACTTTGCTGATTTGTCTGATTACGTGTGTAAGGGCTTAAATAAATGCGGTATTGCCTTATGTACAGGCAATATTATGGCCAGCAATCCAGAGTTGCGTTTATCCTTAGAACAGGCCATTAACGAGGCACATACTTGGGTTAATTCACCTACGCCTAAGGCGCTGTTGAGTTTTAATATTTTTCTTGATGTTCGTCCGGTGGCAGGTAACGTTAGTTTGTACAAACAATTACAACAAGCCCGAAGCCCTCTCTTTAAACAAAGCCGTTTTTTAGCCATGTTAGCTAGGCAAGTGAATGATTTGCATGTGCCCTTATCGGTGTTTAAACGTTTCTCCTATGATAAGGGGTCTGAAGAGGCGATTAACTTAAAAAGAGGTGCGGTGGTTATTATTAACTCTTTGGTACGCATCTATGCCTTAGGTGCCCAGCTAAGTATGCCTAGCACCTTAAGCCGCTTAGCTAATTTACCCGAAGACGGCGGATTAACCAAAAAGGATGCGGATAATTTACGAGATATTTGGTTATTTCTAAATCGCTTACGTTGGCGCCATCAAGTCAGTAATAAGGTGACCGACAGCAGTATTTTAATCAAAGATCTTTCTGCTATCGAAAAACATCAACTCAAGGCCGCTTTTCAAGCTATTCAGGTAGCACAGCAAGGGGCCTTGCTGAAATTTTGTGGAGAAATGAGTTAGATGGGCTGGTGGAACCAACACAAACATTGGTTGGGAATGGGTAGGCGCGTCCCTGCGCACTGGCAAAATCGCCTGTGGCAAGATATTCCACTATTGGCTATTGATTTAGAGCTCACTTCTCTTGACACCAACGTAGCAGCCATTACTTCTATTGGCTGGGTGGCCGGCATCAATGGGCAAATAGACCTAAATAGTGCATTTTATCAAGTGGTAAATACCCCAGCAGACTTACAGCAAAGCCCAGTTATCCATGGCCTTACGGCGGAACATATCGCTCAGGGAAACGAACTAGGGCCAGCGCTTGAACAACTTTACTCGATGTTACATTCACATCTTTGGGTGTTTCATCATGCGCCCTTAGACATGCAGATATTGTCGCGTGAACTGACGCAGCGGCAGATGGATTACAATGGCCTGTTAACCTTGGACACCTTAGGACTTGAAAAATACATCATGGAACGTTCTCAGGCGGTGTTTAGTCGCCATAGTTTTACTTTGCCTGATTGTCGCCATCGTTATCAATTTCCCCCAGCGCCAGTGCACAATGCATTGGATGACGCGATGGCTACCTTAGAGCTGGTTTATGCGCAATTAAACCAACTAAAAGCCATGCCTCATCAAGTAGAAGATTTGTTTCACACTCGCAGTTTGCAGGCCTACTTTTGAGTCAGAGGCGCAGCAGGACTTTCAGTAGGACTTGCAGTAATTTACCAATATTGCATTATATAAACATTAACATTCACGGCCAAATGGGAAGGAGTACCTAGTGAAGCGTATTGTAGTGGTTGGCGGTGGAGCGGGTGGCCTAGAATTAGTAGCCAAATTGAGTAAGTTTGCCAAAAAGCGCAAGTCACTGGAAATCATCTTAGTTGACAAACAACGGACCCATGTATGGAAACCCTTACTGCATGAAGTCGCAGCGGGTGTCATTGACAAAAACTCTGATGGTGTGGATTATCGAATTCATGCCAGTAGTCATCACTATGAGTTTCAACAAGGCGAAATGGTCGCCCTTGATATCGAAGCAAGACGTTTAACCTTAGCCCAATTGCTTGATGAAGAAGGCAATGAAATATTGCCGCAACGAGATATTGAGTACGATAATTTAGTGATGGCGCTGGGCAGTGTGAGCAATGACTTTAGAACGCCTGGCGTGAGGGAGTATAGCTTCTTTTTAGACTCGCTAGCCCAAGCCGAACAATTTCATAAAGCCCTCATTAATCAGTTTTTACGATTGAATTACGTGAGTGAAACCCAGGCCCCACTCAGAGTAAGTATTGTAGGCGGCGGGGCGACCGGTACGGAACTCGCGGCGCAACTGCATCATGTGGCAAATTTAGCGAATGCCTATGGCATGACAAGTCTCTCTGCTAAAAGGTTACAACTGAGTATTATTGAAGCAGGGCCGCGTATTTTACCTGCCTTGCCTGAACGAATTGCCGCTTCGGCGAAACAAGCATTAGAAAAAATTGGGGTTCAAGTTTTGGAAAATACGCGAGTTATTCGCGCAGAAAAAACAGGATTTGTGACTCAAGATGAACATCTAATCGAGGCCGACCTAATGGTGTGGGCTGCAGGCATTAAAGCGCCTGATGCAGTTTTGTCGTGGGGCTTTGAAACCAATAAACTGCAACAAATTATGGTTAATCAACAATTACAAAGCACAGTCGATGAGCGTATTTACGTGCTTGGCGATTGTTGCGCGTGTTTACAACCCGATGGACGTTGGGTGCCACCCAGAGCCCAATCTGCCCATCAAATGGCTAATACGGTGTATAACAATATATTGGCGTGTATGACTGGAAAATCATTGAAAGCCTATGTTTACAATGATTACGGCTCTCTCATTCATTTGAGCAAATACAGCACCGTAGGCAGTTTAATGGGTAATTTGTCGAACAGTAGTATGTTTATTGAAGGACATATGGCACGTTTTGTTTATAACTCTCTGTACAGCATGCATCAGTTTGCTGTTAATGGTTATATTAAAGGCTCTGTGGGCATGTTAAGTCGTCAGGTGAGCAAATTTGTTGGCAGTAAACTTAAATTACATTAGGCTGAGACAAGGCCAAAATTAATAGGGCTTTTGGTAGAAGGCCACTTGCCCTCTACCCTTGTCTTTTACCTGATACATGGTGTTATCAGCATTAACCATCAGTTCGTGTAGTACTTTGCCATGTTGGGGGCCAACGACAATGCCAATGCTGGCGCCAATCTCACATTGTTCGTATTCAGTAATATAAATCGGCTTCATGATATCGCTAAGAACGTCATTGGCTTGTTGCTTGACGAGTTCGTGATCGAACTCGTCGAATTGTCGTCCTACAATAAACTCATCTCCTCCCCAGCGGATACAAATATCTGATACCCGATTGAAGCGGGATGTGAGGCGACGCGATACTTCAATTAATACTTTATCACCTGCCTCGTGACCAAAGGTATCGTTGACTGGTTTAAACTTATCAAGATCAATCATCATTAAAACGAGATGGTGTTGTTTTTTTAAGCTGTCAAATAAAGCCTTATGCAGCTTTTTTTCACCAGAGCGTCGATTTAACAAGTGGGTTAGTGCGTCGTGATCGGCTTCAAAACGAGTCTGAAACTCACGTTCAGCTCGCTCTGTGACATCGTGTAAAATCACTTCAACTAAATTACTTTGGCTATCCCGACCAATGGCTCTTTGATCTGTTAGTTTTGCAAACAAGCAGTGCAGCCACATTGATTTATCGCCAACGCGACATTCAATATCAAGGGTAATTTGTGAGCTAGTAGAATCAAGTCGAATGCTGTGTAACAACTCTTGCAGTTTCTCAACATCATTTAGAAGGGTAGGAAAGTGCAGTGAAGCTAAGCGTTGTTGCGCTGGCGCAGTAAAATAACGCTCAAAAGCAGGGTTGAAGGTTGTAATCATATTTTGCTCATCTAACAAGCAAATTCCCGCACTGGCTTGTTCAAAGATAAGCCTAAATTTACTTTCTAATTCCTGAGTTTTTTCGCGCAAAGCACGTTCATTACTGATAGTGAGATGTAACTCTTGCATCAATGAGTTAATGCCTACTGTCAATTTGCCAATTTCATCATGCTTTCCAGATCTCACTTTTAGCATCTGCATTGTCTCAGGCACGCTGGGATCTATCATGGCAAAACTGTCAGTGAGGTTTTGAATTGGTCGAGTTAGCCATCGATGCACGACAAGAGAAACAAAAAAAGCAATAATGATAGAATGACTGAGCATAATACCTATTTCTTTTTTAACTGATTTTTGCGCTTGATGCTGGATATAAACATCGTCTGGAAAAAGTGTCAGGGTACCGACCGAACTGTCGGGGATGAAAGGATGAAAAAGGTTAATCACTATGCTGTCTTGTTGACCGTTAACAATGCCCTCCTCGATAAGCATTGCGGCTTCACCCTTGAGTATGACGCCTTTCACTAGATCGTTGCTGACTAAACCATTTACTATCTCTTGACCAAGTTCAATATCCACAACATAGGCCGATATGGCGGCCCCTTTTGCGATGGTTTGTCCTAGCTGTTGGACCAGTAAATAATTAGTGTTCTTTTTCTCTTGTAGCCCGGTGTAATAAGAAAAAACAGACGAAATCATCGACACCAGCACGGCAACAAATGCAATGGACAGTGCAACTCGAACGTATAAATTTCGACTAATTTTCATTGAGCCGGTAAACCACTTTTACATCATCAGTCAGCTGATCTTCGGGTAAGTAAGCAATTGAATACTGCGAATTTTGGATTTTATTTAAGGCATCTTCAATTGATGTAGCCGCTTCCGGTGGTTTGGCTCTACCTGAAAAGAGGAGTCTGGCCCAGTAAGCATTAATTTTTTGCTCATCGCGATTAACCAATTGCAGATAAAAATCACTCTTGAGTGCAGTCGCGGCAGGCAAATCAACAGGTTGCGCTGTTTCTCCATCAGGAAAGGTTAAATAACGGCCCATAAAAATATCGATGACTTCTCGTTTAGACAAGGCTTCAATAGCATTATTTTTATTAACCACAACAACTAATTGCGGGCTTCTGGCTTCACTAAAGCTGATAAACAATAAACTGAATAGTAAGATGAGTATTTTCATAATTAAAATACCAAACTCGTGCTGAGGCTAAATACATTAACCCGATGCCCTATTTTTACATCTTCTGGTTTGCTTCTACTCCAAAGGCCGCCACCATAGGGCTGAATATCAAAATGGTCTATTTGTGCCTTTATCACAACAGTATCTGAAAAGTGCCATTTCGCCCCAATATTAATTGAATGCTGATGTACAACAGGTAGTTCAACGGCATCTTGCGCAATGACAGCTAATTGTTGAATAGGGAGGGTAATTTGCTCAGGTATACCAGGCGGAAATTGTGGCACTGGAATATTGGTCACATCATTACGGTTTTCTGATATCGATACACCAGAATATACAGTGACGTCGCCAAACCGATAACCCACGCTTACATAGGCATTGAGATTAGAGGGAGAAACCAACCACTGTGATTCAGAAATCCCCACTTCTGATTGAATTAACCAATTGTCGTAGTCGTAGGTAACACCAAAAGCAGCGTATGACAGTGTCTTTCCTTCGGTGTCATAAGACTGAGCCAAACTTTGTGCTTGTGGCCACAAGCTTGTAGGAACCGCCCTGAAAGCAGCGATAAGCTGAGCCATTGAATCTAATTTATAGCCGCCAATGTCGGTTCTGGATGCTGAAAATCTTAAGGTCCAAGCTTCTAAAGAATAGCTTGCACTAAAGGTAATCAGGTTATCAAAATCAATATAAAATTTATCACCTGCTGAGGTGAGTTTGGTTGTTGTTTGCCCCGCGGCCAGTTTTAAGCGCAAAAAACCGTCGAAAACGCTTTGGGTGTATTCAACATCTAGTCCATCAAAATGACCGCCGGCGCTAGCAAAAGAATAAAACTCATGAGGTGGACGCGCCCATAAATACGCGTAACCGACATAAGGATATTCGGATAATAAGTACAGGTCACTGTTTAATCGACCTGCGCGTATTGCCCAATCTCTACTGGGGCGATAACGCAAGAAGGCTAACTCTAGAAAACCATCGAATTCTTCATTAGCGTGGTCTTGCAGTACCACTTGGGCCACAGAATCCCAGTTTCTATTTAGTGACAAATTAACTTGGCCGCCTAAAATAGATTCACGACTTAAAGAGAAACCAGCACGATTTTTATTTATATAATTTGAGCCAAATCCCATATCAGGATCGTCACTGTAGCTTGCTGCGAGTGTTGCGAATCCACTGAAGTCAGCTTTAATTTCATCTGCAGCTACGTGGTTTACCACACAATTTGCCAGCAAGATAAATGCATAAAATAAACGCAAAAGCATGTCGTACCTCAAAGCTTTTTGTCAGTTAATAAAATAAGAATGGCACATAAATCACGTTATGACAGCGTCTGCCCACATTGCAAACCTTAAAATTCAACATGAGAGAATTTGATTTTTCTAATGTGTTTATAACCTGCAACTGTGACATCGCTGTGATACACATTATGTTACATCTTGTTAGTTCGAATCATACTACAAACTCTCTTTGTGTGAGCACAGTTAATTCAAAAAAACGCAAATAAAGGGATTAAAAATTATATTTTTCATGCATTTAACAGAGTCACTTAAAGGGACCTCAAAGAAGACCGTTGGGGATGTCTTTTATTTTTAAGCCTGTCCAGTTGGTCTTCAGCACCAGAGCATCAACAATATCTTGTGCCTTCTTTATTCTGTTTACCTTCATTTTTAAATGACGGCCATAGTATTCACTATTGATCCCAGGGTTTTGTTTAATATATTCAGCAAACAAGCCGTACCAAATAGCCGATTTAAAGTTGTCACCGCTATCGAGGTAATAGTAAACATAAAATTCATACACTTCAGGACTGAGGTCGTTTAAAAAATCGGTTCGGCTCAACATTAAATCAGCTATTTCTTTGGCTTTGTCCATACTGCGTGGCGCCACATCAGCCATCATCACGGTGTAAACGTCTGGATGTACTTTGTCAGCCATGTCAACGCCGTTTACCATTGATTCCCAATAATCCGGATTACCAGTTTTTTGATAAAGCCACAAATTGATTTCAGGCCTCACTCCTTTTGTATCTCTGACGATTTTATCTTGATATGAAGATATATTGGCCAAGGTGGTAAACCGAGAAATTTCATCGTCTTTTCGTTTTACATTTTGCGCAATGACCGAGTTTTCTAAACACCCTTTATATTTATCCAGTTCTTTCAGTGCAAGATAGGCACTGCCTACGTCTTGTTCATTTTTTTGAATAATGAGCGCACGGGTTGCGTTGGCTCTTTGAATGCTACACATAGCACCATCATGGGTAAGGTCACATATCTCTTCATTTTTCTTGTCACTGCATAACATCACCAAAGAGCCCGTAACAGGATTAACAGCGTTGTCAGAGCAAGATAGTAAAAATAAAACAAAAAATATGAGTAGAGCTCTTGGCATAGTGATTCCATGTAGATTAGATAATTGTCTTAGTGTGGTAAATTCGTTCAAAATTGCACGCCTTCCATCGGTCGTTGCAGCTATATGGGCGCGGGGCGAAGTGTAAACATTTCAAGCTAATCAAACAAATCAAGCTATCTCTTACTTTACTTTTCTTATCGTTTAGGGAAATTATAAGCTATAGGTGGCGGAGCCATTGAGAGCTTGAATACCGCCATGAACATACGAGTTTAATCCTTTCAACTAGACATTTATGAATTCACTAACATAGACACAGCTTGCACCGGTGCTTT
>NZ_JANQVQ010000074.1:88801-117487 GCF_030730205.1 Paraglaciecola sp.
CGCGAAAGTGTGAGTGATTATTGATGCTGTTTAAAAAACAAAACCCGCTTTGATAGCGGGTTTCAATATCCTAAGCCAGTTTCAAACTTTAAAATACGCGCACAAAAAAGGGGCCGAAGCCCCTTTACTATTCAACCGTGACGGATTTGGCTAAATTTCTGGGTTGGTCAACGTCGGTACCCTTAATTATGGCCACGTAATAAGACAGCAACTGCAGTGGTATGGTGTAGATGATTGGGGCAATAGCAGCATCACAATGAGGAACATTAATAACACGCATGGTCTTATCGCTTTTAAAATTGGCCTGCTTATCAGCAAAAACATACATAATGCCACCGCGAGCGCGGACTTCTTCTACGTTTGATTTTAGCTTTTCAAGTAGTTCGTTATTAGGTGCCACTACAATAACGGGCATTTCTTCATCGATTAAAGCCAAGGGGCCATGTTTTAATTCACCGGACGCGTAGGCTTCTGCATGAATATAAGAAATCTCTTTAAGCTTTAACGCACCTTCCATCGCAATGGGGTACTGATCGCCACGGCCTAAAAATAAACTATGCTGTTTATCGGCAAATTCTTCGGCTAACTCTTTAATGCCCTTAGTCAGTTCGAGGGTTTCTTCTAATTTAGCAGGCAGACTGTGTAAGGCTTTAACAATGTGTTGGTGATCTGCCTGACTCATTCCGTTATGTTGCCCTAGCGCGAGGGTTAACATTAATAAACCCGTTAATTGCGTAGTAAACGCTTTAGTCGACGCAACGCCGATTTCAGCACCTGCAAGGGTCATAAAGGCTAAATCAGATTCACGTACTAATGAAGAGCCGGGCACGTTGCATATGGTTAAGCTTGCGGCATAACCTTGCTCTTTGGCTAAGCGAAGTGCGGCTAAGGTATCAGCAGTTTCACCTGATTGAGAGATGGTTACAATCAAACTGTTAGGGTGAACAAAGGATTTTCGGTAGCGAAATTCTGAGGCTATTTCAACATTACATGACACATTAGCGTACTGCTCTAACCAATAACGAGCGGTCATGCCAGAATGATAGCTGGTACCACAAGCGATGATTTGTACGTGTTTTATGGTCGCTAACAGGGCATCTGCATCTTGGCCAAAAATATTAGGACTAATGCCTGTTTCGTTTAAACGACCCAGTAAGGTGTTACGAACGACATTAGGTTGTTCATGGATTTCTTTTAACATGTAATGGCGATATCCGGCTTTGTCGCCCGCATCATGCTCAATATCAGATTCGTTAACCGCTCTTTCTACCTGCTCGCCTTGGTCGTTGTATACCGTAATCGAGGTACGAGTGATTTCGGCCACATCCCCCTCTTCCAAATACATAAAACGACGCGTAACTGGAAGGAGTGCCATTTGGTCAGACGCAATAAAGTTTTCTCCGATGCCCAAGCCGATCACTAATGGACTGCCAGAACGGGCCACAATCATGCGCTGTGGATCATTTTTATCGATGATGACAGTGCCGTAGGCCCCATGAAACTTAGCGACAGCTCTTTGAACAGCAGTAAGTAAGTCTTTACACTGGTCTATTTCCCAATGAACTTGGTGAGCAATTGTTTCGGTATCAGTGTCAGAGGTAAAGCCGTAACCCTTGGCTGTCAATTCTTGACGCAATTGTTGGTAGTTTTCGATAATACCATTGTGTACGACTGCAATACGTTCGCTTGAAAAATGAGGGTGGGCATTGGCTTCAGTTACGCCACCATGGGTGGCCCAGCGGGTATGCGCAATACCTGTCGAGCCTTTGACAGGATATTGATGAAGGGCATCTGCCAATTCTTTTACTTTTCCGATACGACGCGTACGAGTTAATTGGCCATCGGCATCTAACAACGCAACGCCTGCTGAGTCATATCCGCGGTATTCTAAGCGCTTGAGGCCTTCTATGAGGATTTCAACGACATTTCTTTCTGCTATAGCTCCAACAATTCCACACATTCTATGACTCCGTTTTAAGAGGTTTGGCGCAAATCACCTTTACACCATGTTGTTCAATACGTTGTTTGGCCTCGGAACTGATTAAATCATCGGTAACCAGGATCGAGATGGATTGCCAAGGCAATTCCACATTCGGTATTTTTCGTTGTAATTTTTCTGACTCTGCCATGACAATCACTTGACCTGACACTTCTGCCATGACCTTACTGAGCTGCGTTAATTCGTTGAAGGTTGTTGTGCCATGTTCCAAATCTAAGCCCGCTGCTCCCAAAAAAGCTTGATCAAAATTGTAAGAGCGTAGTACTAACTCGGCCATTTTGCCTTGAAAAGAATGGGACTGCGTATCCCAACTACCGCCAGTCATCAGAATCTTAGGTTCGTTTTCTTGTTCAAGTAAGTAATTACTTACTTGTAATGAATTAGTCATTACAACTAGGCCAAGTTTACTTTTTAATAAGGGCAGTAGGGCTGAGGTTGTGCTGCCACTATCAATAATTATGCGATTGTGATCGTTGATCAGTTCTGCAGCGGCGTAAGCTATTGCCATCTTACGGCTCGATAACTTTTCACTCGATAATTCAGAAGCGTCTTTTGGCAATAATACCGCACCACCAAACTTGCGTAACAGCAAGCCGTTGTTTTCCAATTCGGCTAGATCTTTGCGAATCGTGACTTCTGAGGTTGAAAATTGACGAGACAGTTCATCAACGAGCACTTCCCCCTTTGCATTTAAGCATTCTATGATGGCGCGACGGCGTTGTTGAGTATTGCGTTTTTGCAAGAGAGTACACTCTGTACTGAGATTAGCCTGTAGTGTAATAGCTAAGTTACAAAATGCAATATTAACTTTCGAATTGAAAGTTATAATATTGCATTCGTAAGTATATTATTTTAAAAGCTTACTTTTTTACCGGCCGTTGCCAACCTTCGATATTGCGCTGCTTCGCTCGTGCTATGGCCAGTTCGGCATCGTCGACTGACTTAGTAATAACTGAACCCGCACCCACTGTGGCATTTTTACCAATTGATACCGGTGCCACGATTGAACTGTTTGAACCAATAAAGGCGCCATCGCCAATTTCGGTTCGAAACTTATTTACGCCGTCATAATTGCAAGTGATGGTACCTGCACCAATATTTACTTTATCACCAACAGTAGTATCACCAAGATAAGTGAAGTGATTGGCCTTTGAACCTACCCCCAAAACTGTTTTTTTCAACTCGACAAAGTTGCCTACTTTGGCGTTTTCACGCATTTCAGTGCCAGGGCGTAAGCGAGCAAAGGGACCCACTTGGCAGTTTTCTGCCACTTGTGCCTGTTCAATAATCGAATTGGCTTCGATCACACAGCCATCGGCTATGGAGCAATCAATTAAAAGGCAATTGGGACCAATTTTGACATTTGAGCCAATGCTGACGGTTCCTTCGATGACCACATTAACGTCTATGACGATGTCTTGACCAACAACTAAGTCACCACGCAAGTCAAAGCGCTGCGGATCCAATAAAGTCACGCCTTTGCTCATTAAGTCGTTTGCTTGCTCAGTTTGAAAGGCTCGCTCAATTTTCGCTAACTGCATGCGGTTATTGATGCCTTCTACTTCTGTGGCTGAAGTAGGGTGCGACGCTCTAATGATCTTGCCTTCGTTGGCCGCCATTTCAATCACATCGGTCAGGTAAAATTCACCCTGAGCGTTCTGGTTATTCAATTGGCTTAACCAACGCTTCAAATCTTTGCCGTTCATGATCATCATGCCGGTATTAATTTCAGTGATTTTGCGTTGAGCTGGTGTCGCATCTTTGTGTTCAACAATCGCGCTGACGTTGTCGCCTTGGCGAATAATCCGGCCCATTCCGCTAGGGTCATCTAAATGTACGGTAAGTAAGGCTAGATCTGCCTGCTGCTTGGTACTGAATAATTCACTCAAGGTTGAGGCTTTTATCAATGGCGCATCACCCACTAAGATCAGCACATCTTCTTCGTCTGATAAAAAAGGAGCGGCTTGTTGGACGGCATGCCCAGTGCCCAATTGCTCTGCCTGCAGACACCAATTCAATTCGTTGTGCGCTAAGGCTTGTTGCAGTTGATCTGCTCCGTGCCCATAGACTAAATTAATATTCGTGGCACCAACCTGTTTAACAGTATCGATAATGTGTTGGACCATAGGCTTGCCGCCAATGGGATGCAACACCTTGGGTAAGGTAGATTTCATTCTGGTCCCTTTTCCAGCAGCCAGAATGACCACAGAACATGTCATATATTTTCCTTATTAATGCTTATTTAAAACTTAGGTGACTATACCAAATTTAGATTATATGTTTATTAAGATTGTAGGATGCTGTTCATCTCCGTTCTCAGGCCATGGAGAGCGGCCAGAATTCTAGTTCGTCTGTTAGGTGAGCGAACATGCTATGATAATTGAGGTAAGCAGGTCACGAATATTTTGTAAATTCTAATTAAGGTGTCTGAGATAAAATACAGTGTGGCTAATTTTTGTTCAATCGCGCTTATGTTTGAACTAAAGCGCGATTAATTTTGTATAAACAGTGTGCAAAACTTGATTTTAACACTGAGCTACTGTGGAATACCGCCTAGCCAACGAGACCACTGGCGATAAAAAATAACTTTACATAAGCAAGGCAGCCTGTGAATATTTTTAGAACGTTACACCGTAGTATTTTGATGTTATTTGTCATCGTAGTTATCTCCATTGTGACGTTAGTCCATTTTAGTATTTCTAAAATTGTTGCTGAGCAAAGCAGAGCTCAACAACAGTCGCATTCTCCCGCAGTTCAATTGATCGTAGAAGAGTTGATGAAGCCGCTACATATCTCACAAACGTTGGTCAAGGCCCGAGAATTACTTGATTTAATGTCGGCTGAAAATATTAATGAAGCTCAGGTGTATGCGACACTTGCACGTATGCACACAGAGTTTGATCTTAACTTTTTCATTGCCAGTGAAAGTAGCCGAGTTCAGTATAATTCTGATGGCAGTAAAATTGATTTGCTTGAAGGAAAGGTCGATTGGTATTTCAGATATAAAGCTCAGCCAACAACCGCGATGGCTGATATTGGACAATGGCAAAATCCGCAATTTTATATCGACCTGAAGGTTTACGACGAAAATCACCGATTTTTAGGCGTATTTGGTGTGGGTAAAAGTTTAAAGGCATTCACTGAAATCTTTAACGAGTATAAAAAAACCTATGGTTATGATTTTATTTTTGTCGACCAAAACAAAGACATAACACTGACTTCAAATCCTGAATTGCTTGTTCAAGGTGCAACATTCAAAAGCCTAAACGACTTAAGTTGGTACGCTGATTTATCCGAAGAAAAACAACTTTCCCTAAATAATCAGTTATTGCCCATTGATGGCGTTGAGTCACTTATTGCAGAAATTAAGATACAAGCCTTTGATTGGACGCTCTACTTGATAACGCCCTTAGAATCTCGTCAGATTGACATAAGCCGCGGATTTATTATTAGCATTGTGACCTTGTTGGCGTTTATTTTCGGTCTATTTTTACTGATTTATAATCTGTTGTATTACTTTAAAAAAGATATTCAGAAAATAAAGCAAATTGATATTTTAACTGAGCTACCCAACCGCAGTAATACAACGTTAAAATACGAAGAGTTTATGTATCAAAAACAATCGGTCAGCTTGGTGTTGGTTGATTTAGATAATTTTGCGCCGATCAATGAGACCCATGGCCGCAAGGCCGGCGATATTGTGTTGCGCCAAGTCACTAAGATGTTGCTGTCTGAAGTGCGCGATAAAGACGTGGTGGGCCGCTGGTCTGGCGGAGAATTTATAATTTTGATGCCTGATACAGGGCCTCATGAAGCCGCTGAAATATGTCAAAAATTGTGTAATAAACTAGCGGCAATGACGATTACTACCGGTACCACATCAATCCAGATTACTGGCAGCTTTGGTATTTCGTTTACTGCGATTGCCCGTACGATGTCAGAAGTGGTCTCAGCGGCTGACGATGCGCTTTTCTCGGCAAAACGCGATGGGCGTAACGTGGTAAGAATGCAGCTTATTGAATCATAAGCTGCGTTTATTCCGCTCTTATCCTGACAGTCACTGTACTGTTAAATTTAAGCTTTGGGTGCGCTTTCAATGTAGCGGAAACGGGTAAATAAGCCCGATGTGAGTGCTACGCCCAACAGTATTAAGCTCGCTCCAATCCACATACCTAGATTTAATCGTTCAGCTAGAAATATTATTCCCCACAGTACACCAAATACAGGCACTAAATACGCGACAGTAATGGCTTTTGCAGAGCCAATATTGGCAATAAGCCTAAAATATAAGATGTAGGCCAATGCGGTGCATAAGACGCCTAAGGCCACTACCTGCCACCAACTGTCGGAGCTAGGCATCTCATCAGGCCAAAAAAATAGACTCAGAGGGGCTAAGGTTATTGCCGCGACTACTTGGCTGCCGGTTGTAATGGCTAAGGCATTTACTCCTTGCAAATAGCGCTTTGCTACGCAGGCGGCAAGTCCGTACAGACTGGTTGCAGCCAATGCTGCCAAGATGGGTAGCCACGCTGTTGCAGTGCCACTGTGCTGCCTCGACAAACTAAGCACTACCACCCCAACAAAACCGATGACTAAACCAACTACTGCGATACGTAGTAAGCGGTCTTTTAACCAATAAAAAGCAATGAGTGCACCAAACATTGGTGCGGTTGCATTGAGTACCGAGGCATAGCCCGCCCCTAAATAGAGGGTACTGTAACTGAACAAACAAAAAGGGATGGCAGTATTGGTTAAACCTATAACGGAGATAATTCGCCAGTTTTTTACTACCGTGTTTAATTGTCGCTTGGCTAGTAACACGGGTAATAACACCAGCGCAGCAATACCGGTGCGCAAAGTGATCAACAAGACAGGGCCGAATTCTGCAGAGGTAGTACGCATAAATAAAAATGATGCGCCCCAAATTGCAGCTAAAAAGACGAGCTCAAAAGCATATTTAACCGGCACGAAAATGTCCTATTATGATTGAATTATTTTGTATTTTTGTTCGTGTGCCAACAAACTCGCTTTGATGGATGTGCCCCACGCATAGCCTGTTAAACTGCCATTTGCGCCGATAACTCGGTGGCAAGGGACAATAATCGACATTCTGTTTCGTCCATTTGCCGCCCCAACTGCTCGTACCGCTTTGGGGCGATGAATGCTGCTGGCAATTTCACCATAACTACAGGTCGCCCCGTAAGGAATACGGTTTAACTGCCGCCAGACTTCTTGTTGAAAGGGCGTGCCATCGGTGGCTAATGGTAAATCAAACGTATGTCTGTAGCCTAAAAAATACTCAGTTAACTGGCGAATTGTTTTTTCTAGTATTTCATGGTTCCTGGTTGGATGTGAACGCTCACTTTTAAAACGTACGATACATAGATTTTCGTCAGTAGCAGCGATTTCTAGTTGCCCGAAAGGGCTGGGCATATATTGATAACTCAGTGTGGGGATGCTCATGCTAGTGTCCAAAGTTGAAGGGTTAAATAACTGCGCCAAGGGCGTGCTGCTTCAGCAGAAATTGAATATTTCTTGAGTTGATTTTTTATCACCAGGTCGGTGTTTAACCATACATCTGGCATCGATAAGGCACGCAGTTGCACATAAGCAATAGTCCATGGACCAATCCCTTTTAACTTAAGCCATTCGCCGACATCCGCGTTCGGATTGCACGAATACCAATTTGCAAAGTTACGTAGCGTGGCTCTGCGGCTGGCAGGGATTTTTAAAAAGGCCAGATCGCTTGCAGCAATGCGCTCTGAGCTTGGGAAATAGAGCGCATCATCACTGCTATCTCCCAAAGTATGGCTCAATAGAGTAAGCAATTTAATTGCTGCTTTCACGGATATCTGCTGACCTAAAATTGCACGACAACCGGCTTCAAAGGTATTCCATATGCCTGGAATGCGAATGCCTCGATTCACTTGTTCTGAATGTATCCCGCTAGCAAGCAAGCTTTTTTCGATATTGATGGCGTCAGCGTTAACATCGAGTTGCCGCTCTATATTGGCTATAATTTTCGGGAGTAGTGTGATGGTATTCAGTTTTATCTGGAGTTGAAACTGACTTTTGCTCTCATCATACGTTGCTTTAAACCACCCTTTTTCATTTTCAAAGGTAAAAAAACGTGCATAACTGTCGCTAGTCACAAGTTCAATTCTCTCAATGGCCCTTAATGCTAAAAAGTCCCTAACTTGACGCCAATCATAGGGCGGGCGAAAACTCATACTGAGCTGAATATTTTGCTCAATTCTAGGAGGCTTTTTTCGTAACTGACTTGGTGTTAACTTGCATTGTTTTTTCATTTGAAGTTGTAAGCGTCTAGCGCTATTGAACCCACAGCTTTGCGCAATGTGTTCGACTGATAGATTACTGTGGTGCAGGAGTTTTTTGGCCAACAAGATTTGATCGTACAATTGATATTGCTTCGGACTTAATCCGATTTGGCTTTTGAATAAATGGCGAAAGTATCGCTCGCCAATACCAAGTTTTTCAGCAATATCACCTATAGTCAGTTCAAGATGAGAATGTAACAACTGACTTGCGCGCATCACTGTGGTACTTACTCCTTGCCATGCGTAAGACTTTGGCGCACTGTCAGGGCGGCAGCGTAAACAGGGGCGATAACCGTGTTGCATTGCTTGTTGCGCCAGTAAGAAGTATTCAACGTTTTTCTCGAGAGGTAAATTAGCAGGGCAGATAGAACGGCAAAATATGTGAGTTGTTTTTACCGCAATGAAAAATTGGCCGTCGAATCTTGGATCGCGACTTAAACGGGCTTGTTGATAGATGTTAAGGTTTGACATTGCGGGGCGCTAATTAAACAACATATGGCTATACTAGCGTTTTTATTCTTTGGAGTGCGACAAAAACGGAGTTTAATGGGCCAATTGCCGTGGCTCACAAATAAGAAAAGCATGGCCTAAACATGAGACTTTGCTATCAGCGGTTGATTGTGAGCTCAGTCTAAGTGGATAATACAAGTCTGAAAGCGGTTTAATAAGGTAGCAACCTTGTCTCGGCAATGTTGTCCGATAATTTTTACGTATTAAGGGTGTGATGTTTATAAGGTTGCTGTATCTGAGTGTGCTTGTGGTCATTAGCACAAGTGTTGTTAGGGCCGCAGATAATATTGAGCTACCTGCTTGGCTGGAAGCCCACTCGCAGCAAATTCAACAACAAGCCATCGATAAAAACATACCAGGCTATGTTTTTGCGTATATCGAAAAAGGCCAAGTTGCTAAGGTCTTTGTCTATGGCAAAGAGAGTAAACATGGCGACGCTATCACCGCTGATACGGTGTTCCGTTTAGCATCAGTATCGAAAACTTTTACTGCGATGTTAATGGCTAAATATGTTGAACAACATCGCGTGCAATGGCAGCAGCCCATTGCTCAACTTGTGCCAAACTATGCTTTTTCAGCTGTGGGTGAAAACGTCTTACAACTGCAACATATTGTGGGTCAATCAAGCGGCTTTACACCTAATGCCTACGATAATCTAATTGAAGCAAATTACCCCCTTCCTAGGGTATTAAATATGCTTTCGGAGCTTAAGCCGCTGTGTGCACCCGGAAAATGTTATACCTATCAGAATACGTTGTTTGGTGTATTAGAAGAATATTTTAAACAACATCACAGCACCTTTGGCCAAGCCATTGACCAAACACTCTTTAAACCATTACAAATGCCCCATGCCAGTGTCGGTAAAAATAGCCTGCTAGCGTCAGAAAATTGGGCTAAGCCTCATGTCGCTATTGGCAAAAAAACATGGCGAGCGGTCAGTGTTAGAGATGATTATTACCAGTATTCACCTGCAGCAGGGGTAAATGCCAGTATGCGCGATATGGTGTTATGGGTAAGAGCGCTACTAGGAGAGTTTCCTCAGGTTATGAATCAACAGCTTATTGATACCGTAACTGAGCCTTTGACTGAAAGTAAAAAAGAAACCTATCGCAGAGAATGGCGGCAATATCTCAATGATGCCCACTATGGATTAGGATGGCGTATTTATGATTTTAACGGTCATAAACTGAATTATCATGGTGGTTGGGTGCAAGGATATCGCGCAGATGTAGCGTTTACGCCGGATTATGATGTGGGATACGTGATGCTAATGAATGCAGAATCTAACTTAATTAATCAATTTAGTGCTGATTTTTGGGCCGCGTGTTTTGCAGCCTTAGAGTTGCAATCTAAACACATACAAGGGTCTTTAGCCGCGGCAAAATAGGCCCCTAGTTTCGAACACCTCATATGGCGCAGAAACTAGGGGTAGACGATTAGTCGGTGGTTTTAAGGTAGGTATAGCCTTTTAAGCAGGCTTCATAGAAGTCAGTCCATTTTACCCCTTCTCTAGGGTTTAGCTGCCCCTTAGATACATGGCTGTCAATCATACGCTTTACTGATTGCGCCATCGCACCTGGGTTGTATTGCATAATGGATAATACATCTTCTACCGACGAGCCTTTAACCACTTCTTCAATGTAAAAGTCTTCTGGGTCATCATCATAACTAAATATGTGCACTTCGTTTAAGCGCCCAAATAAGTTGTGCATATCGCCCATTACGTCTTGATAAGCACCGGTCAAAAATAAGCCAAGATAATAATCTTCGTCTTTTTTCAGCTCGTGCATTGGAATAACATCAGCGATTCCATTAGCACTGACAAATTGATCTAATTTACCATCACTGTCACACGTAATATCGACTAAAGAGCAGTTCACCGTGGGTTTTTCATTCATCCGAGTTAATGGAATAACCGGTAATACTTGGTCAATGGCCCACGTATCTGCTGCTGATTGAAACACCGAGAAGTTACACAAATATTGTGATGACAAATCGTAATCAAGCTCTTTCATTTCTTCAGGAATAAAGTCAAATTCCTTCAGACGCTGCTGCAGTACTACCATGGTTTGCCAATATAGCGTTTCAATTTTGCCTAGCTCTTCTAGCGAAATAACACGTAGTTTAAACGCAGTAAGTGCTTGCTCTTTCCACTGTGACGCGTCGTTGAAGATCTCTTGTAAGTTATTCTGGTTTTGAACTTCAGAAGTTAATTCACGCATATTGGTTAATAGCACATGATCATCTTCGAGCGGTGTCGTATCTATCTCCATGCCGTTGGCTTTGATTTCGCCAACGACTTGCGTGACCACACAACTATGGTGAGCGGTAATCGCACGGCCACTTTCACTCACCAAGGTAGGATGAGGTACTTTTTCGAGATCGCACACTTGCTTCATACCAAAGACAATATCAGCAACATACTCTTCCATACTGTAATTTCGAGAAGAATCGCTGGTTGACTTGCTGCCGTCATAATCGATGCCCAAACCACCACCTACATCGACGTAGTTTAATTTAAAGCCCATGTTATATAAGTCGGCATAAATCATTGCGCCTTCTGTAATGGCTTCTTTCA
The DNA here is from genome assembly GCF_030730205.1 of Paraglaciecola sp. Classification (GTDB taxonomy): domain Bacteria; phylum Pseudomonadota; class Gammaproteobacteria; order Enterobacterales; family Alteromonadaceae; genus Paraglaciecola. Next base: position 100,227 of record NZ_JANQVQ010000074.1, read on the forward strand.
CTGCGCGGATATCGGTAAGTTGACTGCCGATATGAAAATGCAAAAGCGTTAGGCAATCGGCCATATCGTTTTCTTGAAGGTAACGGGCAGCTCTGATAATTTCGCTAATCGTCAGGCCAAATTTAGCGCGATCGCCGCCTGAACCTTCCCATTTACCCCGGCCTTTCACTGTCATTTTTGAGCGAACGCCTATCATAGGCTTTATGCCGAGTTCTTTTGACGTTTTGACTAATAACAGTAGTTCAGAATATTTTTCGATAACAATAATAAATTTGCGACCCAATTTATTGCCCAACAAGGCGAGTCGCATGAACTCTTTATCTTTGTAGCCGTTTAACACCGTTAATGATTCTTCATTGGTATTGTAGGCCATGACCGTTAATAGCTCTGCCTTTGAACCTGCTTCTAATCCATAATTAAAAGGCGCGCCTGCGTCAACGATTTCTTCAACCACTTCACGCATTTGGTTAACTTTAATGGGGTAAACACCCATGTATTTGCCTTGGTATTCAGCTTCTTTCACCGTTTTGATGAAAATTTCATTCAGCATCGCTACCTGAGAACGCAAAATATCGTGGAAGCGCACTACCACTGGAAACTGAATGCCCTCGTCTTTGATCTCATCTATAACGGCTTTGAAATCAATGCGAATATCTTTGTTTGAAGGGTCGGGTGTAATGTTTAGATTACCATTTTGACCGATTTCAAAATATCCTGCGCCCCACCGATTAACCCGGTAAAGGTTTTCAGAATCCTCGATTGTCCACTTCTTTTTATTAACCATTAATGTAGTTTAACCCTGAGTTGTCGCATACAAAGTGCGGAATTATAGAGAACAAAACATGACAACGCTATGACCATAAGGGCTTTATCTGTATTGATTCATTCTATTAACCATTAAATCAGTAATAGTGAAGCGGAACCTAGGAAGATAAAAAAGCCAATAACGTCGGTAACTGTAGTGAGTATTACGGAGCCTGCTAGGGCGGGATCAACGCCGATTTTGTCTAAAAATACCGGAATAGCGATACCCGCAAAAGCAGCCACTATCATGTTGATCACTAACGATACGGCTATAATGGCTGATAACCACGGGTTTTCGAACCAAAACGAGGTAATCACGCACACCACGGTTGCCCAAAGTAGTCCGTTGAAAAACGCAACCAGTACTTCTTTATTGCCAAGTGCCCGTAAATTTGAACTCGCCAGTTGTCCGGTGGCTAAGCCTCTTATAGTCAGGGTCAAGGTTTGACTACCTGTTATGCCACCCATGCTTGCCACAATTGGCATCAGTACTGCTAATGCGACCACTTGCGCTACAACCGCATCAAATACCCCAATAACAATTGAGGCGGCAAAGGCAGTAACGAGGTTAATGCCTAACCAAACTGCGCGGCGTCGTGAGCTGGTAAATACCGGGGCAAATAAGTCCTCATCACTGACCTTACCCATATGGGACACTTGTGCTTCGTAGTATTCTTGAAACACATCGATGGCATCTTTTAGGGTAAAGCGGCCTATCAGCCTGCCGTCTTTACTCAGCACCGGTAACATCGATACACCGCTACTTTTCACTGCGTCAGCAGCGTCATACAAATCAAGGTCGGCAGATAAAATACGGTCTGAAAACTCGGCCAATTGCATGACGCTCACATCTTGCGAACTTTTAAATAAGTTATTTAAGTCTATTTGTCCTAGGTAATGATTGGCTTCATCAACTACCAGTATGCTGTCGGTATAAGGGGGCAATAAGGTTTCTTTTATTTCGGCCAGTAACTCGCTGACATTGACACGCTTGTTGACGGTATACACATCATGGTTAATATAACGTCCGAGCTGAGAATCGTCATAATTGAGTGCCGCTTGAACACGTCCTGACTCCTCTGAATTGAGCTTTTTAATTAAGCCTTTAGCAATACGATTTGGCAAGACATCTAATATTTCGACTAAGTGTTCTGCGCTACTGCTACTGACCACGTCTTCTAATTGTTGGGGGCTGAGTAGGGATATTAATTGCTCACGGGAGTCATCCCGCATTGCCGCTAAAATGGGCGCCTTTTTATCTTCTGTTAGGGTTTGCCAGAGATCAAAGCGCAGTACTTTAGGCAATCCTTCAAAGATAAATGCCCAGTCTTCTGGGGTAAATTCACGGGCGATAATGGGCACCGCAATCTCTTCATTCTTAAGTGCATCTAAAGTCCACAAAAAGGCACTTTCGCGTTGCTCTTGATTTACCATCTGAAAGGCTCCACTGCCGCATCTATATTTTCAATCTTACGGTATTTCTCAATCATTAAACTATATAATGGGGTTTATTTTGAATATTTATCGAATACTTAAAGTGTTCGACGGAGAAATTTTATGCGTATCGCCATTTTGTCTCGTAATGCCAAGCTCTACTCAACTCAGCGCCTCAAGGAGGCAGGTGAGAAGCGTGGCCATATAGTTGACATCATTGATACAATGCATTGCTACATGGATATTACCAGTAGCCGTCCATCAGTTCGTTATAAAGGTGAACCTTTACCAAAATATGACGCGGTCATCCCCAGAATAGGTTCATCAGTGACCTTTTATGGTACGTCAGTCGTCAGGCAATTTGAGATGATGGGAACATTTTCAATCAATGAATCTGTCGCTATTAGCCGCTCAAGAGATAAATTACGTTCTTTGCAATTACTTTCTCGTAAAGGCATTGGCTTGCCCAGAACAGGCTTTGCAAACCATCCGGATAGAATCGACGATTTAATCAAAAACGTGGGTGGTGCGCCGGTGGTCATTAAGTTACTAGAAGGTACCCAAGGCATCGGTGTGGTGTTGGCTGAAACACAAAAAACCGCAGAAGCCATTATCGAAGCTTTCATGGGCTTAAATGCCAATATATTGGTGCAAGAATACATTAAGGAAGCGGGCGGGGCAGATATTCGGTGTTTTGTGGTGGGCGGCAAAGTGGTTGCAGCAATGAAACGTCAAGCCAACGAAGGCGAGTTTCGTTCTAATTTGCACCGCGGCGGCACCGCCAGTGTCGTACGTTTATCACCCGCTGAACGCAAAACTGCGGTCGATGCAGCTAAAACCATGGGTTTAAATATGAGCGGTGTCGATATATTGCGCTCAAATAATGGCCCTGTGGTGATGGAAGTGAATTCTTCACCCGGCTTAGAAGGAATAGAAAAAGCCACCGGTAAAGATGTTGCGGATATGATTATTGAATTTATTGAAAATAATGCTCAACCTCATAAAAATAAAACTGTGGGTAAGGGGTAATTTTGACAGTAAACAAATTAATCATCGCAGGCGTTGAGATTCTACCTGGTGAGTCTAAGCAGATTCAGTTGCCCACACCACGTTTGTTCACCGATAACAAAATTCCGATTCCTGTGCATGTGCACAGGGGAAAGCGACCTGGTCCTACTTTATTTGTCAGCGCTGCAATTCACGGTGACGAGTTAAATGGTATCGAAATTGTCGCTCGATTATTGAAAAGTAAGGCCATACAGCGCTTGCGCGGTACGCTCATTGCTGTGCCCATGGTTAATGTTTACGGTGTTTTAAACCAAAGTCGCTATTTGCCTGACCGGCGCGATCTCAATCGCTCTTTCCCCGGCTCGGCCAAGGGCTCGTTGGCAGGCCGGATAGCTCATTTATTTTTAACTGAAATTGTATCTAAATGCGATTACGGAATAGATCTTCATACTGGCGCCATTCATCGCAGCAATCTACCGCAAATTCGAGGGGACTTTGCTGACGAAACAACACTAGCCATGGCCAAGTCATTTGGTTTACCTGTATTACTGAATACTGATATTCGCGAAGGCTCACTGCGCCAATGCGCTGCAGATATGGGCGTCAACGTGATTTTATACGAAGCCGGTGAAGCCCTACGGTACGACGAAATGTCGATTCGAGCCGGTTTGAAGGGGGTTATCAATGTGATGCGTGAAGTGGGTATGTTGAACAAACGAAAATCCAGTAAAGAACACAGTATTCAACCTTTTATTGCCCGTCAAAGTGGCTGGGTGAGGGCTTCTGAAAGTGGCTTTGTAAACCACGTCGCACAATTAGGTGATCACGTGCAAAAAGGTGATGTATTGGCCCTAATATCAGACCCTTATGGCAATGAATTGGCCAAAATATTAGCACCAGCTCAGGGGGTAATTGTAGGTAAACAAAATATTCCACTAACCCAAACCGGCGAGGCAATGTATCACGTGGCATATTTTAAGCAGCCTGACTCAGTCGCTGTTGGCCTTGAGTTGTTACAAGATAATCTGGACTTAGCGGAACAGACAATAGTATTGTAAAAATCAAAGAGGGAAATAATGAACGTACTCGGAAATAAACACGTAGTCGGCTCGTTAGAGTTATGTGACTTACCCGAACTGAGTATCAATGATCTAAATGTGAGAGTTGATACCGGCGCAACCACCTCGTCTTTGCATGTTGATAATATTGATGAATTTGAGCGGGATGGTGAATCTTGGGTGAGTTTTGATATTCATCCAGATATTCATCAAGTCAGTAAAATTGTACGCAGAGAAGTCAAGGTTGCCGATGTCAGAAAAGTAAAAAGCTCAACTGCAACACGAGAAAAACGCTTCGTTATTACCACCACGATAGTCATGGCTAAGATGAAATGGCCCATTCAACTTACCCTAACAGACCGGTCAGAAATGAGTTATCTGATGTTATTAGGCAGAGAGGCCATGCAAGGACGCTTAGTTGTGGATCCCGAATTCGAATACTTACTTACCAAAAATAAAACAAATTCATAATCGTTTCTGAGGAAAAATTTTAATGCAAAAAGAGAATGAACAAACTTCCGCCAAGGAAGAGCCGCAACATAGTTTTGAGCTCAGATATTTAGAAATCAGTGATTATCCCGACGTCAAAGAGCTGATGGATACGGTTTATAAAAAAGTGGGTGGTGCTTGGCCCCTTAAAAAATATCAAGCGATGTTAAACATGTTCCCTACCGGGCAAATCTGTATTCAAGATAAAGGAAAAGTCATTGCTTGCGCTTTTTCTGTCATTGTTGATTATGATAAGTTTGGCGACAAGCATACCTATGATGAGATTACCGGTGATGCTTATTTGACCACCCATGATCCCAAAGGCGATGTGTTGTACGGTGTAGACGTATTCGTATCACCTGAGTACAGAGGATTACGAGTGGGTCGTCGTTTGTATGAAGGCAGAAGAGAGTTGTGTAAAAACCTCAACCTTAAATCAATCATGGCCGGTGGTCGTATCCCTAATTATCGCCAACATGCCAAAGACATGACGCCTTATGAATATATTGAAGCGGTAAAATCAAAAGACTTATTTGATCCTATTTTGACTTTTCAGCTGTCCAACGGATTTGAAGTTAAACAGATATTAAAAGCATATTTGCCCGAAGATAAAGACTCAATGGGTTATGCAACCTTGTTACAGTGGCACAATATTTATTATGACCCAGAAGAGCAAAAGCTGTTTGGTGGTCACAGAAATACAGCGCGTATCGGTTGTGTACAATGGCAGATGCGTTACTTCGAAGATGTACCCGCGTTATTGCAGCAGGCTGAATATTTTGTAGACGCCTTGTCTGATTACAAATGTGACGTTGCACTCTTCCCAGAGTTTTTTAATGCCCCATTAATGGGTATAAAACCGGCAGAGTCTTCGATTGACGCGATCTGGAATTTAGCAGCCTACACAGATGAAATTTTGACTGAAATGTCACGTCTAGCGGTGTCATACAATATCAATATTATTGCCGGTTCAATGCCAGTGATTGAAGACGATGAGTTATTCAATATCAGTTATTTATGTCATCGCAGTGGCGAAATTGAGAGCCAATACAAGTTGCACCCAACGCCGCACGAAAAACGTGATTGGATTATGCGCGGCGGAAACAAGCTGCAAGCTTTCGATACGGACTTTGGCAAAATTGGTATTTTGATTTGTTATGATGTTGAATTTCCTGAGTTAGGTAGATTGTTATCCGAGCAAGATATAAAAGTGTTATTTGTTCCGTTTTGGACAGATACCAAAAATGGCTATTTACGAGTTCGTCGCTGTGCGCAAGCTCGGGCAATCGAGAACGAATGTTACGTCGCGATTGCGGGTAGTGTGGGTAATCTACCGAAGGTTGATAACGTTGATATTCAGTACGGACAGTCGGCTGTTTTCTCTCCCTCTGATTTTGCATTTCCTCATGATGCGATTGTTTCAGAGACAACGCCTAACACAGAGATGACGCTTATCGTTGACCTTGATTTTGATAAATTAACTCAACTTGAAAACGAGGGTTCGGTTCGAAATTATTTAGACAGACGTCGGGATTTATACCGCGTTGAATGGATTGGGGATTAGTAGTAAGTAAATACTTGCTTACCCTTTAATATCAATAAAATAACCCACTATGCAGTGGGTTATTTTTTATTTGATGTTTAAGCAGAATAAATACCCAAAAAGGTAAGCCGATAAACGCCCTATTATTTCGGGTGATATTGAAAAACTTCTTCGATCGATTGACCAAATATTTCGGCAATTTTAAACGCTAATTCTAATGTTGGTGAATACTTACTTTTTTCGATAGCCATGATAGTTTGACGAGTAACCCCCACCAGTTCTGCCAATTCTTGTTGTGTCATTTCATTGGCAAAAAAACGCAGTTCTCGGATCTTGTTACTAATGGGTAAGTCGACTGCCATGTTAGCGACCTCGACGATAATAAAATATCAAACTGATAAAACGTGCAACTTCAGCCAAGATAAAACTGAGTAATAAGATGTGCGCTGTTAACATCGGAATTTGAATCGAATTTAGCTCAGCAGTAAAACTAGGATTGTATTCAACGATGACAATTCGACCTAAGGTAACAAATACCCCTATCACCAAAACGACATAACTAATACGATGGCTTTTATCGTTAAAAATTTTATCTCGTTCGTCGTTGCCTAAGTTTGCTTCGCGGTGATGAGACACGGCCAACAAAGATTGAAAAATAATTTCTAGCATAACAATGATAGTGATGATTTTAATCGCAAGAGATAGAGCGTTGTCCAACGCTACTTCTACAGGCAAGCCAACCAAACCAAGAATGCCATAAAAGTAATAGCCAAATACCCCTATCGTACTGATGAGCGAGACCCAAGTGCTTTTTTCTTTTAACGACATGTCCATGACTTCATCTTTTTATCAATGATACTATTGAAGGTAATGTAATATGGACTTGATGTTAAATAAAGCTAACATTAAGTACGGTTAATTTGTCATTTGGTTTGCTTTATTACTCACCAATGTCTTCATTCCACAGCTCAGGTTTATCACTAATAAATTGTTTCATCAGCTCGATACACTCAGCGTTATTTTCAACTTGAACCTTAATTCCTCTTGATTGCAATAAGGCTTCTTCACCTAAAAACGTGATGTTTTCACCCACAACCACATGAGGAATGCCATACAACATAATCGCCCCAGAACACATTGAGCAAGGCGATAAAGTGGTATAAATGATGGATTCTTTATAGACTGAAGCAGCTTGGCGGCCCGCATTTTCTAGGGCGTCCATTTCGCCGTGAAGTGTAGGGCTACCGGACTGAACTCTGCGATTATGGCCTCTGCCAATAATGCGCCCTTTATGCACGAGCACTGAACCAATAGGAATGCCACCTTCTGCTAAGCCAAGTTTGGCTTCATCAATAGCCGCTTGCATAAACTTATCCATTACTTTTCTCCTGGGGTATTGCTTAGTCGTATTGCTCTTATTTGCGGCTTCACATTAGCAGCGTTGATGAATTAGGGAAATACTTCAAACCTAACTTTTTCAAGTTGGATGAGGGTAGATTCGATATCAGGTTTACTTAAAAAAGCATCGATGATTGGCATTGTTTTTTCAGCAAATTCGCTTTTGGCATCCCTATCAAAAAATTGTGAAATACCGGAAGAGTTAGCAATAACATCATAGGCTTTTTGGACAAGTTCGGAGTTGTTCACCTGAGCAAATTTATTGGGTGAGATGATGCCCAGTGTCTGGTTAAAGCGCTGCTGATTTTCACTTTTAGACGCAAATTTTAAAAACGTTTCTGCGAGCTGTTTTTTGTCGCTTATGCTCGGGATAAGTAATACATCCAAAGGCACTTCTTCAAAATACTCATCTTGTTTTCCGTCAAATAAAGGAAATTTGAAAAAACCTATTTCGGTTGATTTAGCTTGGGGAAAATCTTGAATAGCGTAGTTGCCGAACATCACCATGCCCGTCATACCACGGAATAACGGAGCGATACCCTGTTTCCAGTCATATTGTTGATGATCACTAATAAAGTATCCGGCCTCTATTAATGTCTTTAATTTAGTAAAAACATCTCTGACTTTTGGCTCTAAAAAGGACGTTTCACCCCTTAAGAGTTGCTGATGATAATAGAGGCCGTTAATTCGTAAATTGAGGTAGTCAAACCATGCGGTAGCTGGCCAATTGCTTTTGGAACCAATAAAGATAGGCGGCACATTATTCTTTTTTAATGCCGCGCATACCTCTAAAAACTCCGTCCAGGTGTTAGGAGCTTCTATGCCTAATTTGGTAAATAAAGCCGTATTGTAATAAAAACCAATCTGATAATAAGACATGGGTAAGGCATAAATTTCAGCTTGTAATGAAACTGACCTGACAACGGATTGATCAAATACTTCTAATAACGCGTTCTGATGATAGAGTTCGGTTATCGCAGTAACCTCTCCCTGTTTAATGTATTCAAAAAGCCGTTCTCCAGCATGCCAATAAAGCACATCAAAATGTTTATTAGCCAAAAAAGTAGGGAATTTCTCTTTATATACTTCACTGGTAAAAGCCGTAACAGATACGTTGATGTCAGGGTAGGCCGCTTCAAAATCTGATATTAAAGCGTAATTTGCCATGCGTTGTGCGCTGTTAGAAATAGACAACGCAATCCTCAATTCTTTAGGAAATACGTCAGCACAAAAGATGAACAAGAATAAAACCATGGAGTAACGAATAACAAATTACCTCTATTGAATTCGCACAGATACATTATCTATTGCTTGCTACACTGTCAAAATTTATTAACAAAACAAGATCAATTTTTTGCTATGTGCTTCATGGCGACATTGCATCTTTGGTAAGCTTTACCGTATTTTTCCATTATTTGAGTGTCATGAACAAAACCATTTTTTTCGTATAAATGAATAGCCGCCTCACATTTGCTGTTTGTTAATAAAAACAGCTGATTAAATGCGATAGCTTTAGCCTGATGCAGGATATGTTGCAATAATAATTCACCAACCTTTGCACCTCGAGCTTTTTCTAATACACCCATCTTGGTTAACTCAAACACACCCTCGGCTTTTTTGTATAGCGCGCCGGTTCCGACTACGCCTAAAGCTGGGTGCTCGGCAAACCATATGAAGCCTCCTGGCTCAATAACATACTGTTGTGGGTGGTTGAGCACCTCTTTATCGATATCCTCCATGACAAACATCTTTTCAATCCATTGCTGATTGATTTGTTGAAAGTAAGGGGCAAGCTCTGGGGTGAAAGGGTGGAAAATTAAAGGTTCAGAGATTGGCATCGTAAGCCTCAATAGTTCGTTGTTTCAGTGTCTTTTTTTTCATCGCGTTTTCGCATTTTTGCAGTGCCAAATATAAATCACTACCCTCTTCTTGGCTTATTTCTTTGGCTGCTGTCTGCACTGCCTGCCAAATAGGTAGCATCGTCTGTACTGTTGTCATGCCAAGTTCACTGAGCGAAATAATTCTACGTCTAGCGTCTTTATGACAGATCTCGATGTTGATTAAATCCCGTTGCGATAGTTGTTGGCAGAATTGAGTAATAGCGGGTTGTGAAATTCCCAGAGCGCTTGCCGCCTCAACGACGCTGATTGGTTGCTGCTTATGCAATAAAGCAAGCATAGTAAACCATCTAGGTTGCACGTCTAAACCAAAATGCTCATATATTTCAGCTGCTTCACTTATAAAGCGCTCGCTTAATCGCTTGAGTCGACTTCCTAGTGCTAACTCATTTAATTCATCAAAGAAATCCATGTTTGTGCTCACATTAAGTAGATAAGTATTTATATAATCACTTATGTTATTTTGCAAATGCAATTTTATAAAGTAATAAGATCTTAATTTAACCAAAGCTTTAAAAGCTTGATAAAGTAAGTCATCAAACGACAGTCTGTTTAATATCGAGGGCATTATGAAAATTTTAGTGGATACTCACGCCCACACAGTGGCTAGCACTCATGCTTATAGTACCGTAGCTGAATATTTTCAGCAGGCAAAATTGAAAGGCTTGGAAATGTTTTCAATTACCGATCATGGTCCACAAATGCCTGACTCTCCGCATCCATGGCACTTTGGTAATCGCCATGTCTTACCAAGAATGGTTGATGATGTGGTGATGTTACGAGGAATTGAAGCGAATATTATGCCCGAAAAAGGCGGTTTAGATATTCCTACCGGACTTCATCCTTATCTAGATTTTGCCATTGCAAGTTTTCACGAGCCAGTTTTTGCGCCATTAAATAAAAAAGCGCATACCGCGGCAGTAATAACAACTTTTGAAACGGGTCAATGCCAAATATTAGGACACCCAGGAAACCCCAACTTTCCGATAGACTATTCTGAAGTGATACGAGCCGCAAAAGACAATAATGTCCTCATTGAAATTAATAACAGCTCATTTTCTTACTCTCGCCAGGGGAGTGAACCTAATTGTTCAAAAATTTTGGAGCTGGTGGATCAGCTTGACTGGAAAGTCGTTTTTGCCAGCGATGCCCATGTTGCCTTTGATGTGGGTAACTGCGACCGTTCAGTCGCTACAGCGGTAAAAATTGGCTTTCCGTATGAACGAATTACCAATCGGAATGCCCGTAGCTTTTTAGCGTTTTTAGCTGAACATAATAAAGCTGTCACTATGGAGCTGAGTAATTGGGTAAATAGCTAACAGTGTTGTTTATTGACGACAGAATATGGCTTGCTCATACGATACCTTTTATATTTTTAAACTAATTATCAATTAAAACAGTTGATTACATAAATGGCACGACTATAGCTAATGACTAAAAATACCCAAGAAAGGTTTTTAGAGAAGAAGTGAGAGGCCATCGTTATGTTGTTTATTTTATGTGGAATGATTGCAGTTACCTTATTGGCCGTGTTTAAACGGACACATTTTACAAAAAGTCTATTAAGTGCAGCCGTTACCTCCATGTGTTATCTCAGTGTAGCGATTTTTATTGTGGTAACGTTTATTCATGCGTTAAAAAAGTCATTAAAATAGGCACCACATGTGCACGCTTGTCTGCTATTTGCGTCACTAAAATTTGGTAAGTTATCCTATTTAGGCAGCATTATTTTGTAACAGGTCAGCGGTATCTTGCATTACTTATAAAATTAAATACCTGTGTATAGGTGTGGTTATATTTTAATCAATTAATTTGGATTCTAATGCGCGAGTTGAAATTCACCCCATATCTCGTAGGTACCCCATGTTGAAAATAATGAAAGTGTCGATGTTAATGAGTGTTGTCTCTTTGGCTTTTAGTCATGCGGTATATGCTGACATTAACGCCGATCTACAAAATATCTGCACTATTGTTAAAGCAGATGACAAAGACGAATTACGCAAAAAAATGAAGAAAGTAGAAAGTGATCATAAATTAAAGTTACAAGATTATTACTCGGGTATTTCATGTAGCGGCGAAAGCTTAATTCGTACAGCTTTACTGAACAATGCGGTGGAGTCAGGCACGTTGATGATCAAAAAAATGCCAAAAAATCAGCTGTCCTCACCTGAATCTGACGGTAAAACGCTCAGTGACTGGGTTGCTGAGAAAGGTCTAACTGGCTCACCCATTGCATTAGAATTGAACGCTCGTATCTAGAAATAACCTGCGTTTTAAGTATTTTGCTAAGGCCTCTTGTAGAGGCCTTTTTTATATGACTCTATTAAGCTCGACTGCCGAGATATCGATGTTTTAAAATGCTTGACCTTCGAGCATACTCTAAGGTTTATGATGGTCTTCACAAAAACGCTATCAGTGTAAAAAGTAATGAAAATTAGTGAGCTTGCTAAAAAAGTCGGGATAAGTGCCCATACCTTACGATATTACGAAAAGGCAGGTTTATTGAGCCCTTCTCAACGAAATCAAAATAATTACCGTGAATACACGCAAGAAGATGTTGCTACAACTAAGTTTATTTTAGCCTGTAAAGAAAGTGGTTTTAGTTTGGCTGAAACCAGCGCCCTCTTAGCGATTAAAGATAACAAAGATCAGCATGCTTGTGCTGAAGCAAAGTTAATTACGCGCAATAAAATAGAAGAAATCTCTCAACAAATAAGCCAATTAAAAAACATGCAAACGACCTTAATTGACCTCGAGAAATATTGTTGCGGAGGCCCTGAAAGTGCTGAATTTTGTACGATTATTTCTACGTTAGAAGGAGATAGTTAAGATGTTTGTCGAAAATTTTGTTCAGCTTTTTATTGAGTCAGCACCTTATCTACTGTTGGGTATGCTAATTGCGGGAATAATTCACCAGTGTGTACCTCCTCGTCTGATTGAAAAGGTGCTGGGTGAAAAAGGCTCCGTGTTTAACGCTGCTATTATTGGCGCACCGTTACCACTTTGTTCTTGTTCAGTCATCCCGGTTGCTATGGGCATACGTCGTAGTGGGGCAAGCAAGGCCAGCACTGCCAGTTTTTTAGTCGCGACCCCAGAAACAGGTGTTGATTCAATCGGCATTACTTATGCGTTGATGGGACCGGTAATGGCTATTGCTAGACCTATTGCCGCTATATGTTCAGCTATTGTTGCTGGCATGATGATCCAATGGTTTGGTGTCTCAGACACTCGGCCAGTTAAAAAGGTAGAGCCTCAAAAAAGTAGTTCATGTTGCAGTAATAAGCCGCCCGCAAAACCGACTAAATGGGAGCAGCTGAAGTCGGTATTTACCTTTGGTTTTGGTCAATTATTGCGTGACTTTATGGTGTGGTTACTAATTGGATTATTTTTTGCTGCCGCAGTGACGACATTTGTACCCGCTGGTTTTTTAGCACAATATGGTCAAGGCGTTTTAGCAATGTTAGTGGTGGTGTTGATTTCAATCCCTATGTACGTTTGTGCAACTGCTTCCACTCCTATCGCTGTAGGGCTTTTATTATCGGGGATTACGCCGGGTGCCGCGCTTGTTTTCATGTTAACTGGACCTGCAACGAATATCGCCACTTTGATGGTAATTCGAAAAGAGTTAGGTAATCGAGAGCTGGTCTTATATTTAGCCAGTATCGTGGTGAGTGCCTTAGCCGCTGGCCTCATATTAGATTACCTGTTTGAGCTGTTTTCATGGCAGTTACAATTGAATATGGGCGAACACAGTGAAATGGTCAGCACTTTGTATCAGTTTAGTGCCGTTGTCTTAGCCGGCCTTATTTTATACCAGCTATACAAACGCTGGATGCCATCACAAAAAGCCTGTTGCGAACATTAAATGGAGTGGTTTGTGCTCACTGAAACTCTCTCAGCCAGCTAATTTGTTTGGCTTTGAGTGCATTTAAACGGCTAGCAAGGCCGGGAATGTGAAGTGTATAAGCGACGGGCAGGCTGACATATCACGTTAATAAATAGCGCAATTAAGTTATCTTTTGTTAGTCTAAAAAGCTCAAAAGGAGAGGCTGGTATGATCGATACGTTATTTTCTATGCAGGACAAAGTTTGTCTGGTTACAGGCGGTTCACGGGGTTTAGGAGCCTATATTGCTCAAGGTTTTTTGCAAGCCGGTGCAAAACGGGTTTACATTACCGCTCGAAAAGCCGAAGCCTGTATGACTGCTGCACAAGAGTTAAGCCAGTTTGGTGAGTGTATTGCGTTGCCTGGTGATATTGGCACTGCTGAGGGCTTAACGCAGCTAGTCGAACAACTTCAGCAACGTGAAACTCACCTCGATGTATTGGTGAATAACGCGGGCACTGCGTGGGGAGCACCATTTGGACAGTTTCCAGAGAAGGGATGGGATAAGGTCATGGACTTGAACGTAAAAAGTCCTTTCTTTTTAACCCAAGCCTTAAGCCCTTTATTAGCAAAAAATGCGTCGACAAACGATACCTCATCAGTCATTAATATTGGCTCAATAGCGGGTATTGTTGGCAATGGCCTAGATAATTTTAGTTATGCTATTTCTAAAACCGCTATTCATCAAGCAACACGCATACTAGCGAATGAACTGGCAGCAGCTCATATTCGGGTTAACGCCATTGCTCCCGGACGTTTTTATTCTAAAATGACCGAGTTTTTAAGTGAAGATAAGGCTGCGTTTGAGGAGGAATTGCAAACGATTCCTATGCGCCGTTGGGGTAAAGCGAGTGATATAGCGGGGGTTGCAATCATGCTTGCCAGTCAGGCGGGGGGATTTATCACTGGCCAAATAATTCCGGTAGATGGCGGTACTACCTTGGTAAACTAAGAGCTGACTCACTTCATTTAACCATGTTTTTGTTCAAATATTGCGCATGTTAGGCACTTGGTTTAAGTAAAATTGAGTGGGCTAACTAGTCTGCTCTGTTTTTGCTATTGCTTCTTTCAAATCTCGACTACATTACTTCTACTACGCTTTATTAGCCTGTCGTTAATAAAGCATAAATAGAGCCCGAAGTAAGAGGTTGCCCCTGTGTTGCATGTGTTTGCTTTGTCGATAATTTTGCTTGGTACTATTTTGTTATTGTTCAGCCTTGGTCCGGTTAACCATATTTATAAGACAGATAATAACGCAGGGTGGCGTGTGCTGCGGGCTTTAGTCCTGTTTTTTATTGCGGGTTATCTTGGCGTTTCTTATTACTTTTTTCTGCAGTCGAGCCTTAATGCTGCCGATGTGATGGTTTCTACCATTATGTTTGCTGGAGCCTGTTTCGTTGCTTTAGTGGTTCGCTTTAGTTTATCCAGCTTAAATAAACTTGAACAATCTGCTGCCGCTGAGCGTAGTAATGCCTTACACGATAGCTTGACGGGTTTGCCCAATCGAAAGTTTTTGATGGATTGCTTACAGGAGCACATCGATGCACGACAGTACTTTAGTCTTTTAATCCTGGATCTTAATCGATTTAAACAAATAAATGATGCATTAGGGCATTATGTTGGCGATTTATTATTGATTCGAGTTGGACAAAAACTTAAGCAAGCGCTTCCCTCTGATATACAGCTCTTTCGTCTTGGTGGCGATGAATTTGCCATTGTTTCAACGAAAGATGAAAGTGCGCATACCCGCCACATTGTTGATATTATTCATCATAGCTTAGAAACAACCTTTGAAATTGAAGATTACGAATTAAGTGTCAGTGCCAGTATTGGGGTAACCCATTTCCCTGAGAATGGTCAATCTATCGGCGTGTTGTTGCAGCAAGGCGATCTTGCGATGTATGCCAGTAAAAAACACTCAAATTTATATACTGAATACGATGAAAGTTTGGAAAGTGGGGCCGCAGAAAAAGTCCATATTGCCGCTCAATTAAAAGAGGCAATCTCCTTAGAAAAATTTGAATTGTGGTATCAACCTATCATTGACCTTTCAACGAATAGTATCCACGGAGCAGAGGCTTTACTTCGTTGGCCACAAGCAGACGGTAGCTATATTGCACCAGATAAATTTATTAAAGTTGCGGAGCAAAGTGCACTCATCAATCGCATTACTGAGTGGGTTATGCAGCGAGTGTCTGAAGATATCGAATCCTTTAGCGGATCTGGCTTAGAACTTTGTATTCATATCAATTTATCTGTTAAAGACTTACAGGATCCAATGATTGTGTCTAAGGTACGTAAGGTGTTGACAAAACATGCCATGAAAGACCATAAATTGATGTTAGAAGTGACCGAGAGCGCCATGATGACTGATATTGCTCAGGTCAAAAATACTATGCAGCAAATTTCAGAAGCTGGTTTAGTGTTTAGTATTGATGATTTTGGTACAGGTTATTCTTCTCTAGCCTTGTTACGAGATCTTCCGGTAGGACAAATCAAAATCGACCGCTCCTTTATTCGCAATATTGCCAACAGTAATGCTGATCTCGCCATTGTTAAATCAACGATTTATTTAGCTCAAAATCTTGGCTGCAACATTGTTGCCGAAGGCGTTGAAGACGCAGAAACCGCAAATTTGTTAACAGATTTAGGTTGTGATTTTGTCCAAGGTTATTACTACAGCAAGCCACAGCGAAGAGATGACTTTGTTTACTTCGTGCAACAATATGACCAGCAGAGCGCAGTATTGTTAGTAAAATGATAAGTTAAGCCTTATGAAGCAACACCGCTAGCTCTGCTCTTTTCTTATCCTCATAAGCTTTACACCATAAATGTTATTAACCCGTGTTAGTTAATTTATGCTTTAACTATATGCAGATTTAGGGTACATCTAGCTATTTCTTGATTTCTAAAACCATATACTTTTACGCTATGCCAAACAACACAAGGCAACTTGATTTTGAAATACTATTTTAGCGCTTGCTTGGGTTCTGCATTGTTGATTATTGGCGATGTATTTGCTACACGCCTTACTATAGTTACGGAACATTTAGCACCCTTCCAAATCGTTGATAAAACGTCTATCAGCGGACTCTCTACCGAAATAGTAGAGGCAACGCTTCGAGCCTCTCCTTATCAATATACAATCGATGTTCACCCATGGTCATTAGCCTTTAAACGTGCGGTTCAAGAACACAATACCTGTATATATTCCTTAGCTCGTTTACCAATCCGTGAAACTCAATTTCAATGGATTGGCCACATTGCGAGCGCCACTAGTTCGTTTTACTCCTTAAAGCGGCGCAAAGACATTCCTCTGGCTAGTGTTGAAGATGCCAAAAAATTTAGAACCGCGGTTATTCAAGACGACGTCACTCATCAATTTTTACTATCAAAAGGGTTTGAAGAAAACAGTAATCTCTATGCGACGAGTAACTATGATTCCTTGTTGACTTTATTAGAGGTTCCCAGCCGCAATATAGATTTAGTGATCATTAATGATGATTTAATTCGCTATCGTTTGAAGCGCAGTGAAGAGATTCAACAATATCAAAATTTACTTGAAATTGATGAGCTTCAGTTAGATTTTCACCTAGCCTGCAGTATTGATACTGACCGAGACATAGTAGAAACCTTAAGTGCCTCAATGCAGGATTTAGAACAAAACGGCACACTGCCCAATATCCGCAACAATTGGCGATCTAAGTTGGTGGAACAGCCTTGAGACTCCAAATAGTGGCTATT
>NZ_JANQVQ010000075.1 GCF_030730205.1 Paraglaciecola sp.
GGCCCTGGAGATTCGGTGTCGATATTTGTTTGGCGCAATCCAGATATATCAGGGTCGTTTGTTGTGCGCCCAGACGGTAAGGTAACGACGTCCCTCGTAGAAGACGTTCCCGTAACAGGCAAAACGCCTACCATGCTAGCCAGAGAAGTTGAAGAAAGACTCTCAAAATACATTAACAATCCTAGAGTGACCGTCAGTGTCAATAACTTTAATGGGCCTTTAAGCGAACAGGTTCGAGTAATAGGTGAAGCAACGAACCCCCGAGCAATTAATTATATCGAAAAAATGACTCTTTTAGACCTAATGATTTCAGTTGGTGGTCTTACAGATTTTGCAGCCGGTAACAAAGCTAAGCTGGTTAGAATCGTCGACGGCGTTCAAAAAACGTACCTTATTAGAATTGATGACCTGATAAAAGAGGGTGATATCGAACAGAATATTGACATTCTACCTGGTGATATTTTGATTATTCCAGAAGCTTGGTTTTAGACACTACGAGAAATATTTTACATGCAGGATTTACAAAAAACTATTGAGCTTATCTTTGACTACATCAAAGGTGTATGGATAAAAAAGCGATACGTGATGATTTGCTCATGGTTAATTTGCCCCTTGGGTTTTCTCTATGTAGCTGCAAAACCAGATGTTTATGAATCACAAGCAAGAGTCTATGTTGATACGCGCTCGGTTTTACAGCCATTGTTAAGAGGTTTAGCTATCCAAACTAATCCCCAGCAAGAAATTGCAATGATGGTTAAGACGCTATTAAATCGTGCCAATCTTGAAGCGATAGCAAGAGAATCAGACCTTGATATCACAGCTAAAAATGCCACTGAATATGAAGCGTTAATTTCATCTTTGTCATCAAATATTAAATTAAGGGCAGCTGGTAGAGACAACTTGTACACCATTGCTTATGAAAATGCTAATCCAGAAATGGCTAAAACAATTGTTCAAGCAACACTCGATTTATTTGTCGAGGGGATGCATGGTAATAATCGGAAAGACTCAGAGTCAGCCACACAATTTTTAGAGGAACAAATTGATGAATATGAAGCCAGATTAGCGTCAGCAGAGCAGAAAGTAGCTGATTTCAAAAGAAAATATTCAGATATGTTACCAAATCAAGGGTCCTTTACCCAAAATTATAATCAACTGCTGAGTGAATTAGAAAATACAAAATTGACAATTAAAGAGACCGAACAACAAATGAAAACGCTGCTTGGGGAGGTCGTGGGCTCAAATAACGAAAACTCACAAGGGGCAGTTAGACGTACTGACTCAAAATTTGCGTTGACTACTACCTATGACAGTAGGATCGAGAGTTTAGAGGCCAATTTGGACCAGTTGAAATTAAAATATACTGATTTACATCCTGATGTTATAGAAGCGAATAATCTATTGAAATCATTGAAAGACTCTAGGGAAAAAGAAATACAAGATTATTATGCAGCTAGAGAAAATATCGATAGCGGTGCGCCAATTGGTTCTATTTCAAGCGAATTAAAAATTGAGGCCACTCGAATGCAAGGTGTTATCGCTTCCTTGAAAGTCAGACAAGCTGATTATGAATCAAAAATCGAAGCCATCAGACAAAAAATAGACTTAGTTCCGCAAGTTGAAGCTGAATCTGTAGCACTTAATAGAGATTACGGCATTACTAAAAGGAAATATGAGGAACTTCTAAGCCGCAAAGAATCTAACGACCTAGCTCAAAAAGCGGATGTTTCATCTGAAGATGTAAAATTCAGGGTTATCGATCCACCACTAGCGCCTTTAAAACCAAGCGGTCCTAATAGGATAATTGGTTATGTCGCGGTTTTAATAGTAGGTTTCTCGTCTGGATTAGGTCTGGCGTTTTTAATCAGTCAATTGAATCCTATACTACTTAGAGGTAGTCAACTTACTTCACTAACCTCATATCCAGTTTTTGGTATAGTGAGTCATTTACATACCAAAGAAATTCGGAAAGTTAATCGAAATCGCATGTTAGTATTTATCGCTTCTAGCGGTGTAATATTGGTTGCTTTTGCTAGTTTAGTAGGTTTTGAACTACTTCATATTAACGTGTATGCGAGGATTTTTTCATGAACTCTATTGAAAAAGCGTTATTAAGGCAAAAAGAAGATGCTATAAATAAAAATTCAAACAAAAATATAGAGTATTCGAATAAACCAGAAATGGAAGCAATACTGTCTGAGGATTCCTCGACAACCGATTACTCGGAAAATGTTGAGCGAGTCTTAAACGAAGCGGCTTATATTGAAATTGATCTTGAGAAATTACATGCTAAAGGTTTCGTTTCGACGTTGACCAGCAGGCAATTAATTAATGAAGAATATAGGGCCATAAAACGGAAAATAATAGACAATGCCTTTGGACCACTTTCTAAATCGCTGAGTAATAGCAACATTATCATGGTCACAAGTTCAAGGCCTGGGGAAGGTAAAACCTTTACCGCAGTTAATTTAGCTCTTAGCATAGCACTGGAACAAGATAAAACTGTGTTATTGGTTGACGCAGATGTACTTCGTCCTAATGTGATGAAAACTCTAGAGTTAGAAAACAAAGCCGGCTTGATGGAGTTTTTACTTGGCGAGAAAACTAATCTGTCAGAGATTTTGTGTAAAACCAATATACCTAATCTCAGAATTATCACCGCGGGTAAGTCTCATCACCTTTCTACTGAATTGTTAGCCAGTGAAAAAATGTATGAAGCTGTAGAAGAAATGGCGAACCGCTATTCAGATCGTATTGTAATTGTAGATACACCTCCCCTTTTAGGTATAAACGAAACCGCTATTCTCGCGAATTTAGCAGGCCAAGCGATTGTCGTGGCTGAAGAAAATAAGACTAAACTGACTGATATTCAAAAGGCCGTAGGACAATTAAATCCAGAGATGGCGATTGGGTTTGTTATCAACAAATCCCAAGATGTTAATAACGATGGCTCTGGATATGGCTATTATTATGCAGGTACTCATTAGTGGTTTTAGAAGTGCCCCATTTTAAAGTCTATAGTCTATGCTTTTTAGTCGGTGCCTACCTGTCAACAAACCTGAGTTACGCCGGTGAACTAACAGTAAAAAAAGCGCTTGATACATCCGCCAATATATACCAAACCCAAAGGGCTAATGAAAAAACTGAGGACGCGTATGCTGCTACACTAAACCCATCATTAGTTTCGGTTTATAAAAGCAAAGTATTAACAGGTGACTTCGCTATAAACCATAGTCAAATTAAACAAGGTGGGTATGAAGATGCAACTTCGAGGAGTTTTACCGACTTTCGCTTAAACTCAAATACCTCAATTATAGAAAACTTAATGAGTTTAGCTTTGAAAGCTGATCAAAATTATCGTCCGAGCAACCAGTCAGATGGTTTTATCGTAGATAGACTATTGTCAACAGGTGAGCTTTCCAAAACAGATAAATACAGTGCCATTTTAAATTTTGCCATGCCAAACCCAGAATATGTTGGCTTAGATTGGCAAGCTCTTTATTCTAAGAGCACTGCTGACAATTCAATAGATGATGGCCCTAGTTTAAACTCCTCAAATAAAGGTTTAACGTTGAGGGTTTACAACGGTAGAAATCTGAGGCGGATAGGTTTTAATCTAAGCGCTCAACAGAATGACACTGCACGTCGAAATAATCAGAACTTTAAATCAACAATATTGAATGGAAACATTAATTTCGGTTTGTTCAATGATCTGAGTTTCGTTTTGACAGGTTCGGATACAACTTATGATTTATCTTCTGAGACCCAGGTTGCTAACCCCAGGAATATTGACACAACTAGCTATGGTGCGGGTTTAAAATGGAGTCCAAGCAACAACAGATTTATAGAAATAACCTTCAACAATTTAGAACAAGAACTCCAAAAAACTGAGTATATTGGTGTTAGTTCGAATTGGGCATTTACTAACAGAACAAGTTTAGCCCTAAATTATGGAAAGCGTTTTTATGGTGATGCTTACAGTGCTAAATTTACTTACAATCTAAAGTCTCTACGTAGTTCAATGTCTTACAGTGAGGACGTAACCTCCTTTTCCAGACTTAGTGTTACCGAAGAATCACTAGGGGTTTTTGTTTGCCCAATTGGCTCTACAGACCTTTTGGACTGTTTTCAACCAAACGATCTGAGTTATGAATTGCAACCAGGCGAAGAGTTTATAAATTTTAATAGCATAGTCAATGACTTAACCGATGAAGTCATTCTAAATAAAACTGCTCAAGCCACTATCGGCTATAGCCTAAAGAAACTGAAAGTATCCATAAATTATCGTTACACCGATACGGAATACTTAGAATCACAAAGGAGTCGTAAAAATCAGTCAATTTCGATAAATTCAAATTACCAATTGGGTAAAACAACAAATATTGCTTTAAATTCGAGTTTATCCAAGATTGAAAATAAAACTACTGTCGACGAAGATAGCATTACCATTACAGTAAGTTTGAAGAAAAGTTTGAGTCAAAACCTGGTCGTTAATTCTTCTTTTCGCTACTTAGATAGGAGTTCAGAACAAGTCATCCGCGACTTAACAGACAAACGCCTCACACTCGGTTTTACCTACTCCTTCTAACTCACTATTATTT